>DASYZE010000094.1:0-12971 GCA_035946625.1 Terriglobia bacterium | reverse complement strand
GAGCAACAAACTCCTCTTCTTTTCCAAACTCGAAAGTGTCTCGGGCATAGTCCCTCCTGTCTTCTGAGCGTAACATATACGTCCAGATACAAGCCACAAAAAAAGACAACCCACAGATAATCACAATTATGTCGCACACCCCCACGCCGGACCCTCCTTGACTTCAGCGGCCCAGAAGTATAACTTTTCTTAATATGCGGTCTGTGGTTGGAAAGACAGTCCTCGAGCCGGGAGCAGCGCTCCGCGGGTTCTACGATAAAATGCTCTCCCTGTTGGGCCCGCAGGACTGGTGGCCGGCCCGGACGCGCCTGGAGATTATCATGGGCGCGATTCTGGTCCAAAATACAGCCTGGCGGAACGCCGCCTTGGCCATCAAACGGCTTCGCGCCCAAGGGCTACTGAGCCTGGCCCGGCTGCGAAAAGCTTCGCTCGAGGAAATCGAAACCTGCGTGCGCCCGGCAGGTTTCGTTCGGCAGAAAGCCCTCACCATCAGGAATTTCCTTGCGTGGCTTGAGCGCGAGTGCGAGGGATCGCTGGGAATCATGTTTGCGCTGGCGCCGCGGGCGGCGCGTGGCGCGCTGCTGGAGATTAAAGGTTTTGGCCCGGAGACCGTGGATGCCATCCTGCTTTATGCGGGAGGCCACCCTTTTTTTGTCGCCGATAGTTACACCCGCCGTATTTTAGCGCGGCACGAGTTGGTGAGCCCGGAGGCAGGTTATGGCGACGTGCAAAGTTTTCTGCATCGTCACTTGCCACCCGATTCTGGTCTGTTCAATGAGTACCACGCTTTGCTGGTGGAAGTGGGCAAACAATATTGCAAGTGGCCTTCGCCTCAATGCCTGGCCTGTCCACTGGAAGGGTTCCTGGGGCCGAACCAGCCCGTACAGCTTTCGCTACCCGCCGGGGGTGGGAAATGACCTCGTCGATTTCAGGTTGGGTTATTGAGGATTAGCCGATTCGGGATGAATGAAGTTTTATGGAACACGACCGGCGGAAAACGCGCAGGAAATTTCTGATATTTCTTCTGATCCTCGTGCCGGCGCTGCTTTTCCTGGCGTGGAGCCAGGCGTCTTTCAACCTATCCTTCATCCATCCTTCCAGCGCCCAAGAAACGATCCTGCTCCTGGTCTTGTCCGCTTTCATATTTCTGGCCTTCGTAATTTTCGCGCTGATTCTCGGGCGCATCCTGCTCAAACTCTACGTGGAGAGGCGGCAGGGCCAGCTCGGCTCCAGATTCCGAACCAAGATGGTGGTGGCGTTTTTGTCACTCTCGCTTGTCCCGGTCTTTTTTTTATTCATATTCTCTTACGGGCTGCTCAATCGCAGCATCGACAAGTGGTTCGGCATCCCCTTTGATACTGTTCGCGGCGACGCCACGGAGATTGTCAAGGAGCTTCAGCTTTTTGCCGCGCGCCGCGCCCTGCACGAAACCAGCCATATGACTGCGGATGATAATCTGCGCAGCGCCATCCTCCGCAATGACCAACCGGCGATGGAGCGCATATTGGCGCAAAACACGCAGTCCCTGAACTTGAAATCCGCCCTTTGCTTTGACCGGCAAGGCCACTTTCTCACCCAAGTAGGAGATGAGTCACCTGGTCCTCAGGAGGTAAGCCGTCTTTTCCCACAACTCGGGTCAGGTAAGTTGCCGCCCGAAGGTGCAATAGCGCACTGGAGATCCACAAACCTGGAATTGTATTTGGCGGCCCAGAAAGTGGTGGACGAGAAGGGCGATTTTGGGGGAACCGTCATTGGGGTGGCGTCGTTGCCGCTCGATATCCAGCGAACCGCAGACGAGATCCAGCGTGAAGCGGATAAGTATGACGAACTGAGCCATGAAAGGAAAGCGGTGAAACGTACCGATCTCTCCATGCTCTTGTTGCTTACCTTGCTGATCTTGTTTGTGGCGACGTGGTTTGCCTTGTTTGTTTCCAAGCAGGTGACGGTGCCCATTCAGGCCTTGGCAGAGGCTACCCACGAAGTCTCGCGGGGAAATCTGGGATTCCAAGTCACGACGCGCGCCGACGATGAACTTGGGACTCTCATCAGATCATTCAACGACATGACCCGCCAACTTCAAGAGAGCCGCACGGCCATTGTTCGTTCCGCCCAGGAGCTACAACTGGCCAATCAAAAACTGGAGGAGCGGGGGCATACCATGGAGGCCATCCTTGAAAACATCCCCAACGGGGTGGTGTCGCTCGACCCGCAAGGGGGAATCACCCAGGTAAATTCCACCGTCGAGCGGATGTTTGGCCAGGAAAAGACGCGGTCGGCTCGAAAACTCACCGACCTGTTTTCCGCTGAAGATGCAGGTGAGGTCTCCCTGTTGTTTCGCCGCGCCCACCGGCAAGGCGTGGTGACGCGTTACATGGAACTGGATTTGGACGAACGGCGGGTATTTGTCGCCCTGACACTCTCCTCCATCCGCGCCCGCCATGGTTCGGTGGGTGCCGTGCTGGTGGTGGAGGACCTTTCGGAGCTTCTGCGCGCGCAAAAAGCGGCCGCTTGGCGCGAGGTGGCCCAGCGCATCGCTCACGAGATTAAAAACCCCCTCACGCCCATTCAGCTTTCCTCCGAGCGCATTCAACGGCTCGTGGCGCGCGCCGGCTCCAATGCGGCCCCCGCCGAGTTGGCGGCCGCGGTGGCGGAGAGCGCGGGGCTGATTGACCGCGAAGTGACCACCCTCAAAACGCTGGTGGACGAATTCTCCAACTTTGCCCGCTTCCCTGCTTCCAAACCCGTGCCGGCGTCACTAAACTCCATCATCGAAAATGCGTTGAATATTTTTGACGGCCGATTGAAAGGCATTGCCGTTCACAGTGATTTGTCCCCCGAGCTTCCACTCATCCAGGCCGACCCCGAGCAAATGAAGCGCGCCGTGGTGAACTTGATTGACAACGCCGCGGAAGCGCTGGAGAAAGTGCCCACCCGGGAGATCTGGCTGCAGACCACTCTCGATGCGGAGCGGGACGTAGTAGAACTGGTGGTGGCGGACAGCGGCCCCGGCATTTCGCCCGACGCCCTGGAGAAGCTTTTCCTCCCCTATTTTTCCACCAAGCAGCGCGGCACGGGTCTGGGATTGGCCATCGTCAGCCGGATTATTTCCGAACATAACGGCACCATTCGAGTGGAGGGCAACCGCCCGACCGGGGCTAGGTTTGTGATCGAATTGCCCGTGGAGAGGGCTGCCGCCAATGCAGAAGTATGAAGTCTGAAGTGTGAATGAGGAATTTTTCCTGGCGGAACTCAGTTAACAATTATCAAGGCCATGCCGCTCCATTTTTTTCATTCATAATTCATAATTCATCATTCATAATTGTCTTCATGCGTTCCGTGCTTGTGGTCGATGACGAAGCCGGCATTCGCCAGTCCCTTTCCGCCGTCCTCCGCGACGAAGGCTACCAAGTAGCAGCGGTGGAGAGCGGAGAAGATTGTCTTTCCACGTTGGGCAAGAAACATTTTGACGTGGTCATCCTCGACATCTGGCTGCCCGGTATGGACGGGCTCCAGGCGCTCGAGCAGATCATGACCCTGGAAAACCATCCCGTGGTCATAATGATTTCAGGCCATGGCACCATTGAAACTGCGGTCCGCTCCACCAAGCTCGGTGCGTTCGATTTCATCGAGAAGCCGCTCTCCATTGAGAAGACCCTGCTCATCCTGAAGCACGCTGTCGAACAAATTCAATTGGCCGCGCAAAACCGCTCGTTGCGCGAAGAGCTTCACGGCCAATATCGAATCATCGGCGACAGTGTGCCCATGAAAGCATTGCGGCAACAGCTCGCCCTGGCAGCGCCCACCAATGGCCGGGTTCTGGTCTACGGCGAAAGTGGAACGGGAAAAGAATTGGTGGCGCACGCGCTTCATTTGATGAGCCGGCGTGCGGAACAGGCTTTTGTTGAAGTGAATTGCGCCGCCATTCCCGAGGAGCTTATTGAGAGTGAGCTTTTTGGCCACGTCAAAGGATCGTTTACCGGGGCCGTGGAGGACAAGACGGGAAAATTCGAGCAGGCGGATGGCGGAACCCTTTTCCTGGATGAAATCGGGGACATGAGTTTGCGCACCCAATCCAAGGTTCTGCGCGTGGTGGAGGAGCAACGCTTCACTCCCATCGGGACCGGGAACAATCTCACCGTGGACGTACGCGTGATTGCGGCCACCAATAAAACTTTGGATGAGGAAATTCAGAAAGGTAATTTTCGCGAAGACCTTTTCTATCGCCTCAACGTGATACCTTTTTTTGTTCCCCCCCTGCGCGAGCACGCCGAAGATATTCCCACCCTCGCTCAATATTTCCTTTCCGAATTTGCGCGCGCCTACGGGCGCAGACCCAAGCATTTTTCAAAAGCAGCTCTGGACATGCTTGCACACCATCGCTGGCCGGGCAATGTGCGCGAGCTGAAAAATCTTGTCGAGCGGATGGTCATCATGGTTTCGGGTGACGTGATCGAAGCCCGCCACCTTCCTCCCACCCTCCACCATTCAGCGGCGCGCGCCAAATCGGCTGCCCCCACGGGAACATCTGCGGCCGGGGTAAGCCGCGGCTCGGCCGGCCCCTTCTCCAGCCTCCAGGAGGCTCGTGCCGCCTACGAGCGCGATTACATTCTGAGGAAACTCGAAGAAAATCAGGGCAACATGAGCCGCACTGCCGAAGTCTTGGGGCTCGAGCGCAGCCACCTTTATCGAAAAATGAAGTCGCTGGGCATGACCGTGGGCGAATAGTCCAGCCGCGAATTCGGGAGCGGATGTGACTTGCGCTGATCCAATTATCGAGTGTCTCATGGGAAAAGTTAAGTGGCCTCCGCCGGGCGCGTTCTACCAAATGCTTTTTGGATCAACGCGCACCGTGCCGCGCCAATTAGACCGGCACTGTCATTCAAAACGATTTTCACCGGGAAATCCTCAAGCAAGGGCTGCATGCGGCCTTTAGCCAGGAAGGCTTTCATGAAGGTTGGCTCCTTCATTTTGGGGACGATTTTTGCGGCGATGCTGCCGCCGATGAAGATTCCGGCTGTGGACATGAATTTGAGCGCACAGTTGCCGGTCTCGGCGCCATAGGCGCTTATAAAAATGTCCAACGACTGTTCGCAGATGGGCGCTTTCTTTTCCAGGGCAAGCTGCGAAATCAAGGCGGGCGGGTCCGGTGATTGGCTGATTTGATCTTTCAGCCAGGCGGGCTCCTCCGCCCGGCGTGACTGGTGGAGAAAATCGTAAATGTTTTTAATGCCCGGCCCGGAAAGAATTCGCTCGCAGCTTACGTGTTCGTATTGGGTGAGCAGATATTTCAGCAGGTCAATCTCCACCTCGTTGCGCGGAGCAAAATCCGCGTGCCCACCCTCACACGCGAAGGGATGATGGCGGAAGCCGTCCCAATAAAGTCCGGCCTCTCCCAGGCCGGTGGTGGCCGAAATAACAGCCATGTTCCCTTCCGGGCTTTTGGCACCCTCGCTCAAGGTGATGAAGTCTGCGGATTGGAGAGCCTCGATACCGTAAGCGTAAGCCTCCAGATCGTTGATCAATCCCACCGCGCTGAGTCGAAGCTGCGCGGCCAGTTCGCGCGCGTCAATCACCCAGGGAAAATTGGAAGGTTTACTTTTTCCGCCCCGCACCGGGCCGGCCACGCCAATGCAAGCCTGGTTCACGGGAACCCCTTCCGTTCTGACAAACTCGCTGATGATTTGAGCCAAGCTCTGGTGCTTTTGGGTTTCGTAGACCCGCTCGACCACAGACACCAATTTATTACCGTCCGGATTGAAGCCCGCCAGCCGCGTGTGGGTTGCGCCTATGTCACCTGCGAGAATCATTTTCCGATCTTCCTCCATCGACGTCCGTCGCGGTCCATCAAATCATCGGATTCTTTTGGTCCCCAGGCGCCCGCCGGGTAATTGGGAAAACTGCGGGGCGGCAGAGCTTTCCAAACATCGAGTACCGGGTCCACCACGCGCCATCCCGCTTCCACCATGTCCGCCCGCTGAAAGAGCGTGGCGTCACCCATCATGCAATCATAGAGCAGCACCTCGTAGCCAGAATATGAATCCTTGCCAAAGTAATTGGAATACTCAAAACTCATATCCACCGAACCCAGCCGCAGAACGGGTCCCGGAATCTTGGCGCCGAAGCTCAAGGAAATTCCCTCCTCCGGCTGAATTTGAATCACCAATTGATTGGTTTGCAACTTGTGGACAGCGGTCTGGCGGAAAAGTATGAAGGGGGCGCGCTTGAACTGGATGGCGATCTCGGTGTGCCGAGTCTGCAGGCGTTTGCCGGTCCGAAGGTAGAATGGGACTCCCGCCCAACGCCAATTATCGATATTCAACTTCATGGCTACAAACGTCTCCGTCCTCGACTCCGGGGAAACGCCGGGTTCGGCGCGGTAGGCGGGAACCTTGTTATTGCCTTCGGTACCCTCTCCGTACTGACCGCGCACGGTGTAGTGCAACACGTCTTCAGCGCTCAAGGGCTGGATGGCGGTCAGGATTTTGGCCTGCTCATCGCGCACCGCGTCCGCCTGAAACGACACCGGAGGCTCCATGGCCGTCAGGCTAATGAGCTGCATCATGTGGTTGGGAACCATGTCGCGCAACGTACCGGCAGTGTCAAAATATCCACCGCGCTGCTCCACTCCCACGGTCTCTCCGTTCGTGATCTGAACATGGTCAATATAGCGGCGGTTCCAGATGGGTTCAAAAATGCCATTGCTGAACCGGAACACCAGAATGTTTTGCACCGTCTCTTTGCCCAGGTAATGGTCGATGCGGTAAATCTGGTTCTCGGTCAAAACGCTTTTGACGTCGCGGTTCAGAGCGCGTGCGGAATCCAGGTCGTGCCCAAAAGGTTTCTCGATGACCACCCGCCGCCAGCGGCCCGTGGACTGGTCCGCCAGTCCCACGGCCCCGAGGTGCTGAACGATGGGGCCGAAAAACGCGGGCGCGGTGGCCAGATAGAACAGGTAGTTGCCTTGGGTGTTGTGGTCCTTATCCACCTGGGTGAGACGGTCCGCGAGCTGGCTGAACGCGGCTCGGTCAGAAAAATCGCCGCGCTGGTAGAAGAGCCGCTGCGTGAAGGTTTGGTAGGCCGGGGTGCCCTTCTCTTCCACTGGCAGGAAGCGCGCAACCTGTTGGCGAAATTGTTCGTCGGTGAAGTCGTCGCGCGAGAAACCGAGCACGGCAAATTCGCCAGGCAGTAGTTGCGCTTTGCCCAGATTGTATAGAGACGGAATCAGTTTGCGCGAAGTGAGGTCCCCTGCCGCTCCGCAGATCACTACCACGCAAGGCCCAGCAGGCTTATGCGGCTGTTCCAAGTCTTCTAGTAGGCTGGGCGTCACGGGCGTTGCCATCGGTTGAACTCTTCTCGTCGCGTTTTTGTTCGGCCGCTAGTATCTCTTTTCTGGTGTCCAATTTCCAGTGGGTAGTTTTAAATTTCTCATTCCTCATGATGCCGCTCCCAGTTTTATGCCATGGACGTCCAGCTCCAAATTTCGGCTTTTCGTAGCAGACGGGAAAAATGAGAGAAGCGCTCCATTTATTTTTTTCTGAAAACAAGCCTTCTTCGTCCTCAAGACAACGAAATCAATAAGTTTAACTGTGACGCCTTCGTTTTTGCTTATTGTGGCCTATGTCTCTGATTCTAAACGGCTAATTTTAATGGTAAGTTTGGGTTCGCCCGGTCACTTTCCTGGGCAAAACATTGGCGCCCAAACGTGAGTAGCGCAGACGTCCGACCAACTTAACTCATTCATTCTAAGCGACATTCCAGCTTTGTTTTGCAAATTTGTCGGCAGCAATATCTCCCAACCTTCAGATTAGCAAGCAAACCTTCGAACTCAGTGGTGCCACCACCTCAGTCCGTAATTCTCGATTTTTTACTATCAACTATAATCATCTAGTTGACAATACATTTCCTTCCGGGCGTCGTCCTTGGGGGTTGAACGACGGGAATTGGGGGTTGAGTTGAGTGGGGCCAACCTGACACTATCTGTCTCGCGGGACGGTCGCCTCGCAGATATTCCGTTTACCGGACGAGATGATCAAGGAAAGTACGAACCCACAACCTTCCTGACTTGATTCCCAATCAGCTTGGCCTGATGGGCTGCATATTCGGCCCCAACGCGGCATACACCGCATCGGGAAATTGCGTTCCCCCGGCGGAGGCCGACTCGCCGCCATCCACAGCCAGGGTTTGGCCGGTTACGTAGCTTGAAGCTCCGGAGGCCAGGAACAACAGCGGACCCACCAGCTCCCCGGGATCACCGGTCCGGTGCATGGGACACGAACTCTTGATCCAACCCATAAACGCGGGCATGGCCAGAACGCCCGCTGTCATTTCGCTGGGAAACCAGCCTGGGGCCAGGGCGTTCACGCGCACCCCGCGGTCGGCCCAACTGCAGGCGAGATTGCGGGTCAGCGCGATGACGGCCGCCTTAGAGGCGACGTAGGCGCTGGGAAAATCCTTGCAGGCGCCAATACCGGCAGTGGAAGAAACGTTGATGATGGAACCTCCCTTACCGTCGGCCAGCATTCGCGCCGCGACTTCACGGCTGCACGTCCACAGGCCGAGAAGGTTCACGCGGATTGTTTGCTCGAACAGTTCGTCCGTAATTCTTTCCGGTACATGCCCTGCCTCGCTCACCACGCCGGCGTTGTTCACCAGGATGTCCACGCGCCCCAGTTGGTCCCAGGCATGCGCCACCATGGCTCGCGCCTGTTCCGGCTTGCCCAAGTCGCAAGGGACGACGAAAGCTGTGCCGCCTTGTTCATTAATCCGCCCCGCCACCTCTTGCAGTTTTTCCACCCGGCGGGCTGCCAGAACGACTTTCGCGCCGGCGCTGGAAAGGGCTTCGGCAAATGTCACTCCGAGTCCGGTTGATGCCCCGGTCACAATCGCGCCCTTCCCCGTGAGGTCAAAAAGTTTCGCGTTGGTCATCTGCCGGATCGCCCCCTGATTTACCCGAATTCCTTTCCGCCCGGATAATTTGCACTGGTGAGTTTACACTCCGGAAACGATGTAAGGAAATATTTTCCACCCGAATAATCTTGACGGGTAAGGGTGAAATAATGGCGTTTCCGCGACAAACCGAAGTATACTCTTGCAACTCGGACCGAATTGGGAAGCAGAACGAAGTATCCCCCATCAACCTGGATGGAGATGAAAATAATTGGACGACGCGCGACTGGACGCAATTCTTGCAGCAAAAATAAAGGCAAGTGACGGATTCATTCCACCCTGCATCAAATTAAGAGATATGCCTCTTAAGAAAGTTTATGGCGCCGTTTGGATTGCAGAGTTTCTGATTGCTTTCACGTTTTCCGGAACCAATTTCACCCGGGCGATGCCGCTGACCCAGGATTTAAAGGGCGAAGTGGTGGACGAAAAGAGCAAGCCCATTATGGGCGCGGTCTGCACGCTCACCAGCGCACGCGCGGGCGTTCTGCCCGGAGCAGGACTTTCCCAAACCACCACGGAAAGAGGCGAATTTGTATTTCCGGGACTTGAACCGGGTACGTACGATCTGGTGTGTGCGGCCATTGGCACGGAACCCGTGGAGCAAAAAAATATTGAAGTTACAAACCAGCCTCTGCCGCTCATGCAAATCGCTTTGCCTGCCAAGACCGTGATCCGCCAACAGGTGGAGGTTCATGAAAAGATTTCACCGGTGGGCCAGCAATCCTCCTCCACTCCCGCACAATTGTCCGCGCCCCAGCTTCAGGCGCTTCCACTGGCCCAGCAGAAATTTAAGGCTGCCCTCCCGCTCATACCCGGGGTGGTGCGACTGCCTGACGGCCGGATCAGCATCAAGGGTGCGGGGGAAAACCAGGGGATGCTGCTGGTGGATTCGGCGGACACCGTGGATCCGGTTACGGGCAGTTTCTCCATCGATGTTCCTCTCGACGCCATTGAATCCATGGAGGTTTACAAGAGCGCCTACAACGCCCAGTACGGACGATTTTCCGGCGGTTTGACCAGCATTGAAACCAAACCGCCCTCGGGACAATGGCATTTTGAATTGAACGATTTTGTTCCGTCGCCCCGGATCCGCAGCGGCGAACTTGTCGGCATCGCCGATGACCGGCCGCGGGTAACTCTGACCGGGCCGTTGTGGGCAAACAAATTGAATTTTTCCGAATCATTTACCTACGACATGGGCAAGCAACCCGTCCGCGGGCTGGCCTGGCCCCACAATGAAATCAAGACCGAAGGATTCAGCTCTTTTTCCAGCTTCCAATATATTTTTGCCTCCAATCATCTGATGAACGTCAACGTAAACTTTTTCCCGTTGCGCCGTGAATTCGCCAATATCGACTCTTTGATTCCGCAGACGGCTTCCTCTAATTACGGCCAGCGAGGGGTGACTTTCGGCGCCACGGACCGTTACCTGCTCGATTCGGGGGCAGTAGCCACCACACTTGTTCAGATCACCAAGTTCGACAGCTATTCGCACGGCCAGGGCCCCCTCGATATGTCGGTGACCCCGAATGGCTACGGTGGAAATTACTTTAACTCCTGGACCCGGAGCAGCAACGAACAGGAAATATCCGAAGTCTACCAACTCCCGCACAAACAGTGGTTGGGCAAGCACGAATTGAGAGCAGGCGCGGATTACGTCCACCGGACCTACGATGGGAGCAGCCAATCGCGGCCGGTGCAACTCCTACGGCCGGACGGAACTCTTGCCGAACGCATCGACTTTTCGGGACCGGGCACACTTTCCGTGGAAGACTCGGAGTGGGCGGGATTCGTCCAGGACCATTGGAGCTTTAACGACCACCTGGCACTGGACGCGGGTTTGCGGTATTCCGGCCAAATTATCGGAACGGCGGCGGCGGTGGCGCCACGCCTGGGCCTGGTGTATTCCCCGGGCGCTTCAGGCAGGACAATTTTTCGCGGCGGCGTGGGTGTATTTTACGACCGCATCCCCCTGTTAGCCGGCGACTTCGTGAACAATCCCACCCGGACCGTGAGCATGTTCGATCCGCAGGGGCTGCTCCAGGGGCCACCCATCACTTACCAAAATGTGTATGTGCGCGTGGATGAAAAGGGCGAGCACGTGAGCACCAAAGCCCATCATTTATCCAGCACTCCTTATAATGTGACCTGGAATATGGAGATGGACCGCGAGCTGGGGCCGCGCGTGCTGACCCGCGTCAGTTATCTTTTCAGCCGCACCTTCGATGAATTTATTATCGATCCCCAAAATTTCCTCGGCTCCACGCCCGTGCTCTTGCTGACGAATACGGGCGGATCGCGTTACCACGAATTCGAAACGACGGTGCGCGTCCACGCCAGCGAGCGCACCGATTTCAACATTTCCTACATTTACAGCCTGACCCGCGGAGATATGAACACGCTCGGCCAGATCTATGTTCCTTTCGAACAACCCGTGATCCGCCCCAACGTCTTCGCGACTTTGCCCGCCAACGTTCCCAATCGCGTGGTGACCTGGGGCCGATTTAAGGTTCCCTGGGGCGTCACGGCAACGCCCTTGCTTGACGTTCACACGGGCTTTCCCTACTCCAACGTGGACGTTCTTCAGAACTACGTGGGCATTGCCAATAATCAGCGTTTTCCAACTTTTTTTTCGCTCGACATGAAACTCAGCAAGGATTTCAATCTGCCCCTCACTTCCTGGCTGAAAAACCACAAATTTCGCGGTGCGCTCCAAATTTATAACCTCACTAACCACACCAATCCGCTGGACGTTTATTCCAATGTTGCCTCCCCGTATTTTGGCCACTTCGTGGGCTTCCAACACCGCCTCTTTGATGTGTCTATCGATATCGTTTATTGACCCCGGAGCCGGGGCGCGGGTCGGGCTAGGCGTCGGCTGAAACTTCGGCGTGGGTTGAATTCCGGCATGGAGTGGGATGGGCGAGGAATCAATATTATGGTGAAGCCTTCTTGGCGGCGTCTTTGGTGGTGTACATCTTCTGGTCGGCTTCGGTCAGGATCTGGTCCAGCGTCTTGCCCGAAACCCATTCCGCCAGACCCATGCTCAGCATCATTTTGTAGTTTTCGAGGTGGCCGCCCTCATTCCATTGCTTAACATCTCTGGTGATGCGCGCGGTCACCACGCCGGCTCCCGCGGCCAGAGAAGTGTCCGCCAAGATCACCAGGAACTCATCGCCTCCGAAGCGGACCACCGCGTCCGACCCGCGCACAGCGCCTTTGAGGAGCGCGGCGATTTCCGCCAGCACAAAGTCGCCGGTCAGGTGGCCAAAACGCGTGTTCACTTCCTTGAACCGGTCCACATCGATCACCATAAAGCAGAGCGGCTTCGAAGTACGCTTGGCGTGACTCATGAACTTGGCGGCCATCTCGTCCAGCGACCGTCGATTGTAAACTTCAGTGAGCGGATCGGTAAAAGATTGCAGCCGGTTCAATTCGTTTTGGAGCGCCCCGGAGATCACGGCCTCCCGGGTGCGGCGCAATTCGATGCGCTTGCTGATGATATAAGTGTTGAAAAGGATGAGTAGGGTGACCAGGCCGAGGAATAATTCCTTTGAGACGTTGATCTCCATGTGGAGGTTTCCCTCCGCCATCATCGCCGAGGGAAAAGCGATCGCGACAAGGCCCGAGCCGACGAGAATGCCGGTCCCGACCACGATGAGCCACAATTCCCAATCGCGTTTCTCAATAGCCGCGAGTTGACGGCTTACTTTGGCGAGAACACTGTCTGTTCCGGCTCCAGGGTTCATGGGTTGGATCGATGCCGCTTTTCTTCAGGGCCCGCTTCGGTAGAGAAGTCATCCAGGGACCGTAGCAGGACCGGAGGGTAGCAGCAGGCGAAAGAATAACCAACTACGTCCTGACTTGCAATGCCAAATAAATTCGTGTCGCAGCAAAGTGAAAAGATCCTATTGCAGCAAAGTAAGAAGTTCCTGTTGGAAACCGGCAAAATGTCGGGATGAACAAAGAACAGGAGCTGTGGATGAGCCAGAGAGATCGGGATCGATTGAAGGTATTGCATGAAA
>DASYZE010000093.1:0-33576 GCA_035946625.1 Terriglobia bacterium | reverse complement strand
TTTCATGCAATACCTTCAATCGATCCCGATCTCTCTGGCTCATCCACAGCTCCTGTTCTTTGTTCATCCCGACATTTTGCCGGTTTCCAACAGGAACTTCTTACTTTGCTGCAATAGGATCTTTTCACTTTGCTGCGACAGGAACGGGGTTGGGCGGTGGTGACGCATTTTGACGTAGCGCCGCCCTTCAGGGCGGCACCAGCCGGGCTTAAGCCCGGCCCTACTAAATGAAAATGAGTCACCACCGGTTGGCCGTTTGGGGTGTGATTTACAAGACCACCGCGTTCCGGAGTGACGTAATTCGCGTCCCGCGTCGGCGGGAGGGATCCGCCCGCAAACCAATCGGAAATAACTTTTAAGAAAACTGGATTCCTGCTGGGGAGGGAATGACCAGCGCTTGCCGTGGCTTTCAATTTCGATAGACGCCATCACCGGTAGGCCAGGCAACTCCTTTTTCGAATTTTGGGTCTGGAGGGAAGGCGAACCCCGGGCGAAAAGGGGCGCCGGCCGCCGGCCGCCGGATGGTTTTTACTGGAATGATAAAGATTGTAATAATATAGAGTGCTGGAAGTTCCTCAGTTCTTGCTTGTGTCTTTCACGCCGTTTCATTATATTGGCGTCCGTGGGCGTTCTCGCAGGCGGGCTCATTCTCCTGGTCGTCGGTTTGGTTCTTCGGCACGCGCTCCGCATCGGGGCCCGACCGGGCGCTCGCGCCGGCCACCCCGACTATCTCAACCCCGGGCAACTCGCTCTCTACACTTCTTTTTCCAATGAACTCGAAACCCAGGTGGCGATCATCAGCGTCTCCCTGAATGACGCCTTTGAAGAGCGCGATTCCGGCCGCTACGAGAATGCGTGGCATCTGGTGAAGATTTCGGCAGGTGAGTGGCAGCGCGTGACAGAAATTCTAACCGCCTTGCTGGATGCGATCCAGAAGAATTTAGCCAAGGCTCAGGCCCTCATCCCTTACCGCGGCATGGTGGCCAGACGTTTCCAATCCCGGACGATGGTGGATTTGCTTCGCATGTACGAATTTCTGGATCAGCTTTTGTTCCGGTCGAGGGCGCGCTTTCATCTCCAGGTTCATATGCTGCGAAAGGCGGCGGCCTCTTTGACGAGAGAGTTTGCCCGCACTTTTGAATACGGCGAGCGCACCCAGGACCGGCCGGCTGAGCTCTGGCAGCGCCTGGATATTTACTCCCATGATTTCGATCTGGTGAATAAGGAAGCCCTGATGGCCTTCCGCGCCTTCCTGGTTAGCCTGTCCCCTGCAAATTTGGAGCGCTTCGCGGCAGAACTCGAGTCCGTTCTCCGGCGAGAGGCCCGCCCGGCATCCCTCTCCGCCGATCTCTAGCCCGAGTCCAGCGGCGATGGCGTGCCGCCGCCCACCGCAACAGCACTTCCATCACACGATGTCTTCGCGCTCCGCGTCCCAGGTGACCCGCCTACCCTTACGATAGGAGTCCAGCGCCATCCGGCAGGCGATGGCGGAGCGGAAGCCGAGCTCGAATGGACAGTTGGGTTCCTTCCGGCTGCGCACGCAATCAAAAAAGTTTTGCATGTGGAGGCTGGTAAGATCCGAATCACCCACAATGTTGGGCGTGGCGTTTCCCGGCATGGGCGTTTCTTGCGCCGCGTTGCCGCGATGCTTTCTCCCTTCGGGGGCGTAGTGGATGCGCTCGGACTCGTCACGCAGTATCGTCCCTTTGGTACCGAGGACTGCATCATCACCCTCGCCGTAGCGCCGGTTGCCAAACATCGAGTTCCAGGTGAAGAGCAGATTGCCCTGGTCCATCGAAACATCGTAGGTGTCGGGGACTTCCATGCCCGGGTTCAGGTAGTTGCCCCCGCCCATGGTGACGCTGCGCGGAACTTTCAAGTCCAACATTTTGTACCAGAAGATGACCTGGTGCACCATGTTCTCAAACACGTTGCCGCCGGAGTAGTCCCAATAAAAACGCCAGTTCATATAGCGATTGGGATCGAATTCGTGCGGCGCGGCTTCGCCCTGGAAGACATCCCAGTTCAAGTGCTGGGTATCGCAATCGGCCGGAATCGGGAGCTTCCATCCGCCATAAGGCGCGTTGCGGTAGTGGTGGGTGTGAATTTGCGTGATGGTACCCATGTGCTCGTCATTCAGGTAGGCGCGTGCGGCGGCCACCGCCGGCCCGCTGGTCGCCTGGCTGCCGATCTGCACTACGCGATTCGAGCCTTCGAAGGCGCGCCGCATTCGCCGCGCGTGGTCGGGATTGAAGGCCATCGTTTTTTCCTGATAGACGTCCTTGCCGGCCTGTATGGCGGGAACAAATTGCAGGGCGTGCTGATGCTGCGGGGTGGCAATCAGCACGGCGTCGATCGACTTGTCGTCCAGCAACTGGCGAAAGTCGGCGTAAGTTTTCACGTTGGGTGCGATCTTTTTCGCTTGGTCGAGGCGACGGGTGTAAAGGTCGGACACGGCCACCGCCTCCACGTTCGTCGCCCGCAGGGCCGAGTGGAAGTCCTGCTGGCCGCGCCCGCCGCAGCCGATCAAACCAAAGCGCACACGGTCATTCGCCCCCAAAACCCGGCTGGACGGAAAAACACTTCCCGCCGCAACCGCCGCCGTCCCTCCCAGAACTCGAGTGATAAATTCTCTGCGATTGGACATAAGTAGTGCCCCCTTTGAAAATGGTTTCGACCTCGCGCGCCTGCTGGAATATTTCGACGCGGGGAGAAACCGGGATTTAAACGGTGGAATATTTTTTGCACAATGCCTTGATCTTGCCCATCAATTTGGGCACGCCGGTCGCGGGATCCTCTTTGCCCTCATATTCCGCCGACATATAACCCTTGTAACCGCCCTGGGCGAACATTTGCCAGACGCGGTCGAGGTCGATGGGCGTCTGGTCGTCAAAGACGTCGCGGATGTGGGTGTGGGTGGCATAGGGAATGCAGGCTGCGATTTGGGCGTAGCCATCCTCGCCGGGAGTGGGAACAAAATGGGTGATGTCCAGGTTGATGCCGGCATAAGGCGAATCCACGCGGCGCATGACCTCAAGGCAAACCTTCGCGCTTTGGGTGACGCCGCTGTGGTCTTCGATCCCCAGGGTGATGCCTTTCCTGCCGGAGTAATCGCAGGCGGGCTTCATGATTTCCACAATCCAGTCGATGGCCCGCTCGTCTGTCGCTCCCGGCGGTAGCTTCCCTCCGAAAACGCGCAAGTGGGACGCGCCCAGCATATCGGTGACGTCTATCCATTTCTTGATGTCTTCCAGCACCTGGTCGCGCTTCGCCTTGTCCCCCTGTACCATGCTGGAGCCGCAGCCCACGCCGGAAAAGGGGATGGCGTTCTTTAAGGCCAAATGCCGCAGGCCGGTCAGGTAGGCGGGGTCGGTGGACTTCAGCCAGTAGACCGTCATGTCCACACCGTCCAGCCCCATCTCCACACCCTTAAGGATGAAATCTTCCATGCTCATCTGCTTGCTTGCCAGAGCTTTACGAAACGAATAGGCGCAGCAGCCGGAAAAAAGCCGGGGCGCGTTGCCCTCGGGCGAAGGCGCCGGATTCGCCGCCTCCCCGGACACTGCCAAACCTGCGCCCCCCAGGGCCGCGGCTCCGGCGGATTGTAGAAATTGCCGGCGTTGCATGATTGTTTTCATAAGTCCCCCCGATAAATTAAATCGAACCATGCAACATTCTAATCATGCCATTGTTTTATTGCCACCCCTTTGTAGTGCGCGAAGTCCGCAGCGACCGTTCGCCAGGCGGATACGCCGGTTTGCAACGAAGGCGTACTTGCGGCCAAATCGTGATAGACTCCTTGCACTGACGGTCGCCACTACGCCAGCGAGGCAAATTCTTGAGTCTTTCTTAAGGAGATCAATATCCATGAAAAGAGCAACAATCTTCAAATCGCTGTTGTTGATCCTGGGAGCGTTCATAGCTTTGCCCGGCAATGCCCGCGCCCAGGGATCGTTTGAGCAGGTCAAGGGAAAGGCATTTGAATCCGCGATGCCCAAGGATTTTTATCTCGAGGGGAATGCAATTCCCACCGAAAAGCGGAACGCCGCGCTGCTCAAAACTCCGGCCGGGGCGCGGCTGCTCTTGGCCCTTATTGACACCGCCGGCTACAGCTCACAAATCAAGCAGAAATACATGGGAATGGCCATTACCGAAGGCAAGTTCTCGGTTTGCGGCCGCAGCGTGGAGGTGGGCAGTTACGGATTTGGCCTGGAAAAGCCGGCCCCAAACAGCAAAGCGGATGCGAAATTTCACCTTTATAATCAGGCGGGAGCGGAAATCGCCACCTGCAGCGCCGCTTATGATTCAACCATCAAAATAGCCAAGCCGCTGCAAGTCAGCACGGGCAAGGGCGGCCCTGCGACTCTTGAGCTGGGCCGGTACAAACTCGAACTCAAGCCGTAAATTAATCAGGGTAAAGACTAAAGGATAATGGGCGAGCGTAAAATCAGGTGACTCAGCTCGCCCATCTCCACTCAAGTTTACTTTTAACCTTTAAACTTTACCCTTTACCATTTATCCTTTACCTTCAACTTTTCCTTTTCATCTTCCTCTCTAACCTATTCCACTCTTCTTCCGTCCAAACATTTGCGGAACAATTTATCTATCCGCCTCGTAATCCAAGACAGGACGAAAGCCAGCATTG
The DNA here is from genome assembly GCA_035946625.1 of Terriglobia bacterium. Lineage (GTDB taxonomy): Bacteria > Acidobacteriota > Terriglobia > UBA7540 > UBA7540 > DASYXZ01. The sequence continues at coordinate 28,931 of DASYZE010000093.1, read as the reverse complement.
CAGGGAGGGGTCCATACTCATGACGGAAATGCAGAAGAAAAATCGTAAGCGCAAGCGCTGGATCATTTTGGTCTCGACGGTCGTACTTCTGGGCGGGGGGATTTTTGGAATTGGCGCCGCCCTTCGGCCCAGCAATCAGATTGATCCCTCCAAATTAGTCGCGGTAGAGAAAGGCGACTTGGCCCGGTCCGTGGTGGCCACCGGGAAGATTGAGCCTCTGGCGAAGGTGGAAGTGAAGTCGAAAGCCAGTGGAATCGTCAAGAGCATCGACGTTGATTACGGCGACAAGGTGAAGAAAGGTCAAGTGCTGGCGGAACTTGACAAGGAGCAGTTGCAATCGGCGGTGGATGGCGCGCGCGCCAACCTGCTGGCGGCCCAGGCCGGGCTGCAATCCGCACAGGCAACCTATCAACGAAATGTGGTGGACGCCATGGGGCCTGACCTGCCCTACTTGAAAGCCACGGTGGAACGCGATCGCAAGGCGGCGGCGGATGGATTGATCGCCGCCTCGGTAGTGGACGATAGTGAGAGGGCCTATCAGTTGGCTCTCAACAAGCAACTCTCCGCCCAGCGCAACGTGGCTGTGAGCAAGGCGGAAGTGGCCAAAGCCAAAGCCCAGGCGGCGCAGTTCGAGGCCGCCCTTTCGAGCGCCGAACAGGATTTGCGCAATTCCACTATCGTGAGCCCCATGGACGGGCTCGTCCTTTCCCGCGATGTGGAAGTAGGCTCGGCCGTCAGCTCCATCCTGGTGCTCGGTTCACAAGCCACGCTGATTATGACTCTGGGCGATGTCTCCAGCGTTTATGTGCTGGGCAAAGTCGATCAGGCCGATATTGGAAAAGTCTATCTCGGCCAGCCCGCCCGCATTGTAGTGGAATCCTTCAAGGACAAAAAATTCCAGGGCAAAGTCACCAAAATTTCTCCTATGGGCGTGGAGAAAGATAATGTCACCACTTTTGAAGTGCGCGTCTCCATTCAAAACCCGGGCGGCGAGCTGAAAGCCAACATGAGCGCCAACGCGGAAATTATTCTGGAAGAAAAGCACGACATTCTGATGATTCCCGAAGCGGCGGTGATTTATGACAAGGACCGAAATACCGCCCTGGAAATTCCCGATCCCAAAGAAAAAACCGGACGGCGCAAACTCTCGGTCAAACTCGGAATCTCGAACGGGGTCAAGACGGAATTGTTGGGAGGGCTGAAAGAAGGGGATAAAGTCATTTTGCAGTGAGGGGGAAAGAGAAAGGTTAAAGGTTAAAGGGTAAAGGGTAAAGGTTAAAGGAAGAATGCAAAATGATTCGACGATGGGGAGCTTAGTTTTAACCTTTAACCTTTACCCTTTACCTTTCAACCTTTAGCTTCTGCCTTTTAAAATTTTGCCAAGCCATGATTTTCAAGGACCTCATCTCCGACACGATTCGAACGCTCTGGACGCACAAGCTGCGCACCTTTCTGACCATGTTTGGAATCGCCTGGGGGATTATTTCCATCATCCTTATGGTGGCCGCCGGCGAAGGCCTGCGCCTGGGGCAGCAACGCGTCTCGGCAAACTTTGGCAAGGACATCATGATTATTTTTGCCGGGCGCACCAGCCTGCAAGCCGGCGGAGTGCGCGCGGGCCGGGAGATTCGTTGGCAGGATACCGACCATGTTTTTGTGGCCCAACAATCCCCCTCCTGCCGCTACGTCATTCCGGAACTGGGCAACACCAAGTCCGTGCGCAGCTCCTACAACAACGCCTCCTTAACCGTCGCCGGCTCGTTGCCCCCCTTTGCGGACATCCGAACCATCCCCATCGCGCAGGGCCGCTTTTACGACTGGGACGATCAAGCCAGCGTGCGCCGGGTGGCAGTTCTGGGGACTGACGCCAAGAAACAGCTTTTTGCCACCCGCCCGGCGGTGGGGGAAACCATTCAAATCGGCGATTTTCCCTACACCGTGATTGGGGTGATGAAATCCAAAGACCAGGACTCGAGTTACGACGGATTTGACGTTCAAAAAGTTTTCATTCCCTTCAGCGCCATGATTCAGGATTTTCCCCAGAAGCCGCCCGCACCACCCCACACCATTGACCGGCTGCTGGTTCAACCCAAGTCCGAAGAGTTCCACGATGCCTGCAAGTGGGAAGTCCAGCGCGCGCTCGCCAATCTGCACGATTTCGATCCGCACGACAAACAAGCCGCGAGTATTTGGGACACCTACGAAGAGACCCGGGCCTTTCGATCCATGACCGACGGCATGAAATATTTTCTGGGGGCGGTGGGCCTGGTCAGCTTGTTTCTGGGCGGTATTGGCGTGATGAACGTGATGCTGGTGGCGGTGAAGGAACGGACAAAGGAAATTGGTGTGCGCAAAGCCGTGGGCGCCAGCACCCGCGTGGTCATGCGCCAGTTTTTTCTGGAAACCCTCATCGTCGTTTTCCTTAGCGGCGGCATTGGCATGGGCATCGCCTATGGATTGTGTGCGCTCGTCAATTCGCTCCCCATGCCCATGTATTTTGCCGGCCTCATTCCCAGTTGGCAATCTGCCAGCTTGTCTTTTGGTTTGTTAGGAACGGTCGCCATGCTCTCCGCGCTTTACCCGGCGCGCCGCGCGGCATCTGTGGATCCGATTGAGGCATTGAGATATGAACCGGGGGGATAAAAGAAGTTTTCAGTAATCAGTTTTCAGTTGTCAGTGACCACCGAGGAGCTGCAACGGGATATTTATCATGCAAAACTTTAAAACCCTCAAAGTATGGGAAAAAGGGCACGAGTTGACGCTGGCTGTATACAAGACGACAGCTCGGTTTCCCAAAGAGGAGCTTTATGGCTTGACCAGCCAAATCAGGCGCGCTTGCGCGTCAATTCCAGCCAATATAGCCGAAGGTTGTGGCAAGAATGGAAAAGCCGATTTGGCACGGTATCTTCAAGTTGCGGCCGGCTCGGCGAGCGAGCTTGAGTATCACCTGCTCCTTGCCCACGATCTGGGCCTAGTTGAGGATGCTGAGTACAAATCTCTCGAAAGCCGCACAATTGAGTTAAAAAGAATGCTTTCTTCCTTCATCGACAAATTGAGGAGCTAGGGATTTTATTGACCACTGAAAACTGAGAACTGAAAACTGAAAACTGAGAACTGGACCTATTGACCATGCTTCGCGAAATATTGATACAAGCCTGGGACTCTCTTAAGCGCCAACCGATGCGCAGCTTCCTCACCATGCTCGGCATTGTGTGGGGGATTGTTGCGGTCACCCTGCTGATTGCCTACGGCGGAAGTTTTCGCGCCGTGATGGTGGATGGATTTGAGTCTTTTGGAAGGGATGCCGTGATTTGCTGGCCGGGGCAAACCAGCGAACACGCCGGCGGCGAGCGAGCCGGCAAGCGGGTTGTGTTCGAGCAGCAAGATGTGGATCTCATCCGCGCCGAGTGTCCTTTGGTCAAACAATTGAGTCCGGAAACGGTTCACTGGCTTCCCATCGTTTACAGCGGCGTTCTGGTATCCACCGCCATCCGTGGCGTCTATCCGGAATACGGCGAGATGCGCGATGAAGTGGCGGCGGAGGGCCGCTGGATCAGCCCCGAAGATATTCTGGAGCGCCGCCGCCTGGTTTTCCTGGGCGGCAAACTGCGCGAAAAACTTTTTGGCGGACGCCCGGTGGCCGGCGAGCCGGTGACCATTGGCGGCGTGCGCTTCACCGTGGTGGGGGTGATGGCGCGCAAGCTGAATTTCAGCGCCTACTTCACCGATGACGATGATTCCGCCTGGATCCCCTACACCGCCGCCGGCGACCTGTGGAACACGCGCTACGCCAGCGTGCTGGTGTTTGCTCCGATTTCGCCACGATTCGAAAAGCGGGCCATGGACCAGGTTCGCGCCACCGTGGCCAAGCGCCAGCACTTCTCGCCCACCGATGAGCGCTCCATCCAAATGTTTGGCCGCCAGGAATTCCGTCCCATCATCGACGCCCTGACCATCGGGCTTCAGGTCTTGCTGACATTCATCGGAACCCTGACCCTCGGCATTGGCGGCGTGGGCGTGATGAACATCATGCTGGTGAGCGTGGATGAGCGCATCCGCGAGATCGGCCTGCGGCGCGCCCTGGGCGCCCGGCGCCGCCACGTCAAAGCGCAATTTCTGGCCGAAGCCCTCGTGCTGACTTTGATTGGAGGTCTCATCGGCATCGCGCTCTCTTACCTTCTCAGCTACCTGATCGGCACCATCCCCTTGATGGGCGAGGGATTTGAGGACACTTCCGGCAAACGCGACATTCACCTGATCATTTCCTTTTCCACCGTCCTGATCTCGTCAGGGATTCTGGTTCTGGTCGGTCTGATCAGCGGGCTGGTGCCCGCCATCCGCGCCTCCCGATTTAATCCGGTGGAAGCCCTGCGCTACGAATAATTCCGCACGCGTTAGGCGTAAAAAAAAGTGCTAACCAAACGCAGAATCACAACGTCTCACCATCGACTGGATAAAACAGACCCGCGAGACAAATAAACCGGAGATTAAATTCAGACGAAGAATGGAGGGCTTGAGTTATGAAAACTTGTACGATGAAGTTGGCAACCACCTTGGCCGCTGCGCTTCTATTGACGACGGCGGCGGTGCAGGCGCGGGCTGCGGCAGCCGAAGGGTCGTTTGACCGCACGCTCAAAGTGACCGGTCCGGTGGACCTGGACGTGACCACCGGCTCCGGCAACATCGATGTGCGAACGGGTGATGCCTCTAGCGTTCACGTGAGCGCGAAAATCCGCGCCTCCAATAACTGGCACTTTGATTCCGCCGACGCGGAGCGCAAGGTTCATGAACTGGAGACTCATCCTCCCCTCGAGCAGAACGGCAACTCCATTCGCATCGGCCGCATTGAAGACCCTGAATTGCGCCGCAACATTTCCATCAGTTATGAACTCGAAGTCCCCGTGGAAACCCGGCTCACCGCCAAGACCGGCTCGGGCAATGAAACCATCAACGGCATTCACGGGCCCTTGCGCGCCAGCACCGGGTCCGGAACTCTTAGAATTTCGAACCTGGGCGATGAACTGGAAGCGGAAAGCGGTTCGGGCGACATTGAAGCCAATTCCATCAAGGGCCACGCCCACCTTCACACCGGCAGCGGCTCGATTCGCGGCAGCGCCATTGCCGGCAGCATTGTGGCCGGGACGGGCAGCGGCAACATCCATTTGGAGCAGACCGCGCCCGGAGACGTGCGGCTCGAAACCGGTTCCGGCAGCACTGAAGTGACCGGCGTCCATGGCGTCCTGGAAGCACGTTCCGGCAGCGGGAGCATCTCTGCCTCCGGCAATCCCACCGGCAGTTGGACTATGCACTCGGGGTCTGGTTCCCTCACCGTACGTCTTGCCTCGCCAGTCGGTTTTGATCTTGACGCCCGCACCAGCTCCGGACAGATCATCACGGATCAACCTATCACCGTGCAAGGTTCGATCGGCCACGGACACATGCAGGGCAAGGCGCGCGGCGGCGGCGCACGGCTGGATCTGGAAACCGGGTCGGGCAATATTCACATCGAATAGCCGGCCACGGGCAGGCAAGAACCCACTGCGCGGCGGGCATCATTCCCAAAAGCACTTGCCACTTGAATTCCCGTCCCTCTTGCGGGTAGAATCCTTGCTGAAGGGCTGACTTCTCAGGGACGGCGCCGCGGGCGGCTTAATGGATTTTCCATCGCTCTCGTCGTTTTTTCGGCCATCGGAGGGAGAAGTTGGCTCGATTTACTTATAGGGCTGAGGGGGCTAGCTAATTGCAAAGCCCCGGAAAAGCATCAATTGCAGATCAATTAAAGGAGAATACTCGATGACAAAGAAAAGCATCATGCTGTTAGTCCTGGCGCTTTCGCTCAGTTCATGGGCGCTGGCAGCACCCGCAAAATCGTGGATAGGAACCGTCAGCGACGAGCATTGCGGGGTTAAGCACGCCGCGGCCGGCGACGCTGCGGCCGAATGCGTGAAGAAGTGCGCCGCCGGCGGCGCCAAGTACGTCCTGGTTTCGCACGGGAAAGTTTACAACGTGGACGCTCAGGATAAATTTGCCGATTTTGCCGGGCAATCTGTGAAAGTCACCGGATCCATGAAGGGGACGGACATCACCGTCGCGTCAGTGGCAGCCGCTCCCGCGAAGAAATCGAAGATGAAAAAAATGAAAATGTAACGATTCGTTGTCCTTGGTTTAACTCTGGCTAATCCCAGGCCGTCCCGAGATGTCGGGGCGGCCTTTTTTTTGACTGGACCGCGCACGGTTGCCACCCTCCCGCCCAACCTAACCGCCTGCCGCCGCGACGTTTCGGAAGGGAGTGCCCGATTGTCTACAAGCTGCCCAGACGACGCCCTCTTGAAAGATTTCCGGTAACGTGTTCTCTTGGCGCGCATCCAAGACTATAGCGTAGGCTTGGATACCGGGCATATTGTTTTAAATCCGGGGTGAAAAGTTTCAAACAGGAACTTCAAATTTAAATCACGGGGGTATCGGATGAAGAGAACATTAATGTTGGGCCTGGCCATTCTGCTCGCGGCCGGAATCACCCTGGCCTCGGCCAAGGATCCAGGGAAGACGTTTGTAGGCAACATCAGTGACAGCATGTGTGGGGTCAAACACATGATGCCCGGCGGCGACAAGGCGTGTACGCTCGAATGTGTGAAAGGCGGATCCAAGTACGTGCTGGCCGACCCTGCCACCGGCAAGGTCTACGAACTGAGCGACCAGAAAAAGCCCGCCGAATTTGCCGGGGAAAGAGTAAAGGTCACCGGGACTCTGAAGGGCAAGCTCATCACGGTGACAACCATTGAAGCAGCAAAGTAGCGCCGCCCTTTTGGGCGGCAGATGCCCGACGGTGACATCCATTGAAGCGGCAGGTGCCGGGCAAGAAGCCCGGCCCTACCGGGAAAGGCTTTGCCGCCGAAAGCCCGGCCGTGCGTTCCACCATCCCTTGCGCGCCTGGGCGCCACATCTCCCCAATTTTCCTGTTATAATTCCTCTTTCTTCCGCTGGCCGGAAGAACTTGAGGAGGTCGGATGGAGACGGGAGCCACTCCGCCCCCGGTGAGGGAGTGGAAAGTTCGCCGGGTGGGCAGCACCACATTTGCAATTTCCAAACCCAAGCGCAATCCGCGCAAGCTTCGCCAGGCGCGGATCAAGAATCGCCGCCGCGCGCGTTAGTCCGGCGTTGTTAGGGGGAAAGTTTTGCCGCGCCGCGATGGCATGGCGCTCTGCAAGAAAGCCGTGTGCGCTTGGGAGCCCGATTTTGCGCCTGGGGGCGGCCTTCAGAACAGGACGCAACACCGACCCGGGCAATATCCTGCGACTTTTATTTCCTTCCCGCATCAAATCCCTGAAGAACAGGCGGGGAATTCATGCTCCACATTCTGCAAGTTTACCGGTACTGGCTGATCTTTGGCCTTGTCCTGGCGGAAAACCTGGGGTTGCCCCTGCCGAGTTTTCCCGTTCTGTTGCTGGCGGCCTCGGTGAGCCGCAACTTGCATTTCTCCATGGCCGGTCTTCTGCTCGTCAGTTTGCTGGGAGCGTTGACCGGTGACATGGTTTGGTATGTTTTGGGGCGTCTCCGCGGCCGGCCTATTTTACGGACCCTCTGCTCGTTGACCCTGAACCCGGATTCCTGCGTCAGTCGCACGGAAAACATTTTTGTCCGTCACGGCCTAAAGTCTTTGCTGCTGGCCAAGTTCGTTCCCGGCCTCAATACCATTGGTCCTCCTTTGGCGGGGATGCTCAAAATCCCAGCCCACAAGTTTGCGCTCTATGATTTGGCTGGAATCTCCGTTTGGGCCTCCTCGGCCCTGGCCCTGGGTGTCATCTTCCGAACTCAGGTGGAGTGGCTGCTGGAATGGCTTCAAGACTTTGGAAAGTTGGGCGCTCTGATCCTGGTGGTGCTGATTGCGGGCTGGCTCTTGCTCAAGTGGGTCGAGAGGCGGCAATTCTATAAGCTTCTCGAGAAGTCCCGCATCGCTCCTCCCGAGTTGAAGGATTTGCTCGCCCGCGGCGAAAGCGTGGTCATTGTCGATTTGCGCTCCAACCTCAGCTACCAGACGGAAGGGACCAAAATTCCCGGTGCCATTCACATTCCTCCCAAAGAATTTGAAGCGCGCTACCTGGAAATCCCGCCCGGCCGTCCGGTGGTGATGTATTGCACTTGACCCAACGAAGCCACCAGCGCCAGGATGGCGCGGCTCCTCAACAGTAAAGGATATCGAGATGTCCGGCCCCTGCTGGGCGGACTGGATGGCTGGCTGGAATTGGGCTATCCTGCCGAACCCCTTCCCGCCGCCGCCGCGCTGGTGCCCCTCTCCGCCCAGAGTTCGGCAAAATGAAAAGTTAAGGATGCAACGCTCAGGCCCGGATTCGATTCCTATAGTATGTAGGGCAATATCGTTCATCCCAGACTGGATCGGCGAAACCATGAAAGGTGATTCTTCGATGGCGGGGAAGTTGGCGAAACGAATCATTTTCCTGATACTCGTCGGCGCATTGGGGACGCTGGCACACGCCACGGATGCCCCCTTGAGCCTCGCGGACGTCCGGCTCCTCCTGATTGGCGGCGCCGCCCCGGCCAAAGTGGTGGGGCTGATCGAGCAGCGCGGCATCAGTTTTAAAGTTACCTCGGACCTGGAAAAGAAACTTCGCGACGATGGCGCGGATGACACCGTCATTCAGGCATTGCGGAAGGCGCAGGATAGGCCAGCGCCCGCGCCGGTGGAACAACCAGAGACCCCGGCTCCACACGTGGCGACGCAACCCTCGCCCGCACCGTCCGCCGCCACAACCGCCACTTCACCCGACAAAAAAATTGCCGACACCCTGAACGATCTCACCCACAATACCCCCGGCGGCCCGGGCCCGGTTATCAGCCCGGCGGCAAAACCCAAAGCAGCCAAAGTGGATCTGAGCGACCCTTCTCCGGCCCGGATCCAGAACATCATCCAGGAGTTTGCGGCCAAGGAAAAAACTTTCAAGGAAGCGCGGAATAATTACACTTACCATCAGAGCAACAAGGTGGAAGAGCTTGGGCCGGATAACGAAGTCACGGGCCAGTACGAGCAGGAGTGGGACATTCTGTACGATGACAATGGCCAGCGCGTTGAGCGCGTCACCTACGCTCCCGAGGACACTTTAAAGAAATTGATCCTGACCAAAGAAGACCTCTACAATTTTCGCAATATCAATCCCTTCGTGCTCACCTCGGACGAATTGCCCGAATACGAAATCAAATATTTGGGACACGTCAAGGTGGATTACATCACCGCCTACGTCTTTTCCGTTCGCCCCAAAGAGATCAAGAAAGGGCGCGAGTATTTTCAAGGCGTTATTTGGGTGGACGACCGCGACCTTCAAATCGTGAAATCCGAGGGCAAGCCGGTTCCGGAGCCGAAAACCAAAGGCGGCGAAAACCTCTTCCCGCGCTTCACCACCTACCGCGAGCAGATCGACGGCAAGTATTGGTTCCCGACTTTTACCTCGGCGGAGGATACCCTCTATTTTTCCACCGGCGCCGTCCACATGAAAGAGATTATTCGTTATTCGGAATACAAACAGTTCAAGTCCAAGACGCGAATCATTTCCGCCACCCCCACCGATCAGCCCAACGCCAAGCCCATTCCGGTTCAGCCCCCCAAAGAAAAACAATAGCGGCAGCGCTTGCCCCCCCGCCGCGCCGATGTGAAATCCCTGCGGTCAGTTCTCCGTGCAACTCTGTGTTCTTTGTGGTAAATCCCTTTTTCCCCGCAATTAAGATTTTCACCACAGAGTTCATAGAGGCTCACCGGAGCGACCTTCCTGATACAATCCTTTCTTATGCGATCGAGAGGCGCGAATGTGCGGGTGGTTCTGGTGCGGCCGCGCAATCCGCTCAACATCGGAGCGGCGGCGCGGGCGATGGCCAATTTTGGTTTAAGCGAGTTGGTGGTGGTGGCGCCCCACCCGCCGGTGTGGCAGGAGACGCGCTCCGCGGTGGGCGCGGAAGATATCGTGCAGTCGGCGAGAGCGGTCCAAAATCTCGCCCAGGCGATTGCCGACCGCTCCTGGGTGGTGGGGACCACCTCCGGTTCCCGGCGCAACATGGACCGCGAGCTGTTTCCGCTTGACCGCCCGCAGGAGTGGCTCCCCAAGACTGGGCGTCGCGCCCGCGTCGCGCTGCTCTTCGGTTCGGAAAAGACCGGCCTCTCCAACGAAGAGATGAGCTTTTGTCATCGGCTGGTAAAGATTCCCACTCACCGGCAGTGTCCTTCCATGAATCTCGGCCAGGCGGTGGCCGTCTGTTGTTACGAGCTGGCGCGCGCCGGCGCCATCCCCACCCAGCCACTCGCGCCCACAATTCATCATTCCGATCCAGCCAATTTTCAATCCATTGACCACGTTTTTGAACGGGCGGCAAAGGTATTGGACGTCGTCGGCTACCTCAAACCCAAAAGCCGCTCCGCCACGCTCATTAAATTGCGCCGCCTGCTGCTGGACTTGGGCCTGACCCAGAACGACGTGAAAATTCTGGGCGGAATCATGGCCCAAATTGAGTGGAAACTCGATCATCCTTAAAGTTTTTTCCGTCCGTCAAGAAAAGGCTCAACGCAGAGAACACGGAGGGCACGAAGAAATCACTTTACACAAAGATCCCATGAGGAGAACACAACCACGTGCTGTGTCTTGGTGGCCTCTGTGCTGACTGTCTCTGCGGCCTCCGTGTTAAAGCTTTTTTCTCTCCCTTGCAACCTCGTATTTCGGAAGCGTCCGGTCCGCGCGCATCCGGCCCTGAAAATTGATGAATAATCCGCTGAAGACTTCGGACGATTGGGGTTTCAACAGAGAGCGTGATGGGTTAACTTTCGTCGCGGACCGGGGCACGCAATTCCACCAGGCCGGTGACGGGTTTCTTGAAAGCCTGGCGGGTCTGCGGGTCGCGCCAGTTATCGAGCAGGGCAACCTGTTGCACGCAGGAGACCGTGCAAAGCGGCGCGCACGGTTTTTTCGTCAGGTACTCGTGCTCGAGGTGTTCTTGGGAATACTCTGCCAGCGGAATGCCGGGATACCCGCGTTGTTGCGAGCAGTAATGCACCAGCCCGTCTTCGCAGATATAGAGATATCTGCTCCCGGACCGGCACCGCCACTCGTGCGCCACCCCGCGCGCAACATCCTTCTGAAAATAATTGAAGCGTGAGTAAGACCGCCGCCCCATGTTCATGATTTCCGTAAATATGTCCTGTTGCCGCTCGGCCAGGGGCTGGAGTTGGCCTTCGTGATCGTGCAGGATGCCCACCGTGCTGGTGAAACCAAGGGCAAGGGCGCGGCGCGCCACCGCCAGCGCGTCCTCGGGATGGTGGACGGGACTCCCCAGCACGGAATTGATGTTCACCTGGAAAATGGAATGTTGCGCCAGCAATTGCAGCTTCTTGTCCAGGACCTTCAGGCTCTTTTTGGAAACGTCGTCCGGCATCACGTTGTCAATGCTGATCTGCAGGTGCTCCAGGCCGGCGTCATTAAGCGATTGAATGCGCTCGCGGGTGAGCAAATAGCCGTTGGTAATCATTCCGGCAATGATGCCACGGCGCCGAATGTGCCGGATCACTTCCTCCAGTTGAGGATGGAGCAGGGGCTCGCCGCCGCTGATGGTGATGATGCTGGTGCCAAACTCGCTCAGGCGGTCAATCCTTTGAAAAAGCTCTGGGAGGGGAACCGGTTTCGAAAAATCGTCAAATTCGTTGCAATAAGTGCAGGACAGATTGCACCGGCGGATGGGGATCAGGTGCGCCAGAACGGGGTGATGAGGGGTCAAAAGGCCCCACCCAATCATCCACCACTCCCGAAAGCGAGTGTGCCAAAAACGGAATGTGCGGCGAATTGCGATTTTATTCATTCGAGAAGTGCAGCGCTCAATATGGCCGGACAGATTTGGAAATCGGCCCGGTAAGGTTTCGGCAATCTATAAAGAGCGCCATAAATGACGCCGAATTCGATCGTAGCGCCGGCTTCAGCCCGGCATCTTGTTTTAAGCAAATTGCACTCCAACGTGCCGCCCTAAAGGGCGGCTCTACCCCGTTTTTCATCAGCCTGTTAATACCAGCCCGATAAGGTTTCGGTAATTTATTTAATCCTGGGACACAACGGGGAGCACCGTCGTTTATCGCATGGAAGCTCGCCAGTCCCACGCCCAGTCAAGCTTCTCCCCCCAACCAGCAAGGTTACTCGATTTGTAACCGGGGAACAATCGGAAAGGTGCGAATGGTGGAAAATCCGGGCTGAAATGTCAATAAACGAGCCTGGACGGGGAAATCCGATCCACGCCATCAGTCCATTTTCACCCGCTTGGCGTCACTGGGGCCGGGACTCTGAAAAGTGGAAGCCGGCAGTTTCCGGTTAACCTTCACGTCCGAGTAGCGCGTGATCAGGTAATCTCCCCCGGCCTTGAAAAATTTTTGCTGCACCGGAATCCACGATTCTTCACTGACCCACAATTGGACTTTGACGAGCTGGGCTGAAACGCTCTCCCGCCGCGGGGTCAATTCCAGGATCGCGGTGGTATCGCCCTCCAGCACTGCTTCGCCGTTCAGTTTGATCTCGTATAGTTTTTTCAGTTCTCCGGTTTCGGTGCCAAAGCCCAGTAAGAGGAATTGTTCCACCAACCCGCTCTGCTTTTCCAGGTTGTATTCCTGCACCTGGTTGCTCTTGGGGAGATACATCTCGAGCTTGTTTTTTTTATAGAGGATGACCTTGGGATCCGGGTTTTGAAAATGGAGAAGTATTTCCGTGTTCTTGTCCTTGCGAAAATAAAATTGCCCGGTTTCCGTGGATTTGTCGTTCACCACCACGGTGACGTTGGTGTATTCGATGTCGGCCGAAACAGTTTTTAGGCGCTTGGCGCTGTCGTTCATCCGGGCCAGGATTTCACCGAGCGGCGGCGCCACCTTCTGTCTCCGGTATGCGGGAAGGCCGGAGGCATGGGCCATCGTCGCCGCCAGCAGGCTCCCGAGGCAGGCCCCACCCAACCGGCCCCGGTTCCTCCATAAACCCTGCGCCGGGGATTTCAATGGAATGAACTTCTTCATACTCTTCGCGGAAATACGGACTTCACGGGCCCACCACCACGGTGTAGCCGATCACGACCTTGTTGTTTTTATCCAGGATCGCATCCACCGACTTCACGTTCACCGTCTTCTGCAGGCGTTGGCTGAGGATCGCCCCCACCGCGGCTTCGGGTTTCTGTCCCGGCTGCGCTCTGATCAGCCGGGCGTCCACAATATAGCTCCAATCATCTTTGATGCGTCCCACCTGGATAATGCCCTGGTTTTTTAGAAATCCGGTCACCTGGGGAGCGGGTTGGGGAGTGAACCAGGCGGCGGGGGTCAGAAAGATGAAGGCCAGAATCACCAGCACAATGATATCGTATTGCCAACTGCCCCGCTTGTAGGTCCAGAAAACTGAGCGCAAACAAACGAGCTTGATTTTGGACCAGACCCCCGAAACGGCGGGAGGTCCGGCCGTTGTTCCCGTGGCCGCCAGGGTGGGCTCGCGCAATTCTGTGCTTGGGGTCATAGAAAACCGTACCCTCAGAAAATAACGGGAAATGCGCCGGGAATCAATCGAAAATAACCCGCCCATCCCGCATGCGGACGATGCGGTCGGCGACGGCGGCGGCATCAAGGTTGTGGGTGATCATCAGGATGGTTTGGCGGAACGACCGGTTCAATGCCCGCATCATATTGAGCACGATCTGTGAGTTCTCCGTATCCAGGTTGCCCGTCGGTTCATCCGCCAGCAGTATCTTGGGCTCGCAAATCACGGCACGGGCAATGGCCACGCGCTGCTGCTCCCCTCCCGACATGGCGAAGGGTTTGTGCTTCAGTTTTTCCCGGATGCCCAGCATATCCACCACCATTTGGAAACGATGCGGGTTAAAGCCGTTGCCCTGGATGTGTTGGGCGATGGAAATATTCTGGTGAGCCGTCAGGGTGGGCAAAAGATTGAAGCGCTGAAACACAAATCCGATTTTGTGGCGGCGGAAACGCGTCCGGTCCGCGTCGCCCATGGTGGAGAAGTCGTTTCCATCCACGCACACTTTGCCGCTGGTAGGAGGCGTCAGGCCGCCCAGAATGTGCAACAAGGTTGATTTTCCGCAACCCGAAGGTCCCACCACCGCCAGGAATTCGCCTTCCTGGACGATCAGGTCCACCCCCCGCAAGGCCGGCACATTGACCTTGCCGATGCGATAGACTTTCTTCAGATCTTCGGTGGCGATGATGGGTTCCATAAAATAAGTTCTCAGTAATCAGTTTTCAGTCATCAGCGTCCTTGCTCCGAATATGCTGACTGCCAATCGCATTTGAGTGTCCGCAACTGAAGACTGAAAACTGACTACTGACAACTGACGACTTCCTTATTCATACGCCAGCGCGTCCACCGGGTCAAGGCTGGCCGCGCGCAAGGCCGGATAAAACGCGCCCAGCACGCTTCCGGCCAGGGCCAGCACGCCGGCATAAACGCCCCACACCACCGTCAGTTCCACCGTCAGCGTGGGAAAGGCCGAGTGCAATATCCTTCGCGCCAGCAGCGCGCCTCCATAACCCGCCACGATTCCGATGACACACAGAAAAGTTGACTCGCGCAGGATAGCCTCGATGACGTAAAGCTTCGATGCCCCCAGCGACTTCAGGATCCCAATCTCCCGCGTTCTCTCCGTGATGGTGGTGTACATGGAAAGGAAAATCACCAGGAAACCTATCCCCACCGCCACGCAAACCAGGGCGGTGATGAACGCGGTCAGCCCGGGAATGTTATTGGTGGTCATCAGTTGCATATACTCTCGAATCGAAATGATGGTGTAATTGGGCAGCAGCTTGCGAATGGATTCGATCACGTCCTCGGTATAGCCCGGTTCGGTGCACTTGACCCAAAAAATGGATGCCATGTTGTGCGCCCCCGAGAGGTCCTGGGCGGTCTCCAGCGGAATAAAGAGGCGGGAGCCTTTGCCGTGTTCCACAATCCCCGCCACCGTGAATTCGTGGTCAAACAGGCTGATCACTTGTCCCACCCGGACGTGATTCGCCCGCGCATAAATATCGTCCACCAGGATGTCATAGGGATTCTTAAGCGGCCCGCCGGCGCCGTGGTACACAAAGCCACCCGTCACTTTGTCAAAGCTGTCCATGTCGATCCCGTAGACGGTGTTGATTCCCCCCACGGAATTGAATTGAAACAAAACCGGCGCCACCGCCAGGACGTGCGGAACATCCCGCAGCAGGTCGCCCGTTTTGATCGGCATGGGCGCGGAGCTGATGGCAAAAAAATAGGAGGCGTGCGGCGCCTGCACCCAAAGGTCCGCCCCCACCCCTTCCTGCCTTTTGGCCGTCTCGTTCACCAGGCCCGACGTCATCCCCACCACCAGCATCACCATGCCCACTTCGATGGCCACCGCCAGCACGCTGACGATGGTGCGGATGGGCCGGTGGAGAAGGTTGGCCAGGACGATTCTATTTTCCATGCGCGCCCTCCGCCCGGATCACGGCGCTTAGTTGCACCAGTTCCGCGCCTGGCGGTTGCTTTAACTCGAATTTATCCGGAGCGATCGCCTGGTTGAAGGTCGCTTTCTCTATCGTGATGGCCAGGCGGTAGTCCTCCACCGGCCGCGTGATTTGGATCCGCGCCGGATAACGCGTCCCCTGGAAATCCTGGTAACCGGAGTATTGCACGTCCTCGATGTAGCTCCCCTGGGGCCCGTACAATTGCATTCGGGCCACGTCCAGATTGGACCGGTCAAACCAGATCTTTCGCCGGGGAAACAACACCTCTCCATTCCCGCGCGGGAAAACCGTGAGCACGTAATACCGGTGCGAGTTCTCTTCCGCTTCCTCGCTGGAAACCCTGCCTTTCGACAGATCAATGGCCGGCACCAGCAAGGCGTCCAGAATGTGCTGTGGGCGCATGTTCTCCAAAGCATTTTTGGATGGGCGCGTGAATGCCGTGGGCCCCACAATAAATTTGTGCTTGGGTGGAATATTCAGCCGGAAAGTTTCCCCGTCCGATACCATGTCAAAAATGCTGGTGCGGATCACCGGCGCCTGGCCAATCACTCGAATCAGGGCGGGCTTTTTCACCAGGATGTAACCTTTAACGTCCGTATATTCTTTGATGACTCCAGAGTATACTGACCCCGCCGTGGGCTGAAAATCCACCGTCGCGGTGAAGGATTGAATTCCCTGCTCCAGCGCGTTGACCCGTGCCACCAGGTCGCCGGCGGAGGCTTCCATCGCTGGAGCGGAGACCACCGGCGCTGCGACCCTGGTTGTTCGCCGCACCGCGCACCCAGTCGCCACCACCATTGCGGAGGCGATGGCCATGCTGACGAGAGATTGGAATATGAATACCGGGTTATCTTTGCGCAAAACGATACAATTCAATTTACCAGATGGCTGGCAGGCTGTCAATTTTAAACGGTACTTGTAAGTCATTGTAGATAAATGGCTTCTGCCGCCCGCTCGAGCCCATCCCTCAAATTATTGGACGCTTCACGCACGGTTTGGGTTTCCGCGCTCCCACGGACCGCCATCGGTTCCCTCGCTGCCTGCTTTTCGCTGCGCCCCTCTCCCGGCTGTATTGCTAAGTAGTTAAATCGAAATGACATAATTGGCCCTCATAATTCATCAGTGAAATTCCAGAGGTATTAAACGCAAGTTACAGGCCAATGGGCCGCAAAAGGAGCCCACCAACCAATGCTATTTCAAAATTGGGTTGTTAGCGGTGAAATGCTTTTATGTGTTCCGCTCAGGATGAAGCGGAATCTGCCCCAACCTTTAGGCTGCGGGAAAGCTCGCAAAGGTTCATTTTCTTGCGGCGGCAGTATTGGCGAATCCCTTCGATCACTTGCAGCGAAGTCCCCGGCGCGTAAAAGTTGGCCGTCCCAATCTGCACCGCCCGGGCCCCGGCAATGATGAATTCCAAAGCGTCTTCGGCGCTCGCAATGCCCCCAATTCCAACGATGGGAATTTTCACCGCGCGCGCCACTTGATACACCATGCGCAGCGCCACCGGCTTGATCGCCGGCCCGGAAAGGCCCGCCGTGATATTCGATACGCGTGGAGTCCGCGATTCAATGTCAATGGCCATGCCCACAAACGTGTTCACCAGTGAAAGCGCGTCCGCCCCCGCCGATTCGGCGGCGCGGGCGAGCACGGTGATGTCGGTGACGTTGGGTGATAGTTTTACCCAGAGCGGAAAACGCGCCGCCCGCTTCGAGGCGGCCACCACTTCTTCCGTTAGTTTCGGGTCGTTGCCATACACCATGCCTCCGCAGCGGGTGTTGGGGCAGGAGATGTTCAGCTCGTAGGCGTCGATCCCGTCCCCGGCATTCAGAATCTCAATGGCGCGCACGTAATCCTCGGTGGAATAACCGAAAACATTCACCACGCAGCGCGTTCGCAGCGTGCGCAGAAAGGGGAGTTTCTCCTCCAGGAATCTCTTCGCCCCCACGTTTTGCAGTCCGATGGCGTTCAGCATTCCGGACTCGGTCTCGTAAATGCGCGGCGGCGGATTGCCGGACATCGGCTCGGCGGAAATCCCTTTCACCACAATCCCGCCCAGCGCATTCAAGTCTATAAGACGGGCGAATTCCTGCCCGTAGCCAAACGTGCCGCTGGCGGTCAGCACCGGATTCTCAAAGTGGATCCCGGTAATTTCCGTATCGATGCGAGGATGAAAAGTATCATCCGCAGATTTCCCGGTTGTCGCGGAGGTTGAATTTTGAATTTTTAATTCTGGATGAACAGCGCGAAGCGCTCGAACTTCGACTTTCGATTTCCGAGTTTCGCTGCTTACCTTTTGCCTTTTGCCTTTCGACTTTTCCCTTTTGACTTTGGCCATTTGCCTTTTGACTTTTGCCCTTTGACTTTTGCCTTTTACCTTTTGCCTTTTACCTTTTGCCCTTTGCCTTTTGCCCTTTGCTTTTCTTCTCGTGTCTGCGTAATCTGCGTAATCTGCGGATCAGGTTTTGGCGATGTTTTCCTTCTCCCAAATCACTTTCTCCGACCAGAACACCGGCCCTTCCGTGCAAACGCGCTGATAGGCGCTGTGCCCCGTCCCCTGCACGCGGATGCAGCATCCCAGACACACCCCCACGCCGCATCCCATCCGGTTTTCCATGGAGAGCAGGCAGCGGTGGCAAAATCTATGGGCCAGTTTCACCGACGCCTCCAGCATCGCCCAGGGGCCGCAGACCATCATCAGATATTTTTTGTGCCGGTTGCGCTCCAGGAAAGTTTCGAGCGGTTGGGTCACGTAGCCGCCATGGCCGCGCGCGCCGTTCTCCGTGGCCAGTACCATTGACTTGACCAGGGGCTTGAACTCATCGAGGCCCACCAAATCGTCTTTGCTCCGCCCGCCGAAAAAAAGGCGCTGCCGGATTCCCGCGCGCGCCAATTCCCGCGCCGGCAGCAGCAAGGCAGCAATCCCAATGCCTCCGGCAACGTGCAGGACTTCCTCAGCCTCTTGCGCGTGGCCCAAATATTCTTCCGCCAAAAATCCGTGGCCGAGCGGCGCCAGCAATCCCACTCGGTCTCCGGGCTTGAGGCCCGCCATCAATCGCGTGCCCCGCCCCACTATTTTGTAAAGCAATTGGATGATCGCCAGAGAGTGGTCTGTTCCCGTAGCGCCGGGCTTTAGCCCGGCAAGTGCCGCCCTCCCGGGCGGCGCTACCTTTCTCTCCCACGCGTGCGCCGGCTTCACGTCATAGATGCTCATAGGCCGGCGCAAAACTACGTCCGAGCGTCCCAGCAATTGGACCATGGCAAATTGGCCCGGCCGCGTCGCCTGCGCCTGGCGCGGAGAGTGAACGCTCAATAGGAAATGACCGCCGGTGAGAGGTCGGTTTTCGACCACGGCCACGGTTTCGTCATACATCCTGTTCATGATAACAGACGGGAAGGGATCAGTCGAAGATTCCGCGGCCCCTAAAGCTGCTCTTCAATCCACTGGCGAATGTGCGGAATGGCCGCGCGGGGAAAGCGGTGCGGCGATGAATAGAATCTGAAATCCAGTGACTTGGCCCGCTCGCCCAGTTGGCGGCGGATTTCCAAATTCTTTTCCCGCGTATACCACACGTCTTGGCTGGCCGCGATGTGCAGCACTCTGGTGTGCGTCGCCCGATAGTTTGGGTTCTCGCTCCAATCACCCGGAATCCCGCCGCAGACCGCGATGCAGCCGTGAACCAGTTGGGGATAGGTGAAAATGAAGCGATAGTTGTAAGCGCACGCTTGCGAGAAACCCAGCAGAAAAACCCGCGAGACCCACCCGCGATGATTTTGCACCCCCAGGTCAATCATCGCCTTCAGGTTGTGATGGTGCAAAGCCACCGACTCTTCCATCTTGTAACTTGTCCCCCAGCCGAATCCCACCCGATGCGCCTTGGGGGCCGTCGCGTTTTCCCTTCCATAATTGACCAGGAATTGGTTGGGCCCTTGCAGGGATATCACCACCATCTTGCCCCCGGCAATCCGTCGCGCCACCCGCATCATGGAATCTTTGTCGCCCTGATAGCCGTGCAGGGCTATCAGCAGCGGCCAGCGTTCTTGGGATTGAAGGCGGCGGGGCGCCTCCACTTCGTAGTAACGCCGAATCTTGCTGGTAATAAATCCTTCCATAGAATCCCGGTCCAATGCGCCGCTGATTTTAACACAGGACCCGCCCCGGCGTGCCGGACGTCGCGCCCACCTTGGAATCAAAATGAGTCCCTATTCGCCTCACCCTGCGCTTGACATTCCCATGTATAATGGCTGATTATTAAGCGCCGCGGCCTTATTGCTCGCCGCAATCCTTTATCCAAAGCCGAGGTTTCCGCCTTGATCTCCCGCGCCTCAGCAAGGGCCTTCCGATTCTCTGCCCTCGTCTTTTGCGCGCTAATGTTGGTAGCCCGCCCGATGGAAACTTGGGCCGCCCCGCAAGCGCGCACCGTGAGTGGCCACCAGGAAATTGTAAGGGTCCCCAGCGTCTCCGAGCCGTGGTCGGCCACGGTCGGCCGGGTGACGGAACCGCCCGCCCCACTGCGCTGGCACATCGGACACTACCCGGGCTTTCGCGAGGCCAAACGCCAGGCCAACGCGCGGCGGCAAGCGATGGCCGCCGGGACCCAATCGCAAACCGGCTCGCCATTCATTGGCCCGCAGAGCGCGCCGGAGCCAGCCGCAGACTCCACCGGGGCATCCCCACTGGCCGGCACCTCTTCCGGCGTGGTCTTTGACGGTCCCAGCGAATCCGATACCCATCTCTACCCACCCGACTCCCAAATTGCCGCCGGACCGAGCTACGTCGTTGTCGCAGTCAATTCATTGCTCGCCATATACGACAAGTCCGGAATCCTGCAAGGCAGCTTCCAGAATTTCAGTTCCTTCTTCAGCAGCCTGGGCATCGCCGGCGAAATCTTCGACCCCCGCATCATTTACGACCAAACCGACCAGCGCTTTATCCTCAGCGCGGGCGAGATTGACTTCACCAATCTCACCAACGGCCACGTGTTGCTCGCTGTCTCCGCCACCAGCGACCCCACCGGTACCTGGCACAAATTCGCCATCAACTCCATGGGCCGCACCTCCGACAATAAGGAAAACACTTTTCCCGATTTTCCCGGCCTCGGCTTGAGTTCTTCGGCAGTCTACATCACCACCAATCAATTCTCGCTGACGCAGGCATGCCTCAGCACGGACACCGAGGGGTGTTATTTCTCCGACGCCTGGATCAAAGTCATCGGCCTGCCTGAACTCCTCGCGGGAAATCCCGCGCTCAACATCACTGCCTTCACCAACGTCCAGACCGCCGACGCATTCGCCGCCTTCGCTATTCAACCCGCGCTGACTTACGGGTCGTCAAGTGACGAATTCCTGGTGGCCGCCCGGTTTGACAATTACACGGGCACCGCGCTCAATTTGTTCGCCATCCCTACCTCGGGCACGCCCACCCTCTCAACCGCTGACGTGGCCGTGCCTGCATATCAATATCCATCAGACGCATTGCAAAGCGGAGGTGACAACGCAATTCCCACCAATGACTACAGACCATTGAACGCCGTCTGGTCCAATGGTTCAATGTTCCTCGGGCAGAATGCGTATTCGTCCGGCAGCACAGGATCTGGTGTTGCGGCGCGATGGTATCAGATCACGTTGTCTGATCTTGCATCCGCCAGCCTGGCGCAGTCGGGCGATATCAATGGCGTCTTTTGTGCGTATTATCCGGCGGTCTCTGTTAAAGCCGATGGGACCCTGGGTATTGCCTTCACTACTTCAAGCCAATTCCAGTTTGCATCTTCAGCTTTCACTGCCCGCGAGCCCTCAGATGCGCTTGGCACCACGCGAAGCTATTCCATTTATTGGGTTGGAGGTGGTCCTTACGACGAGGTGGGGGGCCAAAATCGCTGGGGCGACTACAGCGGTATTTCCGAGGACCCTGACGGCAACAGTCTTTGGATGATCACCGAATACGCGGGAACGCCCGACCCGCACTTCGGCACCGCGGTGGTCCAATTTACCGCTCCGCCGGCGCTAACTGTTTCCCCGTCAGCCCTGAACTTCGGGGTGACGCTTCTCGGGCAATCGAGCAGCCCGATGACGTTGACAGTTACGAACATCAGCGGGAACAGCGTCACGCTTGACACCGCTGCATTGGGTGGGCCCAATTCCGCTGATTTCTCGATCAGCAGCGATGGATGCTCGGGACAAACGATTGCGGCAAATCAGACTTGCGCAATTTCGCTCACTTTTAAACCTTCGGTCCAAGACCCTGAAGATGCATACCTATCTTTTTCGTATGCCGGGAATGAGTTCATAACAGTCGGGATGACAGGATTCGGGTTCCTGGAAGCGATCATTACGTTTTCGCCGTCGTCGATGACCTTTCCTCCCACGACCGTGGGTGCAGCCAGCCCTCCGCAGACAGTTACTCTGACAAACACCGGCAACATCTCAACCACAGCGTTCTCACTTTTCATCGGTGGATCATTCACCCAAACAAACAACTGCGCGGCCCCGCTTGTCCCCGGGGCAAGCTGCCAAGCCACGGTGGTTTTCCATCCAACCGGCGGCGGGACAAACAACGGGGGACTTCTAGTCCAATGGAATGCGCCTGGCCCCCCAAGCTATTTCTTTACGGGTGTGGGAGTGACCTCCCCAGCGGCTGTGTTTTGTCCCCCTTCGCTCAGCTTTCCGACCCAGACCATCGGCACTGCTAGCGCGGTGCAATCCGTGATCGTCACCAATAATGGGAGCAGTGTACTTACGATCTCCGGCATCAGCGCCAGTGGCGCTTTTTCCGAGACGAACAATTGCCCTGGCACATTGCCTCAGTTTGGAAGCTGTGTGATCAACCTCACTTTTTCTCCGGCTGCGACGGGTAGTCTCAGCGGGTCACTGAATTTGACCGATGACGCCCCAGGCAGTCCGCAATCCTACCCTTTGACCGGGACAGGAATGGCGAGCGCGGCGAACCTGCTGATAAATTCTCCTGCGGTCGCTACTGCCGGTGCGAAGAGCTCCCATCTCCTTTCAGCGACCCTTTTCGCCTCCAACGCGCAAAAGAAAGCCACCGAACTTCGCGCCTTTCGCCTCCGGCCCCTGGCTTTCGAGAAAAACGAGGGCCAGTTCAGTCCGAGCGTCAAGTTTATCGCTCACTCTGAAGGCCACAGCGTTGCTATCACCAAGGCCGGCGTCGTTTTCTCGCTGACGACGAGAAACGGCGGGTCAACTCCGCCACCAAGGGTTGCACTTCATCCCGTCAGTCCGCGGCGCGGTGACATTCTCGGCGCAGTGATGAATCTCCGCATTCCGGAGAGGGGGTCGAAGACCGGCCCTACAAACGCCCTCGTCCGCATGACATTGGTGGGCCAGAATCCTGACGCTTCCGTCTCCGGGTCAGGCGAATTGCCAGGCAAGACAAACTACTTCATCGGCAACTATCCCTCCCGCTGGCGCACCGATGTGCCGAATTATACCCAAGTCAAATTGGAGCGCGTGTACCCCGGAATCGACCTGGTTTATTACGGGAATCAGAACAGGCTTGAGTACGACTTTGTTGTTGCGCCGCATTCAAGTCCTTCGGCGATTCGGCTTAAATTCGAAGGGCAACGGCATCTTCGAATTGACACGAAATCCGGTGACCTTGTGTTGGAAACACGTACGGGCGAGGCGCGCTTACATAAGCCGCTCGTATACCAGACCGGCGCGAAAGACAATCGGAGCGCCGCCTACGCTTCTGTTCGTCAAACCGCGAACGTTACCCGCCCATCAATCGGCGGGCGCTTTGTGCTTTCCTCGTCCAACGAAGTCCGCTTCCAGTTAATGCCGTACGACCAGTCGGCGCCGCTGATCATCGATCCCGTCCTCAGCTTTTCTACGTATCTGGCAGGAACGGATTATGATTCCATTAACGGCGTCGCGGTGGATCCGTCAGGAAATGTGTATGTGACGGGCACTACCTTTTCGACCGATTTTCCCGTAACACCTGGCTCGTTTCAACAAACCTGCGTTCAGAGCTTCGAGCAATGCTCATATCCTTACGAGGGTTCATATGCTTTTGTCTCTAAGCTGAGCGCCGACGGCTCAACCCTGATTTATTCGACCTACCTCGGGGGGGACCTGAGCCGGTACGTTGCCATTAATCAAGGAAATGCGATCGCGGTGGACTCCGCAGGGGACGCATTCGTGGGGGGAACTACAACCTCCCCAAACTTCCCAGTCACCTCAGGAGCCTTCCAGGCGCAGTGCAAGACCTCGAGCACTCAGGGCTGCAACTCCGGCTTTGTGACTAAGCTAAATCCTTCCGGGTCAGGGTTGCTTTATTCGACCTATCTGGGTGGGACAGGAGCTTCTCCTCCCGCCTGTACTTCCGGGAGCCCAGTTGGAACCCAGCCCAACGGACTAGCCATCGATTCTGCGGGAGACGCCTACATCGCTGGCAGCACGGGTGTCACGGATTTTCCGACAACCCCCGGCGCGTTCGAAGCGACAATTCCACCTCCTGTCGGCACGGACGTGTGCGCCGCACCAACGCACGGTTTTGTTTCCGAACTAAATCCATCCGGAACAACGGAGATTTATTCCACCTTCCTGGGCGGAACCACGAACGAAGTGATAAGCGGCCTCGCCCGGGATGCGGCAGGGAACATCTATGTAGCTGGAACCACCGCGTCCGTTGACTTCCCCACTACCCCGGGTGCCCTTCAGCCAGGACCCTATGTCCCCGGCTTTCAGAGCAATGTTTATCGAGGCTTCGTTTTGGGCTTCGTCACGAAGTTCGATCCCACATGGAACCTCTTGTACTCTACCTACTACTCGCAAGGTCAAATACAGGGGCTTGCTGCCGACACGGCGGGGTCGGCTTATGTTGTAGGACCAACCCCATATCTAGAGGGGCAGGCTGGCTTAGCTGCCAAGCTGCACCCCCAAGGGTGCGGCTTGATTTATTCGACGGCGCTTCCCGGTGGACCGCCTCCAAACAACAACACGGTTACTGCCATTACAGTTCCGACGGCGATTGCTGTGAATGGTTCAGGTAATGCTTACGTCGTTGCAAGACCTACATATGCAAGTTATGGAGCGGGGACTCAACCCATCAACCCGCTCCAGACGCCTACCCTGGGAAATATCTTTGTCGGTGAAATCAGTTCCGCAGGAACTTCGTTTCCATTTTGGACGACTTTGGGAGGGAGCGGAAGAGACAGTGCAAATGCCGTTGCGACCGATTCGCAAGGTAACATTTATGTGGCGGGGCAGACTAGTTCTCCTGACTTCCCTACCACGCCGGGTACCTTTCAGGCGGACTGCCCAACCTGTGGCTCGGATGTGGGCATCTCTGATTCTGAACATCAAGCTGTCGGTGGATTTGTGACCAAGATCAGCCCGGGAAGCTTGACGGGCGTAATTCTCACGCGGTCAGAATTGACTCTTGCCTCCGCCCCCGCTGGCACCATATCAGCTCCTTGGCCGGAGGCCGTCGGATTGCTGAACAGTCTGACGGTTCCCTTAACGATTTCATCCGTGAGCGTCTCAGGTTCCGCGTTCTCCCTTGCTCCGCCCACGCAAACCACGTGCTCCGGAACCCTGGCTCCCGGCGCGGGCTGTTCCGTTTATGTGCAGTTCCGACCGACCATCTACGGCGCACAGACCGGAACGCTGACAATCAATGACTCAGGCCCTGGAAGTCCCCGTCTTATCGCACTGAACGGGTCCGGAACAGCAGATTTCCAGATCACTGGGTTAAACTCGAATTCGGTAATAAAAGGGACGGACTCAATCCAATTTAACATCTATATTAGCCCGATTTCGGGGGCGCCTGCACTTTCGGGCAATGTCGCTCTAACATGTACCGCTGCATCGCCTGCTACTTGCACCTTCAATCCGTCATCCGGTCCTGTCAACGGCACCTATTCCGAACTCACCGTGAGTGGTCTTTCCTCGGTCAGTGGTAGTGCCCTCAATCTCTCAGCCATCGGCTCTTGGAGCGGCCAGACCAGCACACTGCCGTTGTCTATTCATATTCAGGACTTTTCGATGGTCGCCTCGCAGCCTTCCGCCACCGTCAGAAGTGGCCAAACCGCGACCTACCCCCTCTCTGTGTCACCAGCCGGAGGCTTCAATTATCCCGTAGGCTTGACCTGCACAGGCGGACCGGCGCTGACGACTTGCTCGATCTCGCCCCCCAGCTTCACCCTCGATGGCACAGATTCAGCCCCTGCGACCGTGACTGTGACGACCACGGCCCCTTCTTCCAGCCTACCGATGGAACGCGGGCCCCGCTCTCCATTGCGAATTCATTTCGGAGTTCCGCCCGCGTGGCTTATGGTACTCGCGGCGATCATGGCAGTTCTCGCGGCAGCAAGCCGGAGGCGCCGGCCTGCATGGCTTGGCCTCGCAGTGATGGTGTTGCTGGTGGGACTCTGGGTTTCCTGCGGCGGAGGCGGCAGCAGCTCGCCGCCACCGCCACCCGGCGGAAACCCTGGCACCGCGCCGGGAGTTTATACGCTTACCGTGACCGGCGCCTCCTCTTCGAATGGGGCCATCCTGAGCCACAGCGTCAACCTCACTTTGAACGTGCAGTGAGCGGGCTCGAAATGCTGGCGGCGCCGCATGACTGAAGGCGCCGCCGGCGGCCATCGGGCCGGGTCGAGGCCGCGCCCGTGTAATATAAAACTAATAACTTACTATATAACATACCCTCCCCCGACCCAAAAAGTGTAACACGGGTCACAGGAGTCACAAGAGAAACAGTCTCTTCCAAATCTCTGAAAACACAAAACTTGTAAGTTAATATTTTAGTCCAAAAATTTCCCGAACCTTCTTTTTGTCCTTTTTTGCCCCACTCCCTTGCCTGGTTCCAGCTCCCACGGCCTTTGGGCGCAACCCAGCGTTAATCTGGGCCAACCTCGATTCGCTTTTGAACTTCCGCCCGCCTTCAGGATAAAATAGACCCTCAGGCATTCAACCCATGACGATATTGCTCGATGGACTGCTGATTGTGGGCCTCATACTTTGCAACGCATTCTTTGCCGCCGCAGAGTATGCCTTGCTGAGCGTAAGGCGCACGCGCATTGAGCAACTGGTGCGCGAAGGCAATGCCAGCGCTCGTCTGGTTCAGGGACTGCTGGCGGACATCGGCCTGTTGATTTCCGGAACGCAACTGGGCGTGACCGTCATCAGCTTGCTGATGGGGTGGCTGGGCGAAAGCATGATGGCCGCCGCGGTGGAAGTCGCACTGGAAGGACGCTTGGATTATTTTGCCTCCGTGATGGTGGCCCATACTATTTCAGTGGCAGTCGCCTTCCTGATCATCACCGTCATATTGATGGTTCTGGGCGAACTGGTGCCCAAAGCGCTGGCTTACGAGCGGGCCGAGCAGACCTCCTTAATCGTGGCCCGACCCATGCTTTACTTCATCCAGTTGAGCCGGCCGCTGGTTCGCGCGGTGGATGGATTGGCGGACATTGTTTTGCGCGGGCTCGGTCAGTCGCCCGGACAAGCGCATGGCGGCCAACACACTCCGGAAGAAGCAAAACTAATTGTTTCCGCCATTCGCAAACGCGGCATGCTGGGAATCGAACAGGAGGAGATGATTCACGGAGTGTTTGACCTGCACCGAATGTTGGTACAAGAGGTTATGGTACCGCGCCCCAAGATTACCTGTTTGCAGCTCTCGAAAGACCTCAATCACCTTCTGGAACGGATTGTGGACGACCAGCATTCGCGCATTCCCATTTACGAGGGTTTGCCGGACCACATCATCGGGATTCTTTACACCAAGGATTTGCTGCGTGTGGCATTGGACCGCCACCGGATGGGGTTGTCATTGGATGCTCCCTTTGATTTACGTTCCATCCTTCACTCGCCGATGATCGTTCCTGAAAGCATGTCGCTGAATCAAATGCTGAAAGATGCCCGGCGCAAACATTCCCAATTGGCCTTGGTGGTGGACGAATTTGGAACCTTCGTGGGTCTGGTGACCATTGAAGACGTTTTGGAACAGATCGTGGGGGAAATTCAGGACGAGTATGACCGTGAAGAAGTTGTGATCCGCAAAATCGGCGCGGACGTTTTTGAGGTGGACGCCTCGATCAGCTTGCGCGATTTTGCCGATGATTATCAGATCAGCCTGCCCCGCGAGGCTGGGTACGCGACCTTGGCGGGATTTGTTCTGGCGCGCCTGGGTTTGATTCCCAAGGGTGGTGAGAGTTTCATTTTTGAGGGCCGCCGCTATTCGGTAACGGAAATGGACGGTCGTCGCGTGGCCAGGATCAAGGTGGAAAAGGCGCCGGCCAAACCTGCCCGCCCCACCGCAAGCGAAACCGCAGCCAAAGTCCAGCAAGTTTTACCGGGAAAGTCCGTCAAATTGTGAAGAAATAATCTAAGGCGTGACCCGAAAAAACTAAGCAGAGGCCGGCGGCTCACCCATCATGACGCCAATCTCCGCCCCGCGGGCAACGTTTAGGGCCTTCGAGGCGGAGCCCCGATTGGTGCAGATCTCGAGAAAACCCGAACTCCCCACCATGGCGAAGATTTCCTGCGCCTTGCCCATGGAGTAGGAAAGATTGAGACGGGTAATTTCCTGCTGGTTGACAATAATCTTAAACGGCGGAGGATTTTCCGAGAAGAGCTGGGGAACGTCTTGAGGCGTAAAGTTGGTGATGATATTCCCGAATTTATCCACCTTCAGGACTACGCCTTTCAGCAATTGTTCGCTGATTTGTTTGGGTTTGGGCGGGGTGAACTTGGCGAAATCGGCGATGGGATCGCCGAACTTGTCAATCTCCACGCCCTTCGAAAGCCAGCCCACGATCGGCGCAAAAATGTCGCGACCGTGAAAGGTATTGCTCACCGGATTCAGGAAGTAATGGTCGGCGGTAACGTGACGCACTTCCAAGGCTTCTTCCCGCTCGTAGATCAGGGAAAGGACTCCATTGTCGGGGGCTACAAATTTGTATTCCATTGTCCGGGCCAGGATCGGACGCCGCGCGGTGCCTACCCCCGGGTCGACCACAATCATGTGAATGGTGTTGGAAGGAAAAAAGCGGTAGCTTTGCGCCAGGGTAAAGGCGGCGTCAAAAATGTCGTAAGAATTGACCTTGTGACTGATATCCACGATTTCGACTTCGGGGTTGATGTTCAGGATGACGCCTTTCATGACCCCCACAAAATGCTCGGACAAGCCAAAGTCGGATGTCATCGTTATTACCTGGCGGCGCGGCAAATTTCCCTCCTGCGTTCATGGTCGAGATGAGTACAAGGTAATCGCAACCTATCGGAAAGAACAGCCTTTGTCAAGGCGTGAAATCAACTTGCCCTCCCCCACTTTTTGTTGTGCTAGATCGGAAAATACTCTTGACATCCGACAAGCGGTGTCGTTTCATTAGTATTGATGAAGCGACTGGAAGTTCTAAAAGCGCGAGAACAAATGACTCGGCAATTACCTGAGGCG
>DASYZE010000092.1:0-115507 GCA_035946625.1 Terriglobia bacterium | reverse complement strand
AGCGGGAATCCAGCACGCGCCCGCAGTGGACCCCCGCTTGCGCGAGGGTGACGACAAACGGCGAACCGCGTTACAACTCGACACCATCCTTGAATACGGCATCGAGATCGCCGGGGCGCTGGCGGCGGCGCATCGCCTGGGCATTATTCACCGCGACCTTAAACCGCAGAACATCATGCTGACCAAATCGGGCACGAAGCTGCTCGATTTCGGGTTGGCGAAATCCCTCACCTCCAGCCCTTCTCCCGGAGGGCGAGGGGAGAAAGTTCTAGGATCACAGCCCTCTCCCCAAGGGAGAGGGTGGCCCGCAGCAGGCGGGCCGGGTGAGGGGGTTCCCACCGCCGACCCGCTCACCGCCCAAGGCGCAATCATGGGCACGCTGCACTACATGGCGCCCGAACAGCTCGAGGGCAAACCCGCTGACGCGCGCTCGGATATTTTCGCCTTCGGCTGTGTGCTCTACGAAATGGCCACAGGCAAGCGAGCGTTTGAAGGCGAGAGTTCCGCGCAGGTGTTGGCCGCGATCATGCAGAACGACCCGAAGCCAATCACAAACGTAGGGCCGAACGGCGTTCGGCCCTTGGGCCAACAGGATGCGCCAAATCCGGTCGGGGGCGAACGCCGTTCGCCCCTACAACGCGTGGTGATGAAATGCCTGGCGAAAGATCCCGACGACCGCTGGCAATCCGCCGCCGATTTGCGCGATGAATTGAAGTGGATCAAAGAAGGCGAAGTTGTAGCGGCGATCTCAGATCGCCGACCCAACGAGAAAATCGGCGGTCAGAGACCGCCGCTACAACTGAAAATCGCCTGGGCGATGGCTGCGGTCGGCATCATTGCGGCTGGGATTCTTGCTGTTGTGGCAGCGCGTTTGCTCATCCAGCCTCACAAAAAGCAGGCCATCAGCTTCCTGGTTCATCCGCCCTCATTCACTCCCTCTTTCTACGGCGCCGCCCCCGTGCTTTCTCCAGACGGGCGGAAACTCGTTTTTATCGCCGCGAGCCCGGGAGCAGAGCACATGCTCTGGGTTCGCTCACTCGATGATCCGGTCGCCGCGCCCATCCCAGGCACTGAAGGAGCATTGTGCGCCTTCTGGTCGCCAGACAGCCGCCACCTGGGATTTGTTACAGTCAACGGCATTAAAAGGGTTGACGCCCAGGGCGGGCCGGTTACAGTCCTGAGTAATGCCTCTGCGTATGGGGATGCAACTTGGAGCCGAAACGGGACAATTCTCTTCGCCGTTCAGCTTTGGGTCGGCGGCCGAATCTACCGAATATCGGATTCCGGCGGCCAGGCCACGCCCGTGACGGCACTCGATCCCTCAAGACATGAAGTTGCCCACGAGTGGCCCAGGTTCTTGCCGGACGGGATGCACTTTCTCTATGCCGCTTACAGAAATGCGTACCCTCAGGGAAATTGGATGTGTGTCGGCTCGCTCGACTCAAAGAAAACGAATTGTCTGGTGAGGGCAGACTCCAGGGCTCTCTACGCCCCGGAGGGCTATCTGCTCTACCTGCGCAGTGAAGCGCTGGTGGCTCAACCGTTCGACGCCAAGCGCTTCGCCCTAATCGGCGACCCGGTGCCGATAGCTCAACCAGTCGACCCTTACAGCTTTTCAGTATCGGACACTGGCGTGCTCGCTTACCAACAAGGCCACGCTTCTGCCGTCAGCTACGAAGGGGGCCGAGCTCCCACCGTTGGCCAACAACTGATTTGGTTAGATCGCGCGGGGAAAAAGCTGGGCACCGTGGGGCCGCTCGGCAGTTATTCCAATCCGGCACTTTCTCCCGACGCGACAAAGCTCGCCGTAGACGTCCGCAACCCTGAGGTCAGTACCCGCGATATTTGGATTTTCGATTTGAAGCGCGCGACAGCCTCGCGGCTCAACTCTAACCCCGCCGACGATTTCGCCCCCGTTTGGTCTGCGGACGGCACGCGCATCTTCTTCACCTCGGACCGCCTTGGCCAGCGCAACTTTTATCAGAAGGCGGCGAACGGGCTGGGCGAGTCGGAGGTCGTGTTCCTGTCCCCGTACTTCAAGAGCACTCTCGACCTTTCGTCTGACGGGCGCTATCTTCTCTTCGACAGCTTCTCCGGATCGCAGCCGCTGAACGGCTTATGGATTCTCCCTCAGTTCGGCTCGCGCCATCCGGCTTCTTTCATTGGGGGAAAGGGGGATGCTAATCCGGGAGACTTTTCGCCCGACGGACGATACCTCGCCTATGTCTCGAACGAAACCGGCAGACGTGAAGTGTACGTCCAATCCTTCCCGGAGCACCGCGCCAAGCTACTGATCTCCGCGAATGGTGGTGACGAGCCTGCCTGGCGCCGGGATGGCAAAGAACTATTCTACCTTGCCGACAATAAAATGATGGCGGTCTCCGTGAAAGCGGACAGTTCCACCTTCCAGGCCGGGATTCCGCGCCTTCTCTTCAAAGCGCCGTTGACTCCCTTCAATTTGAGGAACCGCTGCGTCGTGACCCCAGACGGAAAACGGTTCCTCTGTATTGTTCCTGAGCGGCAGGAAATGCCACAGCCCATCACCGTGGTCGTCAACTGGCCCGCGCTGCTCAAAAAGTAGTGACCAGCAATGAGTGGCGAGCGGGAAAACAAATACAGAGGCAAGCCGAAAAACTCTAACTCGGGCGAAAAAGTAGCCAGCCAAATCCGGCGATTCGAACCCACATACATACCCAGGTTGCCATCGGCTTTGCCTTGGCTCCGAAACAATTCCAGCGGAGACGCCAGGACACAACTAGTCCAATTGTGTTAGTATTTGAAGGTAGGCAATCATCCCAATTAAGCATAAAGGTATAGTCCATGGAAAATAGAAATCCGCGGTATTTAGTTTTGGCAATTTTCATCCTCATCTTGTCTATTACTGTGTCCGCTGGTGCGCAAAAGGCGGCGTCATCCTCTAAGCCCCAGCAGCAGAAGCCACCGACTCCGGAACTTGCTGGGAAAACCCAGCCTGTCCCAAGCACAGGGTCACCCGACAAGGTTGTGATCAAGGTCGCAGATCACAAGGTGACTCAAGGTGAAATCGACTTCCTCATTTCCAATCTGAATCCCCAAGCGAAACAGCAAATCTCCGCCGAGGGTCGCCGCCCTTTGGGCGAGGAGTATGTGAAGGTTCTGTTGCTTTCGCATCGGGCGGAGAGCGAACACCTGGAGAATTCCCCGGAGGTCCGCAACCGAATCGAGCTCCAGCGCACCCAAATGCTGGCCCAGGCCGAATACGAAAAAATGTCAAATGAGGTCAAAGTAAGTCCGGATGAGGTTGGGAAGTACTACACGGAGCACCATCCTGATTTTGAGACGGCGCAAGTGCTCGAGTTCGTGGTTAGAAAGAAGCCTGAAGGCGCAAAAGAAGGCACGCCGGGATTCCCCGCCGAGGAAGCGAAGGCGAAAGCGGATGCCATGCGCAAAGCCCTGGCAACGGGGGAAGACGCCAAGAAGGTTTCCAAGGACTTTGCAGTCACCAACGTTGTGATGATCGATGCCGAACCCCGGACAATCCGCCGCGGGCAATTGCTCCCGGCGCTGGACAAGTCGGCGTTCGAGTTGAAGGATGGCGAGGTTTCGATGCCCCTCGAAACACCGCAGGCCATCGTGTTTCTGCAAATTGTTGGACATCACACCGCGGAACAGAAAGATGTAACCACGGACATCGAAAACAGGATTCGGCAGCAAAAGTTGGATGAAGAAATGGCGGACCTGAGAAAGAAAACCGATGTTTGGCTGGATGATGATTACTTCAAGGGTCCAGCGGCGCCTGCTGCTCCCGGCACCCCTCAGGCTCCTGTTCCTCCGTCGGCGCCCAAGCCGTAGGAGGCCTTTTTGACCTGGAATGGCGGGTACTCTATCCGATTGCATTTGGATTGCCCAACCGCAATCATGGGGTTTCGGAAATCCTGCTGCTCCGTTCGCGGTGCAAATCTATTTCCAAATCTCCTCCGTCCCTGTCAGCCTTAAGCACCCTTCTTTCCCATTAAAATATTTTTTCAACAGGTCTGTTGAAAAGTTTGTGGAAAAGGACATCCGAAACGGTTTTAAGCGCCCGAATCTTAATAGCTTCTGACTCTTTGCACCAATGTGTAGCAGGTGTTACGTCCTCATTTTGGTATGAAACCGAGGCGCCCAACAACGAAAATTATTTTGAAATTATTCCTGAAAGGTGCTGTATGATTCGCGTTTGGAATTCAATTTGCCGCACGCACGGGTGCTGAAAAGAACTGCCAGGAAGATGGCCTTAGCTGCGGCCACTTGGTGCCAGCGCAAGCTTAGAGTTGCGGCTGGGGTTTTTTCATTTTAACCAGAATTTCCTGGTTATCCTTTTCGATTTTGGTGTCTTTGCCATACGACTCATGCCGTTCCGCCGTCACCATCAACCGAACCATGCCTTTGGGAATGTCCATGAACCGACAACGACCATGGAGATCGGTTTTGGCGCTATATGAAATCGGTTTGGAATGTTTTATTTTCATGGTACTGGATTCTTCTTGGAATATCAGGGTCAGCCGGGCTTGGTAAATAGGTTTTCCTGTATCCCAATCCGTCACCACCACATGGATATTGGTTCGGGGCTCGTCACCTGCCCTCGCGGTGTTTTGAAATGCCACCAGCCACGCCACTGCCATCAGCCCCAAGGAAAGACCTTTCCGAAGCAACATGGGAACACGATTCATGGGACCACCTCCCCTGGCCAGCAGATTCTTGCAGTCGATTCATGCCCACATCGCAGGATCGACGTGGTAAAAACTCGCAAGTGCAATTATATCAGAGGTGACGCCTGCCAACATGTCCTGAATTGAGACTTGAAACAACACCGAGCGTTGACATATCGCTACAACTCTTATAATTTCGCCGCCGCGGAATCGAGTTGGTCATGCCACAACCTGGCTGGCTTCCCTCGCGTGCGCAACGGGCGGTGGTTTCGCGACCCATCGATTCTTGAGACCAAGGAATTTTGCAGGTAGTGGAGCCGATCCGTCTTAAATTAAATTTCGGAGGCAACTTATCATGGGATTCTCGACAGACGCCATTCATATCGGGCAGGAGCCCGATCCTGCCACCGGGGCAATTATTGCGCCTATCTATCAGACTTCCACCTTCGTCCAGGAGGAACTGGGCAAGCACAAGGGTTATGAGTACGCGCGCACGGGGAATCCCACCCGGGCAGCGCTGGAGAGGAATCTCGCTCGCCTGGAAGGCGGGCGGTTTGGCTTCGCGTTTGCTTCCGGTATGGCGGGCATCAACGCGCTGATGACCTTGTTCAAGGCGGACGATCACATCGTGGCGGGGCATGACCTCTACGGCGGAACGTTCCGCCTGTTTGAGCGCGTGCTGAAGAATTTTGGCCTTCACTTCACGTATTCGAATACTTGTCAACTGGAGGATGTGGAGAAAGCTCTTCGTCCGGAAACACGGCTGATCTATATCGAAACTCCCACCAACCCGATTATGCAGATCACGGATATTCGCGCCGTGGCCGGCCTAGCCCATCAGCGTGGAGTCCTGCTGGCCGTGGACAATACGTTTATGAGCCCATACCTTCAACGCCCGCTCGAGCTTGGCGCGGATTTCGTCCTTCACAGCACCACCAAATACCTGAACGGCCACAGCGACGGAGTAGGCGGAGCCGTGATCCTGAATGACGAGAAGCTGGCCGAGCGGTTGAAGTTCATTCAGAACGCCGCTGGCGCCGTTCTCGGACCCATGGATAGTTGGCTCATCCTGCGCGGCGTGAAGACGTTGGCACTGCGTATGGCGCGGCACAGTGAAAACGGGCAAGCGATCGCCACGCATCTTGAAGGGCACCCTAAAATTAAAAGGGTTCATTACCCGGGCTTGAGCTCACACCCTCAGCACCACTTGGCCAGGAAACAAATGCGCAGCTTTGGCGGAATGATTTCCTTTGAAACCGGGTCGCTTGAGAACGCGAAGGCGGTGCTGAAATCGGTGCGACTCTGCTCGCTGGCGGAAAGTCTGGGCGGGGTTGAAACTCTCATCTCCCACCCCGCCACCATGACGCACGCGAGCGTTCCTGCCGAGCAGCGCCAGCGGTTGGGCATTACCGACGGGTTGGTGCGAATCTCGGTGGGCATCGAGGACATCGCGGACCTGATTGCGGATTTGGATCAGGCGTTGGAGAAGATTTGAGAGCACCGCGCGCGGGGCGGGAATTCGCGGGGCAATAAGGGGCAAAAAGAGGGCCGGGTAAATTTCTTGACTGAAAATGCGGCCTGCAAATTCTCTGTTTTCAAAGATATGGAACAAGGTGTTTCTCTTGTGACTGGTGTTACCCTAGTGACATTTTTCGCCCCTCCGCCGCGCCATTTACTTATGATATAATACTGTACATATTAGTTTTTATCCCTTCGCTTTCCGCCCAAAACCGGAAAATATACACTCCGGTTCCCGCCCAACAAAACTCCTGAAAAGTTAAGAGGCCCGTCCGTATTGGGCGGGCCTCAAGGGCGCTATTGCTAGCGGAGCCTTACGCAGTCGAAAGGACCTACTTACTAAGATAAGCAGGGACAATCGCCACTGAGATACACACGTGGTATAGTACCTCAAACTAAATGTATGTCAAGGGGGAAACATGGCCACACCGGTTGCAGGGGATTTCATTCTCGGAATCGACTTGGGCACAAACTCGGTGGGCTGGGCAAGGGTGGGTCTCAAGGAAGGCAAGCTTGCCCAACTTCTTCGCGCCGGAGCGCGGGTTTTCGATGCCGGAATGGACGGCGATATCGAGTCGGGCCGCGAGGAATCGAGGAACCTCAAGCGGCGCGAGGCGCGCTTGCATCGGCGCCAGCTCTGGCGGCGCAAGCGCCGAATGACCAAGGTTTTTAATCTCCTGCAAGGATTCGGTCTACTGCCCCCGGAAGCGGTCACCAAGCACTCCCTGGACGGTTCCACAGATTCCGCTTTCCGGCGGGCACTGGCTGGGTTGAAGTCCGCCGCGACGCCTGAGGAAAAGCGCCAGAATTTCTTCAACACCCTCGACCAAGCCATTCTAGCTTCGTCATGGTTTAGGGAAAAACAAAAGGGCGATGGGATCAAAGAACCCTGGCAGGTCCTGCCCTATCTCCTCCGGGCCTCGGCGCTGGATGAGCCTCTTGACCCTTATTTTCTTGGACGGGCGTTCTATCATCTCGCGCAGCGCCGCGGCTTCCTGACCAACCGCAAGGCTCCGCCGAAGAAAGACGAAAAGCCGGGGGAAGTTCAAGGAGGGATCAACGAACTGCGCGACAGCATGGCCAAAGCAAATGCGCGGACGCTGGGCGAATATTTTGCGCGCCTCAACCCTTTTGAGAAGCGCATTCGCCAGCGCTGGACTCACCGCGCCATGTACGAGGACGAATTCAACCTAATTTGGAAAGCGCAGGCGGCGCATCACCCAACGATTCTCACCGCGGACCGCCGCAGGGAGCTCCATGCGGCGCTCTTCCATCAGCGCCCGCTCTGGTTCCCTGACAATCTGGTGGGAACTTGCGACCTTGAGCCCGGCGAGCGCCGCGCCCCGCGAAGCAGTTTTATGGCGCAACGTTTCCGCCTGCTTCAGGAGGTCAACAATTTGCGGCTCGAACTCCCGGACCGATCTGAGCGGGACCTTACCGCTCAAGAGCGGTCAGACCTGCTGCAAGAGCTCGAGCTCAAGGGCGACCGGACCTTTGCCCAGATCAGGAAACTGTTGAAACTCAAAGAAGTCCGATTCAGCATTGAGAGCGGCGGGGAGAAATCGATCCGCGGCAACCGCACCACCTCAAAGTTCTATGCCACGTTCGGTGAACGCTGGCTGGAGATGACCGCCCCGGAGCACGAGCAAGCCTATTGGGATGTGCTGAGCATCGAGAAGGAAGACGCGCTGGAGCGGCGCGCCATCCACCATTGGAACCTCAATGAGGCGCAGGCGAAAAAGTTCGCCCGAATTTCACTGGAGCCGGACTACTTCAAATTCTCGCGCAAGGCCATTGAAAACATGCTCCCGCTTCTTGAGACCGGCGTCACTTACGCCGCAGCCCGCAAAGAGCTTTATCCGGAAAAATTCGAAGCGCGCGCGGCGCTCGATTCCCTGCCCTGCCTCAATGCGAAGGAAACCCGCCAGGCCGTGGGCGAAATCCGCAACCCCGCCGTCACCCGCAGCCTGAGCGAACTGCGCAAGGTGGTGAACTCGATTGTGCGGCAGTACGGCAAACCCGCGGAAATCCGCATCGAGTTGGCGCGCGACCTCAAGCGATCAAAGAAAGACCGCAAAACACTTACCGAGCGCAACCGTGATAACGAGGGAGGCCGCGAGAAGATGAAGAAGAAGATCCTGGAGGATGCGGGGCTGCCCAATCCCAGCGGGACGGATATCCGCAAGGCCCTGCTTTGGGACGAATGCGGAGGCATCTGTCCCTATACCGGCAAGCCCATTGACTTCCGCCATCTCTTCGGGCACGAATCCCAATTCGACATTGAGCACATTATTCCTTACGAGCGCAGCTTTGATAATTCGTTTCCGAATCTTACCCTGTGCGATCTGCACGAAAACCGCCACGTGAAGGGCAAGAGGACACCCTGGGAGGCCTATCACGCCGACGAAGGGCGCTATGGGGAAATTCTGGAGCGGGTGAAACGGTTCCACTCGCCCTCGGCCCGGTCCAAACTCTGGCGCTTTCAGATGACAGAATCGGAAGCCACCGAGTTTGTGAGCAAATTCATCAGCCGTCAGTTGAACGACACGCGCTATGCCTCCAGGCTTGCGGCAAAATATCTCGGCATGCTTTATGGGGGCAAGTCGGATGAGGAACACAAGATGCGCGTGCACGTGACCAGCGGCGAGGTGACGGCGCAACTGCGCCGGTCCTGGCGGCTGAACCGGATTCTGAATGACGGGCCCACGACCACCGGAGCCGAACTCCCCAAGACCCGCGACGATCGCCGGCACCACGCCGTGGACGCCGTGGCCATCGCCCTCACCAGCGACTCCACCATCCAGCAATTGAGCCGGGCGGCGGAGCAGGCTCGCGAGCACGGACATCGCCAGCTCGCCTCCCTTGAAGGCCCGTGGCCCAACTTCATCGATTCTGTGCGCGCAGCCATCCAGGATGAGGTCACTGAAGACGGCTCATTCAAGCGCGCCGTCGTCTCGCATCGCGTCTCGAAGAAAGTGAGCGGGGCGCTGCACGAGGAGACGATTTATTCGCACCCCTTCACCATCGCTGCGAAGCCCACGGGGCCAAAGGCCGGTCGGAGGTCTCGCCGCGACGAGCAGGCTCCGGCCGCCCCCACGGAAGTCCACGTGAAGAAGTCGCTGACAGCTTTAACCCGGCCCGAGCTTGAGGAAATTGCGGACACGCGAGTGGGGGAGATTGTGCGGAAGAAGCTTCAAGAGCTCGGCGGGGGCGAGCCCAAAAAGGCCTTCTCGATTGAAGCGAATCTTCCTTGCCTCGAAACGAAGGACGGACGGCGAATCCCGATAAGACGCGTGCGGGTGAAAAAGGCTGTGCCTGCTTTTCAACTGGGCCAGGGTCGAACGGCGCGCCATGTGACTACCGAGTCCAATCACCACCTGGAAATTTTTGCCGAGCTCGATGAAAAGGGAAACGAAGTTGAGTGGGACGGCGCGGTGGTTTCCATGGCCGAGGCTTACCGGCGCAAGAAACAAGGCCTTCCCATTGTTAAGAAAGAACACGGGCCGCACCGTGAATTCAAGTTTTCCCTTGCTCCGGGAGAGGTCCTGGAGTGCCAGGATGGACAAGATCAGCGCAGGCTGCTGGTGGTTCGGGGCACAAGCATCTCTTCCACAGGCAAGATCGAGATTGCAATGGTCGGTTTGAATGAGGCGAGACTCAAGAAACAAATAGTGGCTGCAGGGGAATTTATCCGCAAGGTTCCCAACGCCATTAGGGATTGGAAAGCCCGCAAGGTTTTGGTGAGTCCGCTGGGAGAAGTTTCCGAGGCGAAAGATTGAGGGGAAGGAGGAATACAGATTGAAGAATGGAGATTGGAGTATTTGAGATTTGAGATTGGAGATTGGAGTATTTGAGATTCGAGTATTTGAGATTGGAGATTGAAGACTGGAGATTGGAGTATTTGAGATTGGGGATTGGAGATTGGAGATTTCAGAATCAGAAGGAAATTCAAAACCTGAAATTTCAGAAACAGGAGCAGATTTGAAAGTTTGAGATTTCAGTTCAAGGACAGTGGGGCGAATCATGACGTACAAACGCTTTGAAGAACTGCCGGTATGGAAGGCGGCCATTGAGCTGGCGCAAAAGGTTTACGCGCTCACCGCCCAGCGCCCCTTCTTGCGCCAGCGCAGCCTGCGCGACCAGATGGAGCGGGCCGCGGTTTCCGTCTCCAACAACATCGCCGAAGGCTTTGAGCGCGGGACCACCCAGGAATTGCTCACGTTTCTTTACATCGCGCGCGGGTCGGCGGGCGAAGTACGCTCCATGCTTTGCCTGGTGGAAACTCTGGCCGCTTTCAACGATCTCAAATCTGAAATTTCAAATTTGAAATCAGCGGCAGAAGGCATTTCGCGCCAGTTGCGCGGATGGGCAGACTCGTTGCAGAACACGGGAATCAAAGGCCAGCGCTACTTGAACGAGAAGTCCAGGAAATCGGCGCAAATCCGCGGCGACCGTGAAGAATTCCTGCAAAAGCTGCGGCAAATTCGGGAAGGCGCCGGAACCAAAGCATGAGGGATCGTACGACCTTCCTGCGGAAGCTG
Source organism: Terriglobia bacterium (assembly GCA_035946625.1). Lineage (GTDB taxonomy): Bacteria > Acidobacteriota > Terriglobia > UBA7540 > UBA7540 > DASYXZ01. Next base: position 104,781 of record DASYZE010000092.1, on the reverse strand, counting down.
GGGCAAATTCGGGAAGGGAGGGGAGCGAAACTGTGAGCGACCGCGTGATTGACCTTTCCGACCGGCCGGCATTCTTGAGCGTCAAGAACTCGCTGCTGGTGATCCGGTTTGGTTCCGTAGCGGCGGGTTTATCCCGCCAGCCTGACAATTCAGCCGGCAATGAGGACGAGAATGGGGGCGCCCCGATTGAATGGGGGCGAGTTCCGCCTCGACCAGCGGATGTTCCCATGGGCGCGAGACCTTCCCACTCTGAAAATGCAGTGGTAGAGCCGGCCTTCAGGTCGGCACGCCGGGAAAAAACGGAAACTGCCGACCTGAAGGTCGGCGCAACAAACCGCGAGGAGCACACGATGCCGCTGGCTGAACTGGCGGTCGTGATCGCCTCGCATCCGCAAATTTCATATACCCACGCCGTATTCCTGGGGCTGGCCGAGGCGGGCGCCGTTTTTGTGGCCTGCACCACCACAATCGCTATGACGCCTTCTGCCTGGCCGACGACCTGATGGAACCCTTTCGTCCTGTCGTGGACCGCATTGTAGCGGCAGTCTATGATCGTCGGTCATCGTCGCTATGCGAAAATTCCGACTTGCCGAATCGGTCGGGCCAGGTTTCCGTGAACGCACCGTCGGAGAAAGAAAATGAACTGAAGCTGGGCAAAGAGAAAAAAAAGAAGATTCTGGAAGGATTGCTGGCCCGGTTCACCGCCGACGAGGAATCAAGAACACTTTTCGATTGGATCAGTCGAACGGCTTCTTCCCTTGCGGGTGTGATCGAAGGCCGGGAAGAAAAACTGGATATCCCGTGTTTCGAACTCTAAAATCGGCCATCGTAGATCGAAAATTCATCGTATGCCTCGACACGAATTCGCCCTCTCAGGGTACAAAGCTATGTGGCTCTTCGCCATGTTCGACCTGCCCGTGGATGAGAAGGAATTGCGCCGCGAGTACGCCAAGTTTCGCAAGGCGCTGCTGAAAAATGGTTTTACCATGTTGCAGTATTCGGTTTACGTGCATTACGTGCGCAGCGAGGAGACGGAAGATGTTTTCCGGAAACACGTCCAGGACGCGCTGCCCAGCCACGGCCAGGTCCGCATGATTTCCGTGACCGACCGGCAGTTCGAAAAAATGGAGATTTATGTGGGAAAAAAACGCAAGAAGGTGGAGGACCCGCCCCTTCAACTCATGCTTTTTTGAAAGTCAAAGAAGAGGTATCCCCCCGGATTTCAGAGAATTCCGGGGGGCGTAGTGTATCTCAGAAGCGATTCCCGGCAAACCATAGCTCCTTGAACACGATGCCCTCGGCACGTTCGAGTGTATCTCAGAAGCGATTCCCGGCAAACCATAGCGTTCCGGTTACGTTCAAGGCGATGTGGGAAAGTGTATCTCAGAAGCGATTCCCGGCAAACCATAGCATAGCGCGATAGCGCTCCAGCTCCACGTCTAGTGTATCTCAGAAGCGATTCCCGGCAAACCATAGCCCACCCAACCGCTGGATGGCTCGCAAATTAAGTGTATCTCAGAAGCGATTCCCGGCAAACCATAGCACCGGGATGGGTGCGCCCTTGCACGGCGGCAGTGTATCTCAGAAGCGATTCCCGGCAAACCATAGCGCCGGTGACCTCGGCCGCTTCCGCCATCAGAGTGTATCTCAGAAGCGATTCCCGGCAAACCATAGCCGGATTCAAGATTCAAAATTCCAGATTTCAAGCGTATCTCAGAAGCGATTCCCGGCAAACCATAGCCGGATTCAAGATTCAAAATTCCAGATTTCAAGCGTATCTCAGAAGCGATTCCCGGCAAACTATAGCGCAGTCGGGCGCGCCGCCCGGAAGAGCGGGCGGCACCCCGCGACTGCGCCACGGATGCCTCGAAGGGCAGGTAGGCGCGAACTTCCATGGCCCGGAAAGCGCGTGGTCTGCGCTTGATTACAGTGGTGCGGAGGTTGAAAACCCTGAACTCCGCGACAGCCTTCAGGAATGAGTGGACGGTGCGATTTGTGAGAGGGGAAAGCCCGCGGTCAATTAAAAGACGAATTGACCGTGGGCCTTTACTGATGGGGAAAAGATGCACGGTGAGCAAAGCGCTGAGCGAACCCCCGTCCGGCCAACCTTGGCGAAGGGCCGGTTGCCCCATTCGACTGCGCTCAGGGCAGGTTATCCGGCTCGGCGATAATCCGGGAAATATCTAAGTCTGGGGGCAGCCGGGTGATGCCGCGTAGAAGGCGTTGCCTTTGTAGTCGAGTTCCTTCAGGCCCGCTTGTGATGTGTAGTAGCCCTCGATGGTCTGATTCTTGAGCAGCCGGTAGAACCGCGTCCCGGCGCTTTCCGCCTTCCGGGGGGACGAAGTCTCACTGATGGAGGCGAGCAATTCCACTTGTTGCGCCAGGGTAAGATCAAGAAATCCGCCCGCCGCCAGTTTCCCGGACATCTCCCCCAGCCAGGCCAGCCCGTCACGCCAGGTTGCCTGCGGATCGCCCGATTCGAGTTGATGGATGGCTTCTTCGCCATAGTAATCAACCGCCAGGGCGAGATGCTGGGGGGAGAGTTTCCTTACCGCCTGGCGAACCGCAGCGGCTTCGGAGACCACGAGATCAATCCACTCTGCGATTTCATCCACGGTTTCGACTTTTACCGGTTTCATCCCGTTTTTCGCCGCGGCATCGTCGGGCGCGTTCAGGAGTAATCCAACCAGGCACTTCACCAGCGGGAACTCATGCATGGAAAAGAATGCGGGCTTAAATGGACGCTGAGGCGGGCGGGCGTATTCGGTTGCGCTCCCGGCGGGCGGATCGACGTAGCGTTGATCACGGAATAGGACGTGCGCCATGTGCTCGGGCGACGGGGCGTAAAGTCCGGGAGGCAACGCCGGAGCTGCCGAATCTGTCCGGGGCGGCGCACCGAGCAGCACCAGTTCTTCGCCAGCAGCGCCGCTGCAACCGGCAAGCACGGTCGCTCCGCCCAGGCGCAGAAGCCACTGCCGCCGGGTCAGGTCAATTGGTTTGTCGGGTTCGGACATATCGATTCTCGTACTGCATTAGCGCGGGATGCAGGCAAGTAAGTCAGGTACCCCCGCACAGGTTCCGCCCGCACGGGACACCCTCGGTCGCCGCGGCGACCGAGGGAAAGAAATTTGAATCAAAACCAAATCAAGCTCTCTCCCCAACCGTCCCCGCGCGGGTTAAATGCCGCCGAATTTTTATTTTCAGAGCGAGGCTCCCGGCTGCGCCCGGAATGACCATCGTGGAAATCGTCTTTCAACACGACTCCGGGGACAAGGGCTGCCTATGCTGCTCTGCTTTGGAGCGCGGCGGCTTGCCGCCGCTTTCATAGGCGCCCGCTTGCTGGCGTTCCAACCGGATGATGAGAAAGGCCCATGCGGCCCTCATTTTGAGCGCAACGAAGAATCCCGGCATTTAAGAATCAAGCGCTTCCGGGATTCATCGGCGCCTTGGGCTCCACTGAATGGCATTTTTCATCCACCAGGCAAAGAAAGCGGGAGCAAGCCCCCGCACTCGAAATTCTCCTCCTTCTGCGCTAAAACGCGCCGCGGCGGAATTCATTGGCGATGTAATCCGCGGCGCGGCAACTGACTGCCATGATGGTGAGAGTAGGCTCATAGCAACCCTGGGTGGTGAAGGCGGCGCCATCAGTGACAAACACGTTTTTGACATCGTGCACGCGGTTGTAAGCGTTCAAGACGCTTTTCCCGGGGTCAGTGCCCATGCGCGCCGTGCCGCACTCGTGAATGTTTTTACCAAAGATGCTCAACTGCCCGCCGGGCAGGCGCGGGTTTTGGAGTTTCAGAGCTTCCAGAATATCCATCACGTCCTGCCGCATGGCTTTGGCCTGGGCGCGCTCGTTCCCGCCGTAAGACGCGTTGATGCGAAGGGCGGGAATGCCCCAGGCGTCCTTGACTTCAGGATCGAGTTCCACAAAATTATCGTAGCGCGGAAGGCATTCACCCTGCGCCTCGAAGTTGCAGTAATAGGGCACGTCACTTCGAACTTTTTCCCTCCACCCCTTGCCGAAGCCGGGGATGCCGTGCGCCTGGCCGTAGAGACTTTGGCTGGCGTCACCGTCAAACCGATAGCCGCGCAGGAAATTGTTGTTCCGGTTGGTTCCCGTGTTGGCGTATTTGGCGATCAGGAGTCCGGCCGGATTTCCGGTGGGTTCGCGCGCGGAGGATTTCAGGGAGGGCATCACGCCGCCGCCACCCTCAATGGTGAAGTGGTCCATCAAGTAATGGCCCAGCACGCCGTCCGAGTTCCCCACGCCGTTGGGGAAGCGCGGAGAGCGTGAATGGAGCAGAATGCGGGTGGACTCGAGAGCGGCCGCAGCCACGATGACGACTTTGCCTTTGACCTCATGAGGGTCGCGCGTCACGCGGTCGACGTAGTGCACGCCGCGGGCACGGGCCTCCTGCGGGTCCATGACCACGTGGCTGACCACGGCGTCACTCACCAATGTAAAGCGCCCGGTACGTGCGGCGGCGGGCAGGGTGACGGAAGGACTGTTGAAATAAGAGGCGGTGAAGCACCCGCGCTGGCACTGATCGCAATAGTGGCACGCCGGCCGGCCACGGTGCGGGACAGTGAGATTGGCGACGCGATCGGGCATCACGCGCCAGCCAAATTTTTCTTCGATGATTTTTTTCGCGAACCGGCTGCCACAAGAGAGATTCATGGGCGGCAAAAATTTGCCATCCGGCATTTGCTGCAGTCCTTCTTTTGAGCCGCTGACGCCGATGAAATCTTCCACCTTGTCGTAGTAAGGTTCAAGATCTTTGTAGCTGAAGGGCCAATCCTCGCCGTAGCCGTCACGGCGGGCGGCTTTGAACTCGTAATCGCTGTAGCGATAGCTCTCGCGTGCCCAGCAAAAAGTTTTGCCGCCCACCTGCCGGCCGCGAATCCACAGGAAGGGCTTGCCGGGCGGCGTGGTGTAGGGATGCTCGTGGTCATTGACAAAAAACTGGTGGCTGTATTCGTCACAGGCATAGCAGAGCCGCTGCACGGGCTGAGTTTCCATCAAGGTACGCTGGTTGCGGAAGCCACGATACTTCACCTGGTAGGGCCAGACGTGCTCGGTGAAATCGCGAGTGGGAACACGCGGCGGGCCGGCTTCCAGCATCAGCACTTGAAGACCGCTCTCCGTGAGCTCTTTGGCGACCCAGCCACCACTGGCCCCGGAACCCACTACGATGGCATCATAAACTTTGTTGCCTGCCAAGTTTCAGCCTCAATCGATTTTCGAACAGGTTTCACATCGTAATCCATTTCGGGGGAGGGAATGAATCATCCCTTTGATGGCTCTTTGATTTTTGAGCCAAAAGCATCAACCTCAGCGGACACAGACTCAGCGGACACAGAGGTCGGGAGCACACCCAGATTGTGAGGAGATGACGAGCTCCGTTCCCGGCGAAGTTGTTACGGCTTTTGCGGAGGTCAAAACGAACCTCGAGGCTCTGACCCACGCGTTATTGAGCAGCCGCTTTGGGCGCGCTTTTGGTGCACTCCCAAGTCCCCTCAGCGCCGCCGGAGTGAGTCCAGTTGCCGCCCAACGCGCCCTTCTTGGGCATCGTCCCGGTGATGGTAACCGTGCTATTGTAAGCCTCAAATGACATGTTCAGCTTCTTAGCTTTGAAAGAGCCATCCTTGATGTCAGCATTCTGGCCGGAATCGGAATTCTCAGAGAAACTACCCGTAACCTTTTCTCCGTCTTGCACCAATTGATAGGTGTAATTTATGTCGCCCTGATCGGTTCCGTGCGCCACGCACGCCCACGTGCCGGAAACCGGCCCGTGCTTGCCCTTTCCGAGAGCTACCAAGCTGGCGCCCAGGCAGAAAGCCGCAAAAACCAGCGACATCTTTATTAACGACCGCTTCATTGGTTTGCCTCCAATTTTTAGATAGAGCCGCGGGGGAAATAAGCTTCCCCATCAAACCCCCGGGTCGCGGTGCGGTGAATTTTACAACAATACCGAATCGTAAAAACTCAATAATTTTTAATCCAGCGTGGGGGGAGTGGAACGGGAGAACCGCGGGCGCGGCTGGGACGAAGCTCGAAGAGCGCTAAATGCACTTTAGCGAGGTCGTCAGTAAAGTCAACTTGGTGTTGCCCCCAAGCTGTGAATAACCCTACCCGATCCCCGGGCTGGAGGGATTTCGCAAGGAAGTGGTCCGCAGCGTCCCGGGAGCGCTGCAAACCTTCCAGTGAGGTATGTAAGTTGTCGAAATAATGTGCCACAAACCGGAGGGGCGCCAACGGCGTGTTTGTAGGAGCTTTAACCTCCCCGGGCCCGGGAGCAGATCCATTCTATGCCGGTTTCCCGGCGGGCTTCGATTCGGACTTCTCCGCCGAAAAGTGCAGAATCTTTTGAAGCCTGCCACGATCGTAAACCTGGAAGTCCTCTTTGCCAGGTTGCCTACCGGTGTGCCTTTGCGTCCCGCACCACCACGCGCACTATCACCGGGTTGCGCTTGGTTTGGAGCTTGAAGGGGGTCTCCACATCCTGGGTGGAAATATCTTCGGCAAGCTTTGTTTGCAGCCTCTGGATGCAGGAAGCGCGGGCCACGACAAGAGCCAGAATCAGAGCTGCGCGGATTGAAAGCCGTCCCAATATGATCTTGCGCGGAGCCGAGAGTGGAGCCATCAGACGGCCTCCTGCGTGGGACGAACGCGGGAACGTTTTACGGGCATGAGGCACCAGGACCGCCATGGCCAGAGTGTTGACATTCAGGCTTTCTAAAGAAGTGTGTGATCCTGAAAATATATTATCAAGGGGAATAAGGGCGGGTGCCGCCGCTCGCCCCGCCCGCCTCAGGAAATTCTATTGCGGAGCGGGGCAGGCAGTCTCTGCGGCGACACTGACCCTACCCTTCGGAGAGGGCGGGAACCAAAGCGGGACGGCCAAGCCGGCCGCTGATGGCGCGCAGAAGGAGCACGATGAAAAAAAGTTGGATCACCAAACCGACCAGGACACCGGACCAAACGCTTACCGGGGCAGCTTCCGAAGCATAGGCGGCATAGGGGGTGAGCGCCCCCAGAACAATAAATTGGGTGTTGGCACGTGTGACCGCCGTGGCTAATATAGCCAGAATTACGGCGGCACAGTAATAAAGCCACAAATAGAAAAAGCCTTTCATCACCGGGCGCTTCATCCGGGTTAAGCCAATCCACTGAAGAAACAAAACATCCCGAATAACAAAAACGAGGGTGACGCCCAGGACGGCAGCGGCGACAGGCAGACGCCAAAGATCGAGCGGGATGCGCGGCTGAAGCCAAAGCGCCTCCAGCACCAGCATGAGATAAGAAATAAGCGCGGCGGGAATCAGCCAGGGCCAGGGCGGTCCGGATTCGGAGAAGTAACCGGCTTGGCGGGCGTGATATGCCCTCCACCAGACTTTCAACTTCTCCTGAGGCGAGAGCGTGGCAATGCCAATCAGGTATAGGATGCAGGCGTTGAAGGCCATGGCGGAGATCGCCAACTCATGCGCAGCAATCCAATTAATGTCGGACTGGAATCCATTCGGGATCGAGTCGGGCTGAATAATGCGCGGGTTGAGAAACGCATAAAACAGCAGGTTCAGGAAAGCTGCAAACCCGATGGCCTGCCAGCGCGAGAGGAGTCGAATGCCTTCAATTTCTTTCTTGAGATTACGAACCAACATCAATGCGAACCAGGCGCCGAACAAAAGATAAAGGGTCAGTGTGAGCAAGGGAAAAGAAACCGTCCACCCGAACACGGTGGGAGAAATCCGGCCCAAATCTAAGTTCACCCGATAGAGGGTAAAGAGGGCGGGAAAGATGCTGAGGGCGCCAAAGCCGGCAAAGGGCGAATGCGCGAATCCAAAAGTGAATGCTATCGGGAAGATGACGAGCAGTCCCACGGTGCGGGCACTGGCCCCTTCCACCTGCATGGAAGTCCACAGGGCCATGATGCTAACAAACAAGCCGAGCGCCAGGAGCAGGAGATAAGTGAGGGCAATCGTCCCGAGGCCGTAGCCGCCCACTATCCCCATGACCATGGCAAGGGGCACGGTGCAGCCAACTGTATAGTAAGCAAGAATGGGCACGCCCAGGAGTTTGCCCACCATCAGCTCGGCGGCGGAGAGGCGGGTGGTTTTGAGGAAATCGTAAGTTTTCATCTCGCGTTCGCGGGCAATGGCCTGGCCGCAGGCGGAGGCGCACCAGAAGGTGAGAACCACAAACTGAAACCCCATCGTCCAAAAGTAGAAGAGCGGGAAGAAATCGTTCTGGGCGTAGGTGGTCGTCGAGGCCCAGCAGGCCAGGCCGATGAGGGCGCAAATCACCAGGGCCAGGGCGGCGGCGGTGACGGCGCGGGCGGGGCGGAGTTCGGCCCGGGCGTGGCGGATGAATTCGGGATTTTGCCAAAAGAGCACTACATCACCTCGTTGCGCGAGAGTTTCATATACAAATCTTCCACCGTCTGTTTGACTTCGCCGAAGGAAACCAGGCGCACGCCGGCCGTCACCAGGTCACGCAGGAGGTCCGCCAGATCTTCCTCCGAACCGGCAAATTTGCAAACACCTTCGAGGTTGTTGAGCGCTATTCCTGAAACCTTGGGGTTGGCGGCAAGGCGAGCCTGGAGGGCCGCGCTTTCGCCCAGCCAGCTCAAGCGCACCACGCGGAACTCGGTTTCGGTTGACGTAATTTCCTGAATGGTGCCGCTGCGCACCATGCGGCCTTTTTCCATCAAGCCGATGGAGGTGCAGAAGCCTTCCAGCTCGGTGAGAATGTGCGAGGAGATCAGAATGGTGGCTCCTTCCTGGCTCAGGGAGCGCAGCAGGTTGCGCAGGTCCAGGCGGGCCTTGGGATCGAGGCCGGAGGCGGGCTCGTCCAGCAACAGAACTTTGGGTTGGTGGATGACGGCGCGCGCGATGCCCAGGCGCTGCTTCATGCCGCGCGAAAGACCCTTGATCATGGCGTCGGTCTTAACTTCCAGGCCCACCTGCTGAATCACTTCGTCAATGCGGGCGCGAATGCCGGCTTCCGGCATTTTGTAAGCGTGGGCGAAATAATCGAGGTATTCCCACACTTTCAAGTCTTCGTAAAGGGAGAAGAAATCGGAAAGGTAGCCGATGAATTGCTGGGCGCGCTCGGGCTGCTGGTGAACGTTGATGCCGGAAACGTGAACGGAGCCGCCGGTGGGTTCGAGCAATCCGCAGGCCATGCGGATGGTGGTGGTCTTGCCGGCGCCGTTGGGACCGATCAGGCCGTAGACCTGGCCTTGGGGAATTTCCACATTCAGGTCATTCACGGCCACCAGGTCGTCATACTCTTTGCGCACATTTTCCAGTCGGATCATTTTTTCGTTGGCTCCTCCCGCCCGCGGCCCAACCCCTTCATACGCAGGGTTCACTGCTCCGGTTCCCTGTCGGGCGCGGCCCCATCGATGGGGATCGGTTGCCGCACCGATTCGCCCACCCAAGCCAGATATTCGGACGAGCCATCCACAATGGCCAGGCAAATGATTTCGGGAATCTTGTAGCTGTGCAGTTTCAGGATTTCCCGGCGCACTTCGGGGAAAAGGTCGCGCGTGCTCTTGATCACCAACTGAAATTCTCTTTCCTCCTGAAGTTTTCCTTTCCAACGGTAGAGCGATTGAATTGGAGGCGAGATGTTGACGCAGGCCGCCAGTCGCAATTCCACCAGGCGACGGGCAATCTTGCGGCACTCGCGCCGGTTGGAGGCGGTCACCAGAATTAGAACCTTGTCGGTCACGATGCCTCCCCAGGCTGAGGTTCGGGGCAGCGGGTCAGTTGGCTGTAGCGGCGGTCTCTGACCGCCGGCTCTTGATTCAAAAGATTCCGGCGCTCATAGAGCGCCGCTACAACGGTGCCGTGGCGCGCTTGCCAGAGACTTGACCTAACGATACAATGAACACGGTATGCGAGACAATCCCATTCATTTTGGGACATCGGGATGGCGGGGCGTGATCGCAGACAACTTCACCTTCGCCAACGTGCGGCTGGCGTCGGCGGGCATTGCCCAATACCTGCTGTCAAAATCGCGGCGCCCGACGGTGGTGGTGGGTTACGACACGCGCTTTTTCTCCGAGAAATTTGCCGAGACGGCCACCGAGGTGCTGAACGCGCACGGGGTGAAAACGCTGCTGACCGCGCGGCCCGACCCCACGCCGGCGCTCGCTTACGAAATCATCCACCGCAAGCTGGATGGCGGAGTGAACATCACCGCCAGCCACAATCCCGCTCAATATAACGGCTTGAAATTTTCCGGCGCTGACGGAGCGCCGGCCCTGCCGGAAGTGACGCGCGAGATTGAAAGCCATGTGGCGAAAATGCTGGGTCGCAAAATCCGCGCCAACGGGACCGCGCCGCGGGCATCGCTGCGGGAGACCACCGACCCGCGACCCGCCTATCTGAAAGCCATACGGCGCAAGGTGGATTTGAAGGCGATGGGCAGGGCCAAACTGAAAATCGCCTACGACCCGCTGTTCGGCACCGGGCGCGGCTACCTGAACGATTTGCTGCGCGAGGCGGGGGCCGAGGTGATCACCATTCATGATTCCCGCGACGTTCTTTTTTCCGGCGCCGGGCCTGACCCCAGTGAAAAAAATCTGGCCGCGCTGGCCCAGGTGGTGAAAGAGGAAAAGTGCGCGGTGGGTCTGGCCACCGACGGCGATGCGGACCGCTTTGGGATTGTGGATGCCGACGGCAGTTGGGTGAATCCGAATTATGTGCTCGGCCTGCTGGCCGACTACCTGCTGGCCGACCGCAAGATTCCCGGGGGCCTGGGCCGGAGCGTGGCCACCACTCACCTGATGGATGCGGTGGCCAAATTGCGCCACGGGCCGGTTTACCAGACTCCAGTTGGCTTCAAATACATAGGCGAGCTGATTAAAGATGACCGTATCGCGCTGGGGGGCGAAGAGAGCGCGGGGTTGACCATCCGCAAACATATTCCGGAGAAAGACGGGATTCTGGCCTGCCTGCTGGTGGCGGAAATGGTGGCCCGGCGCGGGCTCTCCCTGAAACAACAATTGGAAGCACTCTTCAAAGAGACCGGACCTTTTTATATGACCCGGCTGAATCTGAGCCTGGCGGGCGACGTCCAGCAGCGCCTGGCGGCTAAGCTCACGCAGGATGTGAATCAGTTTGACTCCCAGGCGGTGGCAAAAATCGACCGTACGGACGGATTGAAAATCATTCGCGAGGATGGCTCCTGGGTCCTCATGCGGCCCTCGGGCACCGAGCCGGTGGTGCGCGTTTATTGCGAAGCATCTTCCCGAAGCGAATTGGACCGCCTGGCCGGAGCGGCCAGGAAGTTTGTGCTGAATCCATGAAGCAGTCTCCCCGCTTGAACCCCCGTTACCAGCGAGCCGCAATTCTGGCGCTCGCCGTCATGTGCGTGGTGCTGGTGGCGCATGAAATTTTTGGTCCTCACGGATATCTGGCCCTGCGGCGCGAGCGGCAGGACTTTGACGCGCTCCAACTGAAGATTCAAGAGCTTCAAAAAGAAAATCAGCAACTCGAAGGCCAAATCAAGTCGCTGAAAAGCGACCCCAAAGCGATTGAAAAAATGGCACGTGAGCAAATGGGGCTGGCGCGGCCGGGCGAAATTATTTTTACCCTGCCCGATAAGGACGCGAAGAAAAATCCGCCGGTAACGACGAAAGATGCACCGCCTAAGGAAAAGTAGGCAGTAGGCAGTAGGCAGAAGGCAGTAGGTAGTGGGCACAATACTTCCTGCGGAAGGGGTTTGGTTCAATGCTTCGCGGTCATCGGGACCTCAAGGTCTATCAACTAGCCTACACCTTGGCTATGGAGGTTTTTACACAGTCAAACACATTTCCACAAGATGAACGGTATTCTCTTACCAGCCAGATTCGGCGCTCGTCTCGAAGTGTGGCCGCCAACATTGCCGAGGGATTTCGGAAGCGCCAGTACCCTAATATGCTGGTAAGTAAATTGGCTGACTCCGACGCTGAAGCCACGGAAACTCAGGTTTGGTTGGATTTTTCAAAGGATTGCGGTTATCTCTCAAGTGAAAACCACAAACGATTGTTAAACGGTTACGACGAGGTCGGTAGAATACTCAACGGAATGATTTCTGCCCCTGAAAAATTCCTGCCCCGTTAATTCAACCCCTCCTCAAAGTAAGGCTGACCAGTCACTGCCGACCACCGCATCACTGGAAGACCGAGCACTTTGAAAAGATTTTTTCGTTCTTGTTTAGGGTTTGCTTCCTACTGCCTACTGCCTTCTGCCTACTGCCTTCTGCCCTACTTCACCACGCCCTCGACGGGGCTGGAGGCGGTGGCATAAAGCTTCCTCGCCATGCGGCCGGCCAGGAAAGCCTGGCGGCCGGCGAGGACCGCGTGCTTCATGGCTTCGGCCATCAGGACGGCGTCCTGAGCGCCGGCAATGCCGGTATTCATCAACACGGCATCGGCGCCCAACTCCATGGCAATGGCGGCGTCCGAGGCGGTGCCCACGCCGGCATCGAGGATCAAGGGGACGGTGGTAATCATTTCCCGAAGGATGCGGATGTTGGCGGTGTTCTGGATGCCGAGGCCGGACCCGATGGGCGCGCCCAGCGGCATGACCGCGGCGGCGCCGGCATCGATCAGCCGGCGGGCGGAAATCAAATCGTCATTGGTGTAGGGCAGCACCACAAAACCTTCGCGCGCCAATTGTTCGGTGGCTTTGACCAGCTCAAAATTATCCGGGAATAAAGTCTTCTCATCGCCAATCACCTCGAGCTTGACCCAATGGGAGAGCCCGACTTCCCTGCCCAGGCGGGCGGCGCGCACCGCGTCATCGGCGCTGTAGCACCCGGCGGTATTGGGAAGGATAAAATATTTCGTGCGATCGATATAATCGAGCAGGGATTCCTTGCTGCGGTCGGTGAGATTCACGCGGCGAACCGCCACCGTCACAATTTCCGCTCCTGAAGCTTCGTGAGCGCGGGCCATTTCCTGAAAGCTGCGGTACTTTCCCGTGCCCACGATCAAGCGGGAATGAAATTCTTTATCGGCAATGCGCAAAATGTCGTTATTCATTTTTCCCTCTCCAAACTTATTGGGGCCCTCGGCGTCTTGATTTGAAATGCGGCGGGCGGCTTCGACCCTCAACCCCCACCGCCAGGGCAGATGGGCTTACCCAAGGTTTCAACCCCCTCACCCCTTCCCCTCTCCCCCAAGGGGGCGAGGGAGTAAAATCTTAAGAATTACAGCCCTCGCCCTTTAAAGGATTATAGTCCGCGCCCTATAAAGAATTATAGCCCTCGCCCTTTGAGGGGAGAGGGTGGCCGTCAGCGGACGGCCGGGTGAGGGGTGCTTGACATAATTTTCGCGATGTAGCTTTCTTGGCAGCGTTTTTATTAATTTTGCGGCGGATCCTGGGGTGGGGCGTCCACCTGTTTTACTTTTTCCTTGGTGTTGGTGTTGAACAACTTAAAGTCCGAATATTTGTGCAGGTTCCGGTAAGTTTTCCCCTGCCACTCCACGGTTACGGCCACCTCACTGGGGAGCCACATGGCGGCAGACAGTTGCTTGAATGTCACCGGGTCGTAGGTGATCTCGGTGGTTTGGCGCTCCAAACGAATCTTGGTTTGCGGCTTCAGCAAGTCGGTGCGCAGCCGCACCACTTTGTAAGACTGGGCATCAATCCAGGCCAGGCCCTGAAACAATACCAGGATGGAGGCATCGTTCATGTTAAAGCGTTCCACCATCTGGGCTTTTTCCGGTTTCTGGGCAAACGCCACCACAAAGCAATCGTGGCCATTCACGGCCTGCTTGCCCAGGTAGCGAAAGGTGGCTCCTTCTTGGTACGCCGGGTGAAAGAGCAAAGAAGCGGAGGCAAACCCGGAAGTAATCATCAGCCCCGAGCTCAGTCCGGTGGGCGCAGCTCGCTCTCCGTGCATATCCGTGCGGAACTCTTCCAGCCCCAGCCCCCATTTTTCCGGGTGGGTCACCAGCAGGTATTGAAATTTTTGATCGAGGGAGTCTTTAACCTTTCCGTTTTTGTTCAGCCTTTCCTCGCGCACCTGCTCCACGGACATGGTATTTTGGAAATTATTGAAAAACGCCTGGACGTTTTCGCCCGCCTGCTTGAGAATGGCGGCCACATCCTCAGTGCCGGAGGCCGGCTCAAGTCCGTGCAGTTCCGGCGCCCCTTTCACCAGCGAGGGCAGCGGCTCGTTGACCACGGACTTAACCTCGAGGTACGAGCGCAGGCTCTTGCGCGCGTCGATCTGGGCGTACAGCCTGCGCACTGAAATCGGAAACGTTTTAATGTCGTCCCCACCCAGATACGCCTTCATGGAAGCGTCCGCCGCTTCCGCATCGCCCTGTTCGAGCAAGGCCTGGGTGCGGAGCAGGAGCGCTTCTTTGCCCGCGCCCGCATCCAGCGCCCGCTGCAAGTATTCAACCGCCGCGTCCCAATTTTTCTGGAGGACCAAAGTCCGGCCCAACTCCTGAAGCACGAAAGCATTCTTCGGGTCGAGGTCTTTGGCCTTCATCAGGAAGCCCGCAGCCTTGGCGTATTCGCCTTTCCAATTCTCCATCTCCGCCACGATCAGAAAGGATTCGGCCTGATCCTGCTTGCTGCCCTGGGCGGAAACCAGCTTGGCCGCTTCGGCGATATCGCTGCTGGCGCCGCGCCAGCTTCCCGCATCGAGTTCGGCCAGGCCGAGCATGGTGAGGCAATTGGCGCAGGACGGATAGCGTTTGACCACCTTGTTAAAACTCGGAATGGCCTTGCTGGAATCGTGCCGATCCAGGAACTCGTCCGCGCCCCGCTCGAAATCTTTATGTGCCGGGGCAATGGAAGAATCCTGTTGCAGGCTGGCGCGCAGCTTGGGGGCCAGCTTGCCAATCAGCGATTCCACCGGCAGCTCGTCGGAGTCGGCGGACTCCGGCCGCATCACCACGTCAATCTGCCAGGTCTTGTCACCGTGTCCGAAATTCACGAACTCGTGCGCGGGGTGGAACCCGTCATGATTAACCAGGAGGTTCACCGAGACGGACGTGTTCAAGTCCGCTTCCAGATTATATTCGGTACTGAACCCTCCCTGGACATCGGTGGTCAACTCCTTCACAAACTTGGGACCAAGGCCAACATCCACGCGCACCTTAGCTTCGCGCAGGGGCTTCCCTTCGAGGTCGGTAACCTTTCCAAAAATGTGCCAGGTCTGCCGCTCTATGTTTTGAAGCTCACCGCCCAAAGGCGCTCGTCCGGTAGTGGGAATACCAAACTGGCCCCACAGGATACCAGGGACAAAAACAACCGCCGCGAGCGCGGTTCCTAACGCTTGTAATAGTTTTCGATGCATGAAATTCTCCCCTCCCTTAGAGGGCGACGCGGTGAGCCGGCGAGGCCAATCCAATGTCTCAAAGATTTCGATACTCGGCCATTTAATTTCTATTTTATTCTAAACCTCATGCTTCGAGACTTCAATGAACGTTCTTCCGGCTCCATGGGAAACTTTCTTGAGCGTCTACTTCCAAGACGCATCCCGGGCGCGCCTGGTTACGCACCATTATTGCGGAGGGATCTGCAATTCATCCACTGATCCGGGCGACTCCACAATATTGATGGTGCCATCGGGCTCGCGCTCGAGGGTGGGGGCGTACAGTCCCTGGAATTGGCGCCGCCACCAGAGGCCGGTTTTGCGCTTGGTGGGGATGTCAGTGAACCAATATTGCCAGACCACGGCGCGCACCTGCACGGGCGGATTCCCGGCGAAAGGATTCCCGGCAAAAAGTTGGAGCACGCTGGGGTCGCTCTTCAGCAAAAGCATTTCCGTGTTCAACACCCACGGGTATTCCCGCCAGCCGCCGAGCGAAGCGAACCAGAGGTTCCAATCGAAGCGCGGTTGATAGGGCGCGTGGATGCGCGGCGGCTGTGAAAGGTCCTGGGGCTTATAGCGAAAAGGATAAGGAATCCAGGTCTTGCCGTCACGCGTGCCTTGGAATTCGATTTCGTGACGCGCCGGAGTCATCACGGCAAACAGTCCATAGGAATTGGCAATGCGGAACGGTTCGAGAGCCAGGATGGGACTCTGGGGGAGCGGCAACGAGGGAAAAAGCATCAGCAGAAGAAGCGCCGCGGTGGCGTAGAACGTCCAGGGAAGCATCACGCACGCACACAGATAGGACGACCCGGCAAGGAGCCGCCGGGCGACTGCAACCAGTTCGGAACCGGTCTGGCGCGGCGGCGGAACATCCGCAGCAATGCTGGACTGAATCGGAATCTCTCCCGCCGATGGAGATGACGCCACTCGCGGCAAGCCGCGAACTTCCGGTTGAGCTTTTCCAAGGTGGAAAAGCGCGCCAGCACGTTGAAAGAGGGCGCGCAAGAAACGGTCGTCAAGGAGAAAAATGCCGAGACACAAAACCAAATAATTCAGAAAGGCGAGGTTGGCGGTGAGGATGATGCTGATCTGAAAAGGCGTGACAATCAAGAAGCAGAGGATTCGATAGCGACGTGGCAAAAACAACATCCAAACCAATCCCAGTTCGGTCACCAGAGTGTAAAGCGCAGCGCCGGCATGGAACCAGTGAGGCAGTTGCTGGACGTACCAGCCGATCCAATTGGGGAGCGGACCGTTTTCGTAATAGTGATCGAGGGCGGTCAAGTGCCGCCACTCCTGATCGTGGCTGGCCAGCTTGACGAATCCGGACTCAAAATAAATCTGGAACCAGAGCCATTGCAGCAGGAAATGGCTGGCCCAGGAGGGTGGGTGGTCTTCACCCAGTCCCGGGCGCAATCCGGGCGGGGCGAAGAAGAGGCAGACGAACGCAGCTGCCAGCAACATGCCATCTGATTGGTAGCTGGAAAAATCCTGGGCGGCGGCTATCAAGGATAAATAGCATGCTATACCCACGGCGGTCATGCCGCGCGGCCAAAGGTTGAGTACCAGCAGAATGGACGCGACGAGGCCAGCCCAACTGAGCAGCATGAGTGCGCGCGGGCCGCTGCCCAGCCACAAAAGCGTGGGCGCGTACCAGAAACCCTTGGCGCCCATGTATTGCCATACCGTGTCGAGATAGCGGCCGGCGGGAAGCAATCCATCCGGCCCGATCAGGCCGCGAATTTGAAAAATAAAGGAGTAAAAAGCGGAGAAGAAAATAAGGCCCAAAGCGCGCATAAACAGCCAGCGCGGCCACAAGTGGCCACTGCCCGAGCGAGAGCCGGGACCAAATAATCGGCGCAGGAGGGAAAGGGGTGCAATTTCCATGGACGCCGCTATTCTACCGAGGTTTTGGAGTTGGGATAAAATGATTTGCGCGGGGTGCGCTCGCAGTTTGCAGAAAAACAACCGTAACCTTTCCATGCCGAGGAGGTCGCTGCGGGGACCGACGAGGAATCTCGCATTGGCTGACTTTTCAGCGCACAGATTCCTCGCTGCGCTCTGCGGAAAGTCGATGCGTAACTCTTTTGGATTCAACAAAGCGTCTCTGGGCAGGAGCGACGACTTTCTGCTCATCATGGGCAGCCCTGCGGCTGTCAATGCTCGGAATGACAAGACTGGGAACGTTTTCTGGAAACAGCTAGGCGTGCCGGGCTTGGGGAGCCTGACGAAGATAAATCTCATCGATCAAGGCGCGAAAGTGTTCTTCGGCCACGCCTCGCTTGACTTTTTGGGTGGCGGAAAGCTCTCCTGCCTCGATGCTGAATTCGCGCGGGAGCAGGGCGATCTGGCGGATTTTTTCGTGGGGGGGCAGCCCGGCGGTCAGTTGGTCCACCTGCTGCTGCATAAAAGCGAGGATTTCGCCGTTCTGCAACAAATCCAGGCGATCCTTGAAATCGATGCCCCGGCTGCGCGCCAGAGATTCAAGCCGAAAAAAATTGGGCGCAATCAGCGCGCTCACAAAGCGCCGGCCATCGCCCAAAATCAAAACCTGTGCGACATAAGGATGACCTTGGAACAGGTTCTCCAGCTTTTCCGGAGAAACATATTTGCCCCCCGAAGTCTTGAAAAGGTTCTTCTTCCGTCCCGTGATGGTGAGAAAACCGTCTGAGTCGAGAGAGCCCAAGTCTCCAGTGCGGAACCATCCGTCCTTAAATGACTTCCGATTTTCCTCGTCCAGATGGTAGTAACCGGGCGTGACGCTCGGACCGCGCACCAGAATCTCGCCGGCTGCGGCGGCGACGCCATCGTCCGGGCTTTTATCCAGCTTCACTTCCACGCTCGGAATCACCCGGCCCACCGTGCCCAACTTCACGCTATGGGGGCAATTCACGGAAATGACCGGCGAGGTTTCGGTCAGGCCGTAACCTTCATAAACCGGCAAACCCACGGCAAAAAAGAATTCCGCCAGATCGCGGGAAAGGGGGGCGGCGCCGGAAATCAACTGTTTAATGCGCCCGCCCATCTGGGCGCGGACCTTGGCGCCCACCAGGAAATCCGCCAGGGCGTGCTGGGCGCGCAGGGCGGCGGAAGGCTGGCGGTGCTGGAGGATGACAGGGAAATAACCTTTGCCCACTCCGAGCGCCCACTGGAAAAGCTTTTGGCGCACCGGAGAGGACTGGCGGACAACTTCGGTTACGCGCGCATGAACTTTCTCGAGCACGCGCGGGACCACGGCCATCACGGTGGGACGAACTTCGAGCAAGTTTTTCGGCAACGCCTCCATGTTTTCCGGGTAAGCGATGGAAACCCCGGCCCAGAAATAGTGATAGTCCAACATGCGCTCAAAAATATGGGAGAGAGGCAGAAAAGACATGGCCACTTCGTCCGGTTGGAAAGGAAAAAGGCCCAGCGAGGCCAGAATGTTGGAGACCAGATTGGAATGGGTCAGGACCACGCCCTTGGCCTGCCCCATGGTTCCGGAGGTGTATAAAATGCTGGCCACCGATTCCGGGCGGACTTCCAGGGCCCGAGAGCGAAAAAAATCAATTGAACCGGCTTCAGCCCGGGCGCTGGCATCAATAACCTCCTGCCAAACTTCAACGCCCGACTGCCGCGGAGTGGCGTGGTTCATCACAAAAATAAAGCGCAGACCGGGCAGGCGGCCGCGAATGTTCAGGATTTTTTTGATCTGGGTGTCGTCGGAGCAGACCACTCCCCGCGCCTCCGAGTCGCGCAGGATATACTCAATGTCGTTTTCCAGCAGCGTCGGGTAAATGGGCACGAGGGCCGCGCCCAGTCCCAAGACGGCGTAATCGGTCAGCGCCCATTCATAGCGATTTTCGGAAAGAAGAGCCACGCGGTCGCCGCGGTTAATCCCACGGCGGTCGAGAGCCAGGGCAAGGCCGGCCGCGTTTTCAAGGGCCTCTTGCGAGGGAAGGCCGCGATATTTTCCCGCCGTCTTATAAAGGAATGCGTCCGGCTTGGAATAGTTGGCAATGGCCTTCAGGAAGAGTTCGTTGAGGGTGCGAAATTCTTGGTTGCCCATGCAGTCGAAATTGAACGCGCCGTGGGTTTTGGGTACGCCAGCAATGATTTTAGCATATTTGCCGGTCTGGGTTGGAATACTCTGGAACGCTTGGTACGAGCGTCATTTGGAATCGAATTTCTTTGCAACTTCATCAGTTGACTGGTCATTCCCGCGAAAGCGGGAATGACCGGCGTTGGGAGGGGAGTTTGACTCCAAATGACGCGGTCGCCGAGCGCTTTGGGAATCCAAGCCGCGGGCAATTCAGGGCTTGGCACTGAAATACCTGGCCAGGCGCGCCCGGGCCTTCTCCTGATTTTCGGCAAGCTCCGGGGCGACCTGGGGGTCCGGACATAGATTCAGAATCGCTTCGAGTTCTTCGCGCGCCTCCTTGCGGAGGCCTCTGGCCAGGTAACTGTCCGAAAGATAAAGCATGGCCCTCGAATTTTCAGGGAAACGTTCGAGGCATTCTTTCAACAACTGAATGGAGAGGCGCTTGTCGCCACCCTCAAAAAAGGGGGCGCGATAATCAAGCCGGGCAATGGTCCGCAGGGCGCCGCCCTCTTCGTAATTGGGGTCAAATCCATTGGCCGTTTCCATTTCTTTGCGGATATCGTCCAGGAATAACAAGCCCCGCCAATACCCTCGCGCTTCGGAAGTCAGATCGTAATTGGCGCCCAGCCAGTAATGTCCTTCAGCCCGGTTGGGGTCGAGGCCAATCGCCTTCCGGGCGGCATCTACACCTTCATCGAGGAGCTTGAACTTGTCGGGCCCGCTGGTGTGGCGCGCCTGGTAGTAGAGGAACTTGGAAATCCGCCACCACGCCTCAAAGTCCCGGGCGTTCTCGGCCACATCCGCGCGAAGCAGTTCGAGGCCCTTGGCCAGGTTTTCCGGATTCTGCCGGCCCAGGTAATAATCATCCGCTTCTGCCACACGGTCCGAGAGAGAAAGGGGAAGCGCCTTTCCACTGGCGCCGGCGAGGCACGCCGTAAGACTCAAGCCGAGCAAGATGCGCCAGCCCACCCGCGTTCGAAGGGTACCCAGCGGAGCATGCGGCAGTAAACGCCAACACATCGATGTGAAGTCCTGCGGCCTAAGCACTCAAAATGGATGGCAGATTTTAATCTCAAGCGCGCGTGGCTAAATTAACATTCGCTCAACGTCCAGTCAACAAAAGCGGAGTGTGGGTGGTGACGCATTTTGACGTAGCGCCGCCCTTCAGGACGGCACATGCCGGGCTAAAGCCCGGCTCTACTAAATCAAAATGCGTCACCACCAAAGAGTGGAGCGAGGAAATCTGAGGGAACTGCTTTCGCTTTCGGGCGCGGTGGGCTAATATTCCAGAGAGGATCCAGCCATGTTATCCACGGAAACCACGACACACGAAAATCAAATTCGCGTTCCGCACGAGTACCGGCCCATCCGCGCACCGCGGGGCACGCAGCTCAGTTGCAAAGGCTGGCACCAGGAAGCGGCGCTGCGCATGCTGATGAATAATCTGGACGAAGAAGTGGGCGAGCGGCCGGAGGAATTGATAGTTTACGGCGGCACCGGTGAAGAGGCGCAAAATCAGCGGCCTTGCGCCTTGGCGGACGGCTCGGGGCGCAGGGTGCCGAAATAATTTTTATCTGCGAGGTCAAGAGACTGCATGTTTTCGTGATCGAGAATGTGGCCGAGCTTTTTGTCATAAGCTCGGACGATGTCCGAGGGCTTCATTTCTCGGTAGCTTGATGGCGGCATATCGAACAACTGCGAGTCCGGTTCTCCAAAGGCAAGACTCGTAGTTCGCATCTCGGTTGACAGTTTGTATTGCCCGTCGGGCTGTTTGTCGTATGACTGGTATTGGAGTTCCTCGCAGCCGAGCCGTGGGGCCTCCCAAATAGTCGTGGCCCAACCCAGGGTTTCGGACACATACTTGAGTTTGACTGTCGGTTCCCCGGCTATGGTGTCGCGGCCGGCAAATTCGAAGCCAGGATAGACGCAATTCGGCGGAGGGTTGAAAAGTCTGGCACTTCGGGCCGCAGCCACCGCCGGCCTCTCCCCAAAGGTGGTCTTAGCGGCGATCCCACTATGAATAGATACGGTGCGCCCGTCCAAGAAGGCAACTATCCGCTCTTCCTCCCCTGCTTGGCCAGCCCTCCCCGACAAGGTTGACACAGTAGCTCTTGTCCCATCGGAGCGCACAGCCACTGTCCGGCGGTTGCGGAGTTTGATAGGTTGACCCTCTGGGTAACCATAGACCTCGGTCTTGAGAGTGAACGCGCGCAAGCCCGGTCGGGCCCGAGTGATCAGCTGAGGTGTCCCAAACGATGCGACGAAGATAATTGCGGCAAGTGCGGCTAACTTGAAGCCCCCCCGGTGTACCATGGTAATTGCCTCCCCGCCTTAGCAGTCAACGAAACATGCAGAAATCGTCCCGTTAAGAATACCGTCGCAGGTGTATGTAAATTGACAGGTCTGACCGCAGTTTTGGCCATAGGAGCCCGGGTGGCCGGAGCAGGTATATCGCAAGCAGCATCCGGTGCAATCAAAGCCGCAGTCTCCGGCATCAGTGCAGTCAATTACATCTTGATCTCCAAACCCGGCGCCATAAATATCCTTACAGAGCAATTGCCGCGACCGGGCTGTGCGGGCTCCAGCGACAGCGCCGCCAACGCTAAACCCACGAGGAATATTTTCTTTGCTAAAGTCGTTGATTTTTGCCTCCTGCGGAAGTCCCGTCTGAAGGGTTCCAGACTATATCTTCTGAATCAGTAATGTCAATATTCATTCTATATATCATTGGATTATGGGAGTCCTATATTCTCTTAGCGATGCCCCACTAGTATACCGCCAGGCCAGTGAGGAGCCACGATAATCAAACAGCGGAAACCCCTTCCGAATAATGGCCCAGTGGGCTAATATTCCAGAGAGGATCCAGCTATGTTATCCACGGAAACCACGACACACGAAAATCAAATTCGAGTTCCGCACGAGTACCGGCCCATCCGCGCGCCGCGGGGCACCCAGCTCAGTTGCAAAGGCTGGCAACAGGAAGCGGCGCTGCGCATGCTGATGAATAATTTGGATGAAGAAGTAGGCGAGCGGCCGGAGGAATTGATTGTTTACGGCGGTACCGGGCGCGCGGCACGAAACTGGGCTTGCTATGAAGCCATTGTCCAGGCGCTGAGGCGGCTTGAGAATGACGAAACGCTGCTGGTGCAGTCCGGCAAACCAGTGGGCGTTTTTCGCACCCATGAATATTCGCCGCGCGTCTTGATTGCCAACGCCAACCTGGTAGGCCATTGGTCCAACTGGGAAAAATTCCGCGAGCTGGACCGCATGGGACTCACGATGTATGGCCAGATGACGGCGGGAAGCTGGATTTATATCGGCTCGCAGGGCATCTTGCAGGGAACGTATGAAACCTTTGCCGCTGCCGCGCGCAAGCACTTTGGCGCCGACCTCTCAGGCAAGCTGGTGGTCTCGGGCGGGCTCGGAGGGATGGGCGGGGCGCAGCCCTTGGCCGCCACGCTGAACGGCGCGGCCTTTCTCGGCATCGAGGTGGACGCGGAGCGCATCAAGAAACGCATTCGCAGCGGCTATTGTGACGTTTGCGTAAACGATCTGGATGAGGCGCTGCGCATCATCAAGAATGCGATTCGCCAGAAGCAACCCACTTCGGTGGGACTGGTGGGCAACTGCGCCGACGTCATTCCGGAACTGGCGCGGCGCGGCGTGGTTCCGGACCTGCTCACCGACCAAACCAGCGCCCACGATCCGCTGAACGGCTACGTACCGCGCGGCATGAGCCTGGAGGCTGCGGCGGATTTGCGGCGGAGCGATCCCGAGGACTACCTGCGCCGGTCTTACGAATCCATCGCGCTGCACGTGGTGGGGATGCTCGACCTGCAAAAACTGGGCGCGGCCACTTTCGATTACGGGAACAATATCCGCACCATGGCTTACGAGCACGGCGGCGTGAAAGACGCCTACCATTTTCCCGGCTTCGTGCCTGAGTATATCCGCCCGCTCTTCTGCGAGGGCCGGGGGCCGTTTCGCTGGGCGGCGCTTTCCGGCGAGCCGTCGGATATTTATCGAACCGATGACCTGGTGCTCTCGCTTTTCCCCGAGAACGAAATTCTGAGCCGTTGGATTCGCCTGGCGCGCAAGCACGTGAAATTTCAAGGGCTGCCGGCACGCATTTGCTGGCTGGGTTACGGCGAGCGCGCCCTCTTTGGCGAGCGCCTGAATGACTTGGTAGCCCAGGGCGAGCTGAAGGCGCCCATCGTCATCGGACGCGATCACCTGGATTGCGGCTCGGTGGCCTCGCCCTTCCGCGAGACCGAAGCGATGAAGGACGGCAGCGATGCCATCGCGGACTGGCCGGTGCTGAACGCCCTGCTGAACACGGCGTCGGGCGCGAGTTGGGTTTCATTCCACAACGGTGGCGGCGTGGGCATCGGGTACGCGCTGCACGCCGGGCAGGTGACGGTGGCGGACGGCACTCCTGAAATGGCGCTGCGCATTAACCGCGTACTCACCAACGATCCGGGCATCGGCGTGGCGCGCCACGTGGACGCGGGTTACGAGGAAGCCAATCAATTCGCGCGCGGCGCGGGAATAAAAATTCCCATGCCGCCGGAGTCGCGTTAACTCTTTCTGGCCGTCTTGGCGAAAAAGGCGGCGGGTTTCTGCTCGGTTTTCTTGCTTTGACAATGGGGACAGGCCGCATTCCCTTTTTCGATTTCGGCCAGGGACATCACGCGAGTAAAAGTCTTCTTGCACTCCATGCAGACAAATTCATAGGTAGGCATGGCGGGCACCTCCAAATTTCGATGCAACTAGCTTAACAAATGCCTGAGGCTAATCCAATAGCGCCATCGGTTGGCAAAGCAGGCGTGCCCTCCAGCTTATTTTTCCGCAACGCGCGGCAACTGCTCACCCTCGCCGGCCCGGCGGCCCCGCGCCGTGGGCGCGATCTGAGCGAACTTGGGATCATCGAAGATGGGGCGGTGTTGACGCGGGGCGCGGTCATCGAGCGCGTGGGGCGCACCCCGGAGCTGGAGGCGGAGGCGCGCCACCTGAAAGCCGAGGCCATTGACTGCCAGGGCCGCGTGGTGATGCCAGGCTTTGTGGATTGCCACACTCACCTGGTGTTCGCGGGGCATCGATTGGAAGACTACGAATTACGTCTGCGTGGAGTGACCGGACCGGAAATTGCGCGCCGGGGCGGCGGGATTCAGCTCTCGGCCAGGCAGGTGGGCGCGGCCACCCAGGACGAGTTGGTGGCGCAGGCCCAGACTTTTCTTCATCAATTCGCGGCCCACGGCACCACCACCATCGAGGTGAAGTCGGGGTACGGGTTGGATGTGGCGAACGAATTAAAAATTCTCGAAGTGGTGCGCAAACTTCAAAAAATATCACCGCTCGAACTCGTGCCCACTCTCATGGCCGCGCACGCGCTCCCCACAAAGTTTGAAAAAAAGCGAGCGGCTTACATCAAAATGATGGAGCATAAGTTGATTCCTCTGGTGGCGCGCAAAAAGCTGGCGGAATTCGTGGATTGTTTCTGCGACCGCGCCGCATTTACGCGGGAAGAATGTTCGACTTTGCTTCGAGCCGGAGCGAGGCTCGGACTGATCCCCAGGATCCACGCCGAGCAGATGGTCCACACAGGATCGACGCGCCTGGCCATTGCCCTGGGCGCGGCGTCCGCCGATCACCTGGACAATATGACGGCGCCGGAGATTGGCGCACTGGCGCGGTCGAACGTGGTGGCGGTGATGCTGCCGGGAGCAAATTTTCATCTGGCGACGCGCAGCGTGGCGCCCGCCCGCCGGCTGATTGAAATGGGAGCGGCGGTCGCCGTGGCCACCGACTTCAACCCCGGCACCAGCCCAACCCTTAACTTGCAGTTCATCCTGTCGCTCGCCTGCTCCACCATGCGCATGATGCCCGCCGAGGCTGTCGCCGCCTCTACCATCAACGCCGCCTATTCGCTGCGCCGGAACCAACGCTGCGGATCGCTCGAACCGGGCAAGCAAGCTGATCTCGCCGTGATGGACGTGGACGACTATCGCATGATTCCCTACTATTTCGGATGGAATCATTGCGTGATGACGGTGAAGAACGGAAGTGTCATTTGGGCAAGGGATCGTTAGCCGGATTTCTCCCCACGTGCCGATTCCTTGACAAACATCTGGCGATTGCGTACATTATTGACATAACGTACGCTCCGAACGTTTCGTACGCTATGAGGGAGCATGACCATGACACGAATCCCTTCGGGCAAATTGCGTGAAGATTTTTCCGAAACCGTAAACCGAGTGGCGTACGGGCGGGAACGGATTATTGTGCACCGACGAGGCAAAGATTTGGCCGCCCTGATTCCCGTCGAGGATCTGGAGCTTCTCGAAAAACTCGAAGACGAAGAGGATGTCGAAGAAGCCGAGAAAGTGTTGGCCAGAGCGAGAGCGAAGGGCGAGAGACCCATTCCTTGGGGCAAAGCCCGTAAGAAATTCGGATTTTGAAAGTGAACTATAAAGTTACAATCTTTTCGGCGGCAGCGCGCCAACTCGCAAGCCTTCCCGATCCCGACCGAAAACGCGTTCGAGAGAGAATCGTCCGGCTTGGAATCGAGCCCCGCCCCCCGGATGTGAAAAAGCTACAGGGCAAGCGTGATCTTTTTCGTATCCGCTGTGGGAATTACAGGATAATTTTCATGGTGAAGGATGTGGAATTGGCAGTAATTGTCGTGAGGATCGGTCATCGCCGGGACGTTTACCGTGGACTCTAGGAACTTCCAAATATTTCTTCTGCCTTCTGTCTTCGCCCGCCAGTCGTGATAAATTCACACCATGCATACCCTTGTCGAGTGCGTCCCCAATTTCAGTGAAGGCCGCAACGCGCAAAAAGTCGACGCCATCGTGGCGGCGCTGCTGGCCGGCCCGGAGGTCTATCTCCTCGACCGGGAAATGGACGCGGACCACAACCGGTGCGTCATCACTCTGGTGGGCTCGCGGGAGCAAATTGGCCTGGCGGCGTTGCGCGGAATCGGAAAAGCCCTGGAGCTGATCGACTTGAACCATCATCAAGGCGCGCACCCGCGCCTGGGCGCGACGGACGTGGCCCCGTTCATCCCCATCAGCGGCGTGACGCTTCAGGATTGCGTGTGCATCGCCGAGTTGGTGGCGGAGGAAACCTGGCGACGTTTCCAGATTCCCACTTACCTTTATGAAGAAGCGGCGCGCCGGCCGGAACGGAAGAATCTGGAGAATATCCGCCGCGGGCAATTTGAAGGCGTGCGCGAAGAAGTTAAAACCAATCCGGAGCGCTTGCCGGATTTCGGCCCGCCTTTTGCGGAGGCGCGCCTGCATCCTACTGCCGGCGCCACGGTGGTGGGCGCGCGGAAATTTCTGATTGCCTACAACATCAACCTGAATACCCCGGACGTCGCGGTGGCCAAGGCGATTGCCAAAAAAATCCGAGCTTCGAGCGGCGGCTTCCCTTGCGTCAAAGCCATGGGCGTGGATTTGAAAGCGCGAAACCTGGCTCAGGTCTCCATGAATCTCACCGATTTTGAGACTACGTCCATGGGCACGGTGTTTGACACGGTCACGAGCGAAGCTGCGATGCAAGGCGTGGCCGTGGTGGGCAGTGAGATCGTAGGATTGATTCCGCGGCGCGCCCTTGAAGACGCAGCCGTCCATTATTTGAAGGTTGAGAATTACCGCTCTGACCTGATCGTTGAAAATCGGCTGGCACAAGTGCTTGCCGAACAGGCAAAACGTCCGGCAGACGCGCCATGGGCAAAACTTTCCGCCCTGGCCCAGGGATTTGTGGACGCCGTGGCCGCCGACACGCCCACGCCGGGCGGCGGCAGCGTTGCCGCATTGGCGGGGGCGCTGGCGGCGGCGCTCGGAGAAATGGTTTGCGGAATCACGCTCAAGAAAAAATCAATGGCCGCCCATCATCCGGCTGTTCACGAGGCGCGCGAGCGCCTGACCGGATTGCGCGCGCGCCTGATGGAAGCCGTGGACGGGGACGCGGCCAGCTACGAAAGCGTGCTCGCCGCCTACAAGCAGTCCAAAACCACCGAGGCAGAGCAAGCGGCAAGAAGCCGCGCCATCGAATCGGCGAGCAAACATGCGGCGGAGGTCCCGCTCGAAACCGCGCAACTGGCCGCGGAGGTCTCGCACCTCGCCGATTCCCTCCGTCCCATCACCGCCCCGCAAGCGGCGTCGGACCTGATCGTCGCCCATCAACTGGCCGAAGCAGCGCTTCAGGGCGCCCTCGCCAACGTTCGAGCAAATCTTCCATCCATTCACGACACAGTTTGGGTCAGACAAATGGAGACCAAGATTGAAGCCCTCGCCCCGGTAGAGTAGGGCTTGGACGTGCGGGTGCGGTAGGGCTTGGAGGTGCCGGTAATGGGTCACTTCCCGTTTGGGCGTCTATCCGGCACAATCCTCTTGGTGATGAAGGAACCTGCAGCCGGTTACTGTTTCTGAAGTGTCGTATGCTGTGCTATCCTGTGCGCTGGCGAACCGCAATTGTGCAGGACTTGCGTGTGGGAGATAATCGTCGTACCTGAGGTTCTGTCATGCACACGGCACTTTTGATA
Organism: Terriglobia bacterium; assembly: GCA_035946625.1. GTDB lineage: Bacteria > Acidobacteriota > Terriglobia > UBA7540 > UBA7540 > DASYXZ01. The sequence continues at coordinate 76,815 of DASYZE010000092.1, read as the reverse complement.
TTAGCCGGCCTTTCGTTCGTCGCAGCTCAAGCGTGCTTTATAGCCGCCTCTCTAGAATGGAAGGAATTGCAGTGGGAAGTCAATGAGCGACTGCCAGAAGGCCAGAAGTTCGAGCCCATGTCGTGGCATATTGGAACTTACCTAGAATTCAAGCGCCTGCGTGAGTCGGTCTATCCACAAAGCCTCCGCTACAAAAAGGCTCGCCGCCTCGGGATTGTCGGAACGTTGTTGTTCTTGTTTTCTGTGACGATAGCCTATTCTGCTCTCAACTATGGTCCCCCCACAGTCATCTTGGTTTTCGTGTTCATGATGCTGGGTCTTATCTACTTCTCACAAAAGTGGATGTGAAAACCTTTCACGAAATCTCACGGTTAACTTCCAGGCCATTGACAGCCCAAGGGAACGATTCCACCTGGGAAGTCGCCTTATCGGAAACTGACCTTCGGTCGAGGTGCGGCGCACCTTGACCCCGACTGGTTCGATACCGTACTCTGAGTTTTGAGTATCTTCATTGAGAAATTAGGAAGCCAGATGAGAAAGGTGGATTGGGCTGGGCAACGGCGGGTTTATCCCGCCACAATCCTAGAATTTGTGACAAAGATGGCAGCATAAAGCCGCCTCTACGGAGTTTTTCATCAGGCCGTTCGACCGTGTCAGAATCAGGCTAATGTCAAATATTTCGATCTCTCTGATAGCCGAAGGACGTTCAGGTGGGTGAACCAAACCAGCCTCAGATTGACCACCAACGCGACGAGCTGGATTCCGCAATAGTGGAAGTTGCGCCCGAACCCTCCCGCGGGGGCCTTTCGCTGGAGGGCATGCACGGCAGCGTCGCGGTGCCGCACCATCAGGCCGGCTTTTGGCTGCAATGGCGGGCCTTTGTGGGACCGGCCATTCTCGTTAGTGTTGGCTACATGGACCCGGGCAATTGGGGTACAGACTTGGCAGCGGGTGCGCAATTTAAGTATGGGCTGCTGTGGGTGGTGGGGCTGGCCAGTTTGATGGCCATCTTCATGCAGGTTATTGCCGCCCGGCTGGGGGTGGTCACGGGCAAGGATCTTGCCCAATGCTGCCGCGACTGGTATCCGAGTTGGACGCGCCAGCCGAACTGGTTGTTCTGCGAATTAGCCATCGGCGCCTGTGATCTGGCGGAAGTGCTGGGGAGCGCCGTGGCCTTGAATCTTTTGTTTGGAATTCCCTTGCTGTGGGCGGTGATCATCACCGGGCTGGACGTGTTGCTGCTGCTCGCCTTGCAACGGTTCGGGGTGCGGACCATTGAGGCGGTGGTGCTGCTGCTGGTGGCCACCATCGGGGTGTGTTACTTCATTGAAATTTTTGTCCTGCCGCAAACCCGCCCCAGCTTTGTGGAGATGAGCGCCGCGCTCGTCCGGCCCGGGTTTGCGGAGAGCGGCATGATGGTTTTGGCCATCGGTATCATCGGCGCCACCGTCATGCCGCATAACCTTTACCTGCATTCAGCACTGGTGCAGAGCCGGGTCATGCAGAAAGATGAGCCCTCCCTCCGCAGCGGAATTTTATTCAACACCATTGACGCCACCGCGGCCCTGACCATTGCTTTTTTTGTGAACGCCGCCATTCTGGTGCTGGCCGCGCTGGTGTTTTACGGGAAGTTGAGCGTGCTCGTACCGGGCGGACAAGTGGTCACCTTCAGCCCCGCCAGCGACTGGATTCGCGTGGCCTACCTGACCCTGGCTCCGCTGCTGGGAACTTCCCTCGCGGGCACGCTATTCGCCATCGCCCTTCTGGCCAGCGGCCAGAGCAGTACCATTACCGGAACATTGGCGGGGCAAGTGGTGATGGAAGGGTTCATGCACTGGCGGATCAAGCCGTGGCTGCGCCGGCTAATTACCCGCACGCTGGCGATAGTCCCGGCCGTGGTAATCATCGGGATTCGCGGCAACAGCAGCGTCACTGACTTGCTGGTTCTCAGTCAGGTCGTCTTGGCCCTGCAACTCCCCTTTGCCATGTTTCCGCTGCTTCAGTTTACCAGTTCGCGCCGTCGCATGGGCAAGTGGCGGAACGGCTGGCTTCTTTCGATCGCCGGCTGGGGTAGCGCCCTCCTTATCACGGCCATGGACGTTTACAGCTTGCCGGACGCGCTCAAGCAGGCATGGACTGTCGTGGTTGGCCACTGAGGGGCGGCTAGCACGACGCGGGAAAAGACCATCGGAGAATGTCATCCTGAGCGAAGGAACTCTGCATTTGCTTTCAATGAACTGCTGGGATGCTTCGCTACGCTCAGCATGGCAGATTGGCTTAATCAGCATTTTGCCAGGGCGCACCATCGCCGGAGAGTGTTATTATGTACAACAAGATTCTGGTGACGCTGGACGCGACCTCTACTGACCGGGCCATTGTGGAACACATCAAGGCCCTGGCCAAGGTCATGCACAGCCACATCGTGCTCTTGCACGTGGCGGACGGCTGGGCGGCACGGATGTATGGCGCCGACGCCGTGAGTCCCGAGGTCACGCAGGACAAAGCGTATCTGGAAAAAATACGGGCTGAGTTTGAATCGGAAGGCATTCCCGCCGAGGCCGAGTTGGCCTACGGCGAACCGGCCGACCAAATCGTGAAATGGATTCAGGAAAAGGGCTGCGACCTGGTGGCCATGAGCACTCACGGGCACCGATTCCTGGGCGACTTGCTGCTGGGGACCACAGCGCCCAACGTGCAGCACAAGGTTAAAGTGCCGGTGCTGCTGCTGCGGGCGAAATAAGAGACTCGCAGAGGACGGGCAAGGAATTCATATCATGCTCATACCGGGCTGCGCCACTCCGGCAGGTACGGCACGCTTCGAGAGCCGCTTTGCCGCCCGGCTGCCGGGACATTTTCGCAACGCGAATGGCCTGCGCCTCTCCTCCATCGGCCTGGGCACGTATCTGGGCGAACCCACGGCCAGCCACGACGCACTCTATCACCACGCTATCGAGCGCGCAGTGGAGATGGGAAGCAATGTCATCGACTCGGCCATCAATTACCGCCACCAGCGCAGCGAGCGCGCCATCGGGGTGGCGCTGGCCGACCTGATGCGCAACGGCCAACTGAAACGCGATGAAATTTTTGTGGCCACCAAGGGCGGCTTTCTCACCTTCGACGCCGATGAGCCCGCCGACCCGGCCGCCTATTTTCAGGAACACCTGATTCGAACCGGATTGATCCGGCCCGAGGAAGTGGCCGCCGGGTGCCACGTGATGTCGCCGAAGTATCTGGAAAGCCAGATTGAAGCCAGCCGCAAAAACTTGGGCCTCGAAACCATTGACCTTTATTACGTCCACAATCCAGAAACCCAATTGAGCGAAGTTTCGCACGACGAGTTCTATCGCCGTCTGGAAGCCGCATTTGTGGCTCTTGAAAAAGCGGCTGGAGAAGGAAAAATCCGCAGCTACGGGACTGCCACCTGGAACGCTTACCGCGCCGGCCCCGAATCACGCGAGGCGATGTCCCTGCAAGAAGTTTTCCGCGTGGCCGAGCGGGCGGGCGGGAGGCATCACCACTTTCGCGCCATCCAGCTCCCCTTCAACCTGGCCATGCCGGAAGCGCTGCTGGCCCGCACGCAGCCCTGGCAGGGTGAGCGCGTTCCGGCCCTTCAAGTGGCGCGCACCCAGGGACTGGCCGTCTTTGCCAGTGCCAGCCTGCTGCAGAGCCAGCTGGCGCGCGGCATTCCGCCGGAAATTCAAAAATCGCTTCCGGGTCTGGCTTCAGACGCGCAGCGGGCCATCCAGTTTGCGCGCTCTGCCCCGGGAATCACCTGCGCCCTGGTGGGCATGAGCCAAATCCAACACGCCGAGGAAAATCTGGGGACGGCTCAGGTGGCTCCGCTGGCGCTGGACCAGTTTCGCCGGATTTTTTCGCAGAGCGGCTAGACGGCCAGATGCCACCCACCCATGACCATCCACGCCTCGCAGGCGGCGGCCCGAAGCAAAACTTGGAAAAGGTAAACCGAGGCGGGACCATGCGGCTACGCAGCGCGACCAGCACCTACACGGACAGAACGGCGTGAAGCCAGCGGGTTGCCTCGGGATCCCCGGCGTAGAGGTGAGGGCCAATGGGGGAACCGAGAAAAATGAGCGTTCCCTTCCCTACGCGCTTTCTGATGGCCACCGGAATTTTCCTAGCAACTCCAATCACATCTCCGTCCTGGGCAGTCGGCGGAACCACGCGGCTGAAGTCCCGCACTTTGGTTTTAAGCGGCCAGAGAAAATCAATATAAGGCGCTGAACCGTGGGCGGCGACCTTGCGCTGGGATGGCATTTCTGCTCCGGAGCAAGAGGCGCGCGCGCCCGACCACAAATCAACCGGCATTCCCACCGAAACATTCAGGTGGCGTTTCAACATTTGTTGGTGGACGGAGAACTCATCAGGGCGGAGATATCCTCCGCCGGATTCGAGCAAGACCACGCCGCCCGCCTGTAAATGATCGTAGAGCACCCGCACCGACGCAGAGTCCAATATCCCTGCGGCGGGAACAACCAGAGTTGGGAAGCGCGAGGTGGCCCGGGGCAGTGCTGCCGCGGATGAGACTTCAACTCCACCGGAAATTTTCTGGTAACCCAAAAATGATTCGCTGAGAACGCATAGCGATTTCAAATCGAGGAGCACGCACCCGCTCCTGCGCCCGGACGGAATACTGAACTCTCCCATCGCCGCTGCTTGAGTTGAAATCAAAGCCGCCGCGCCCGTGGAAACACCCAGAAAATGTCGCCGTGTAATTCTCATTAAGATTCCAAACCCCGGCTTCAAAGTTTGCCCGAGATCAATCGGTCCATGTCGGCCGCGGTGTCGTAAAACTGCTGGTCCTGCGCGTAGCGGTAACGCGCTTCCATTTCCGCAACCAACCAACCGTCGTAATTCACTTTGGTGAGCGCGGCGCGGATGGCGGGCCAGTTGTTGTCCCCAATAAACAAGCTGGTGTAAACCGTGTCGCAGCAGCGGCCGCGCTTTTTCATCACATCTTTCAAATGAATGCGGGTGATGCGGGGGCCGTGCACCTCAATCCACTGCTCGGCGAATCCGGTGTCGTGAATATTGCCCACGTCCAGGTGAATACCTACAAAGGGGCTGTTGACGTCGTCAAGAAAAGTGGCGAACTCGCGTGGCGTCAGCAGGAAGCGCTGTTCCGAATTGCAATTCTCGCAGCCGATTTTCACCCTGGCCCGGGCGGCGATGGGGGCAAGCTTCTTCATGGCCTCCAGGCAGCGAAGATAAACTTCATTGTATGGAACTTCTTCGGTCACCAGGCCCACCACCACCAGGATGGCGTCGCAACCGACGATTTGGGCCGTCTCGATCTGGCGCTCCACAATGCGCGCGGCCTGCTCGCGCACTTTGGGATCGCGCGCCGAGAGCGGCGTCCGCCAGTGCAGGCCGGTGGAGACGTTGGAAACCACCAAGCCGGCGTTTTCCACCTTCTGGCGCAATTCGCGCACCTGCGCGTCCGTGGTGTCCATCTGGAACCACGGAACGTCGCCGAGCCAGAGCTCGATGCCGTCAAAGCCCGCTTTCTTCACCAGCTCGAGACCTTGCTCGAAACTCCACCCCTTGGGAATCATGTTGTCGCCAATTGATTTTTTCATGGGATACACTCTTCATGCCGCCAAAATTATCGCCCCTTCCGAGAACCGAGGGTATCTTACCTTAATTTTTGAAGCGTGGAAGCCTTTGTAGCGCCGGGCTTCAGCCCGGCACTCCCCTAAAATGCCGGGCTGAAGCCCGGCGCTACGCCCGAGCGCGGGAAAGGAGCTGATGCCAAACTCCGTTTTGCGATTTCGAAAATTGGTTTAAGATGTAGGCCCAAATCCATGGCGCGCCACGCCATGTCCCAAAGGTGCGGGCGGCGGCGCGCGGAGGAATCATATTGACGGATTCATCGCCCCAGCAAAAGCTGCTCGACTTCAAGCCCCGGCACCAATTTTTTGTGGGCATTGATTCGGACGGCTGCGTTTTCGATTCCATGGAGATCAAGCACAAGGAGTGCTTTATCCCCAACATTATTTTCCACTGGAAGCTGCAATCGATTTCCAAGTACGCCCGCGCCGCCTCGGAGTTCGTGAATCTCTATTCCAAATGGCGGGGAGTCAATCGCTTTCCCGCCCTCACCAAAACTTTTGATTTGCTGCGCGATTGGCCGGAACCCTTGCGGCGCGGGGCCAAAATCCCGGAGGTCCCCACGCTCGAAGCCTGGATCCATTCCGGCCAGGCGCTGGGGAATCCCGCGCTCGAAGCCGAGGCGGCAAGGACGGGCGATCCCATCCTCCAGCAAACGCTGGCGTGGAGCAAAGCGGTGAACCGCTCCATTGCTGAAAACGTGGCGGGCGTCCCACCCTTTCCCTTTTTTCGGGAGTGCGCGGAACAAATCGGGCGCCAGGCGGATATTGTGTGCGTGTCGGCCACGCCCGGCGAAGCCCTGGAGCGCGAATGGGAGGAGCACGACATCGCAAAATATGCCGCGGTGATTGCCGGCCAGGAAATGGGCAGCAAGAAAGAACACTTGCGCCTCACTGCCGGCGGAAAATATTCCCAGGATGCTGTCCTGATGATTGGCGATGCCCCCGGCGACCTGGCCGCCGCCCGCGCCAACCGCGCCCTGTTTTTCCCCGTCAATCCCGGTCACGAAGAAGCTTCCTGGGAGCGGCTGCATGGCGAGGGCTTGGCGAAATTTTTTAACCACAGCTACGCCGGAGATTATGAGGCGGGGCTGATCGCGGAGTTTGAAAAGCTCTTGCCTGAAAATCCGCCGTGGAAATGACTTCGAATTGTCGTCCCGGCTCCATTCGGTCTTCTGGCTTCCCCCTCATGCCCGGCGACCGATGATGGGTCGCTCCGGCGGCGCGGGGTTTCGGAACTGCGAATTGGGTTGGAGCAGATTTACATTTGACACCCCAAAAAAGTGGTAGACTGGATGCATGAAGCGCCCGCTCTCCATCGCGGTGCTTTCGGTTATTCTGATTTTGCCGCTGCCGCTTCACGCTCAATATCATTCCGGCGCGCGGTCTTTTGCCTTCCGCGGGGCCAGAATGGCGCCTTTAAGGATGACACCCTTCAGGATGGCTCCGGCCAGAATGCGGCCGGGGAGTTTGCCGTTTCGTCCCAGGCCCTCCAGCCCTTTCAGAGGCAGATCGCCCCGGGCAGGTTTTGCGCCCATCAACGGACTGCACTTCGTCAACGCGCCAAACCCCGCCATCCCTCCCGGCTATTTTGCCGGAACGCCCTGCTACACCAATCCGTCATATTCGGAATCATTTTATTGCAGCCAGTATCTGCACGGGCACAACGGGGGATTCGGCGCCGCGGCCTACGCACCCATCTACTGGATGGTCCCCATGGACTACTCCGCTGAGGACGAAACCCCTGCGGCACAACCCGAACCGGACAACTCGATTGCCGACCAGGTGCAGGCCCTCACGGATGAAGTGGAAATGCTGAGGGAAGAACAATCCGCCCCCCAGGAATTACCGGCGCGCGAGGCCGGGCCGCGCGCCTCGGCTCCCAAGAAGCCTCCAAAGACAGTGTTGGTTTTCCGCGACGGCCACCAATCGGAAGTGCAGGATTACGCCATCCTGGGCAAAACCCTTTGGGTCTTCGGCGACCAAACGACCCGGAAAGTTCCTCTCGCCCAACTCAATCTCGACGGCACGATAAAACTGAATGATGATCGCGGCGTCGATTTCGCATCACCCGGAACTCTTTAGCCCTCCCTGCTTATGAAGTCCACTTGCCCGCCTTATCCAGGTGCAAGCTCGCGCTTGTGTCCTGGTTGAAGCCCGAGTAGAATTCGTTTCCAAAACGGCAGCGACCGGTCTGAAACTTGAAGTCGGCTGAATCAGGAGCAGCGGAAATGAAGAATCGTCCCATCCAATTGGTTTTCCTAATTTTGGGCTCTCTCATTATGCTTCCATGTGCCTCAGCGCAAACCAAGCCGCGCGCCCGCGATTTGGGGATTCCTTTTAACGGCACTCCCGGCCCGCTCGACGCCATTACCGATGTGAAGGGCGTCGAGGTGGGCAACACCACCCTGATTTCCGGCAGCGGCAAACTGGTGGTGGGCCAGGGCCCGGTGCGGACGGGAGTGACGGCGATACTTCCGCGCGGCAAGGGATCCACCGACCAGGTTTTTGCCGGATGGTTCACTCTCAACGGCAATGGCGAGATGACGGGAACGACCTGGGTGGAGGAGTCCGGATTTCTCGAAGGGCCGGTGATGATCACCAACACGCACAGCGTGGGCGTGGTGCGCGACAGCGTGATTGCCTGGCGGGTGGCGCACGGCCAGCCTGCCGATTCCGAATACTGGTGGTCGCTGCCCGTGGTGGCCGAGACTTATGACGGTTACCTGAACGACGTGAATGGGTTTCACGTAAAAAAGGACGATGTCTTTAAGGCGCTGGAAAGCGCCGCCTCCGGCCCGGTGCCGGAAGGCAATGTGGGCGGCGGTACGGGAATGATTTGTTACGAATTCAAAGGCGGCATCGGCACGGCTTCAAGAAAATTGGACGTGAAGGGCGGAGGCTACACGGTTGGGGTGCTGGTGCAGTGCAATTGCGGTTCGCGCGATTTGCTCACCATTGCCGGGGTGCCGGTGGGCAAAGAAATTCCGGGGAATAAAGTTTGGGCGAAAGCGCTGGGGCCGGAACACGCCGACACCGGTTCCATCATCATTGTGGTGGCCACCGACGCTCCGCTGCTGCCGAATCAGTTAAAACGCCTGGCGCGGCGCGCCTCGCTGGGCCTGGCGCGGACGGGCAGCATTTCCAGCAATGGCTCGGGCGATATTTTCATCGCCTTCTCCACCGCCAATCCCGGCGCCAGCAAGCCCGCGGGCTTGCGCCATCTCACCATGGTCCCCAATGACGAAATGGGGCCGCTGTTTGAAGCCACGGTAGAATCCACGGAAGAGGCCATTGTCAACGCGCTGGTGGCTGCCGAAACCATGACCGGAATTGACAATCACAAGGTGGACGCCCTCCCCCACCATCGCCTGCAAGAGGTTTTGAAGAAATACAACCGGCTGGTTGTAAAGTAGCTGGCGCAAGTGATAGTTTCCCTCCCGCTGGACTTTCACGCGCTTTGGAAATATGCTGAAGCTTCCCGATGCCCACCCTGCTGCACAAACCGAGACTGGCGGAGCGAATGTCGCGCCTGGGGACCGAGAGCGCCTTTGAGGTCCTGGTCCGCGCCCGCGAGCTGGAAGCGCGCGGGCGCGAGATCATTCACCTGGAAATCGGCGAACCAGATTTTCCCACCGCCCCACACATTGTGGATGCGGCCGCGAACGCCCTGCAAAAGGGCTGGACACATTACGGGCCTCCCGCCGGACTGCCCCCGCTTCGCGAGGCGGTGGCGCAGGAAGTTGGGCGGCGCCGCGGGATCGCCGTGGACCCCGCCGAAGTCGTCATCACGCCGGGCGCCAAACCCATCATGTTTTTCCTCATCCTGGCGCTGATCGAGAAGGATGACGAGGTCCTTTATCCCAACCCGGGTTTTCCCATTTACGAATCCATGGTTCGCTTTGCGGGCGGAAATGCCGTCCCCTACGCGCTTCCGGAAAAGTACGATTTTGACGCCGACGTTTCCGGGATCGTTTCCAAAATCACCGAGCGTACCCGCCTGATCATTCTGAACTCGCCGCACAATCCCACCGGCGGTGTGATGAGCCGCGAACAACTCGCCAACCTGGCGGAGGCGCTCTCCGTCTCGCGCACTAACGAAATCTTTGTTCTCTCCGATGAGATTTACAGCCGCCTGATTTTTGAGGGAGCGCATTCGAGCCTGGCGCAGTTTCCGGGCATGAAAGAACGCACCATCATCCTGGATGGATTCTCGAAAACCTATGCGATGACAGGCTGGCGCCTGGGTTACGGCGTGATGCGCCCCGACCTGGCGCAACAGGTTGCCTTGCTGATGACCAATTCGAATTCCTGCACGGCGAGCTTTACCCAGATGGCTGGCGTGGAAGCTCTGCGCGGCCCTCAAACCTGCGTGGAGGAAATGCTGGCGGAATTCAGGCGCCGGCGCAGTGTGATGGTGGACGGCCTCAACGCCATTCGCGGATTCCGCTGCCGGCTTCCGCACGGCGCGTTTTACGTTTATCCCAACATTACGGGTACGGGCCGCAGTTCCCGCGAGTTGGCGGAGGCTTTGTTGACCCAGGCCGGTGTGGCGTGCCTTTCCGGCACCGCCTTTGGCGAATGGGGCGATGGCTACCTTCGTTTCTCCTACGCCAATTCCATCGAAAATATCCATAAGGCGCTCGACTGCATTGCCGCCTGGGCCAGGAAGAACCTATAGTAGACTGTAGACAGCAGACAGTAGACAGGAAAAGGGCAATAAGGTATCTGACTGCTCATCGGGGCGCTCCTTCCCTGTCTCCGGTCTACTGTCTACTTTCTTTTTATGACCAACGGCAATCGAACATTTCGCGTCTTTGCCACTTGCAACATTGGCCCCGAAGCGCTTGACCTTTTGCGCCGACGCGGCTATGAGGTGGAAGTTTACGATCAGCTCGAGCCGCCGCCCAAAAGCCTGATCCTGGAAAAAGTTCGTGGCGGCGTGGACGGACTCATCACCACCCTGCGCGACCCGGTGGACGCCGAGGTGTTTGAGGCGGGGCGCGGAAAGCTGAAAGTAGTGGCACAGGATGCCGTGGGTTTTGACAATATCAACCGCGCCGACGCCAACCGCTACAAAATCCCCTTCACGCACACCGCCGACGTCCTGACCGAAGCCACGGCGGAATTCGCTCTCCTCATTCTCGGCTGCGTGGCGCGCAAGCTTTATCCCAGCGAGCGCCTGGTGCGCGAAAATCGTTGGGGCGCGTGGCATCCTTTCCTTCCTTTTCTCGGCGATGAGGTGACCGGCAAAACCGTGGCCGTGATTGGCACCGGACGCATTGGCCAGGCCTTTATGAAAAAAGCGCTGGCCTTTGACGTGAACTTCCTCTGTTACGATCCCGCCTTTCAGGCGGATGATTTTGTCGGCAAGATTCAGGACGAACTCGATCTGCGATTCATGCACGGCTTCAGCACGGAAAAGCGCACCGCCCGTTACGTCCCCTTTGAAGCCGCCTTGGCAGGCGCGGATTTTGTGAGCGTTCACGTGCCTCTGCTGCGGGAAGGCGATTCCGGGATGCCCACTTTCCATTTGTTCAACGAGCGGTCGCTGCGCCTGATGAAACCCACCGCCTATCTGATCAACACTTCGCGCGGACCGGTGGTCAAAGAGGATGACCTGGCCGACGCGATTCGTGCCGGCATGATTGCGGGCGCCGCGCTTGACGTTTTCGAGCGCGAGCCGCTCCCGGCGGATTCACCCTTGCGCGCGACCGACCTCGAAGACCGCGTGCGGCTGTTCAATCATTTTGCCAGCGCCGGGCGCATCACCCGCCTCTCCACCGACCCCAACAAAGGCATGGCCGGACGCTGCGTCCAGGCGCTGATCGACGTGCTGGAAGGAAACTATGGCGGCAACCCCGCCCAAATGCCGTACGTGGTGAATAAAGAAGCGTTCAAGTAGAGGCGGTTCAAATCCGCACCTCTTCAACCTCCACTATCCTTCCACTCATTGGTGCCCACACTACAATGTTGTAAAATTCTGCCATGACCGAAGCCGAAAAAAAGGCGCTGGATAGCGAAGGCTATGTGGGTTTGCCGGGATTTATGGGCGCGGAACTTCTTCAGGCGCTGCGTCAACGGGTGGAGGAACTTTTTGAAATCGAGCGTGACCGCGCCGGTGCCGAATTCAAGCAGGAACCACAAACAAGGCGGCTGGCCAACCTGGTAAACAAAGGCGAAATCTTTGAGCGCATGATCGTGATGCCGGAAATCCTGGAGCGAGTGGGGCACATTCTGGGGCCCGAATTCAAACTGGGCAGTTTGAACGCGCGCTCGGCCAATCCACATTCGGACGTTCCCCAGCCGCTGCATTGCGACTTGGGCGCCGTCGCCGACGAGAAAGGTTTCTGGGTGGCCAATACGGTTTGGATGTTGGACGATTTCACACCCCACAACGGCGCTCTCCGTCTGGTTCCCGGCTCGCACCGCTGGGGAAAACTCCCACAGCAGGCGCTGGCGGATCTGGTTGCCGCACACCCACAAGAAATATTGATCACCGGAGCGGCGGGGACAGTGGTGGTGATGAACGCGCACTTGTGGCACGGCGGGACGGCCAACCGCACAGCCGCGCCACGCCGCGCCCTGCACGCGTTTTATACCCGCAGCGACAAACCCCAGCAACAGTATCAGAAGAAACTTCTCTCTTCCGAAGTCCAAGGCCGCCTCAGCCCGGAGCTTCGCCGCATCCTGGCGCTCGACGATCGGCTGAATGACGAAGTCTCTTCCGCCACCACCGGGCAGAGCGGTTTCCTACGTTAGTGGGGGTTCTATGGTTTCACGGGCAGGCACGGTCGCGCCCGATGTAGTGTGAGGGCAGAAACGAGAGCGCCAGTTGTCCCCGGCGCGGAAGCCGGTGCGCCGCGACATGATCCGGCGCCCGCTCGCCTGCCAAACCATAGCGTGCGCGCAGGTCCGCCATTCGTTTTTTGATCTGCTCCTTGTATTCCCCGTCCAAATACGCCGAGCGTGCGTAGAGTTTTCGATAGCGCTTCACCAGACGGGGAAACTCGCGTTCGAGGAACGGCATAAACTGCCGCATGGCGCTCGGCATCAGAAAGAGGATGTTTCCATGCAGGAATCGCGCGCCCGCCTGCGCCGCGGCGCCAGCCAGTTGGTCAAGGGAGCGCTCGGAGTCGGTAAGCCCGGGAAGGATCGGCATGGCGTTCACACCCACGCGGATGCCGGCCCGCGCCAACTCCGCCACCGCCTCCAGGCGATTGACGGGCGGCGGAGCTTTGGGCTCGAGCAATCGCGCCAGCCGCTCGTCCAGGGTGGTCACCGTGATATGGACGCTGAAGCGGTGCCGCGAGGCAATGGTGCGGAGCAAATCCAAATCGCGCAGGATCAGGGTGCCCTTGGTGGTGATAGAAAAATCCAGCCCCGCAAAATCTGCAAACACTTCCAGCAGGTTCCGGGTAATGCCAAACTGCTTTTCGGCGGGCTGGTACGGGTCGGTGGCCGTTCCAAGAGCAATCGGCAGGCCTTTGTCGCGGGCGCGGCGCAACTCCTCGCGCAGCAACTCAGGAGAGTTGACCTTGGCGAAAATCTTGCGCTCGAAATCGAGCCCATCCCACATTTCCATAAATTCGTGCGAGTAGCGCGCGTAACAATATTTGCAACCAAACTCGCAGCCCCGGTAGGGGTTGAGCGTCCAGGCAAAGGGCATGCGCCCGCTGGACTCGCGATTGAGCGTGGAGCGGGATTGCATGGCAAAATACTCCGTATCCGCCCGCGCGCGAACCTGCGGGCTTTCCGCCGCCATCCGCGCGATACCCACCAAGCCCGTTTTCCGGCTTAAGGCTGTCGAACCCGCCGCCCCACCCGGCGAAATTGAAATGAGCGCAGTAGCCATTCGGTCCGTACCCCTCCCTATTGGTCTTGGACAAGCCAACCGTACTTTCGCTTTTTCTTCGCCTTTTGTCAAGTCTGATTTTTTTGGGCGACACGTTCCCTAAACCGGTGCGTTAGAGAGAGGAAAACGGAAGTCGGCCGGAAGATACCGTCCACTGATAGAATGGGTGCGCGATAGGCCATCCGAGGACTGAAGGGAGATCATGCATGAAAGTCGCCGCGACACAGATGGACATAACGATATTTGAAACGGAAAAGAACCTGGAAAAAATCCTGGGACACCTGGAAACCGCAGCCCGCGCGGGCGCCGGCCTCGCGGTGTTTCCCGAGTGCGCGCTTTCGGGATACTGCTACACCAGCAAGGCGGAAGCGTGGCCGGTGACGGAGACGGTGCCCGGCCCGAGCACTGAGCGCATTGCGGCAGCCGCGCATAAATTGAATATTTCCGCCGTAGTGGGATTGCTCGAACGCGACGGCGACGTGATTTACAACTCCGCCGCCGTCATCAGCCCGCGCGGAATTCTGGGCACGCACCGCAAAGTCCACTTGCTTTGCCTTGGCATCGACCGCTATGATTTGCCGGGCGACAAGCCGTTCCCAGTTTTTGAAATTCCCGATGGCCCAAACACCGCAAAAATCGGGATCAACATTTGTTACGACTGCAGTTTCCCGGAGTCAGGGCGCGTGCTGAAGTTGAAGGGCGCGCAACTGCTCGCCATCCCCACTAATTGGCCCATCGGCTCCGATTCCTGGCAACATACTCCGAAAGTTCGCGCCATCGAGAATCACATGGTGGTGGTGGCGGCCGACCGCGTGGGCGAAGAACGCGGATTCCGGTTCTCGGGCCACTCACAAATTATTAACCTGGGCGGGCAAGTGCTGGGCGAGGCGGGCGAAACCGAGGAGACGATTCTCTACGGCGAAGTCGATCTGGCTGCCGCCAATGACAATCGAGTGGTGCGCGTCCCCGGGGAGTGGGAATTTGACCGCATGGCGGCACGAAGGCCGGAGATGTATACCGAGATTACCAAGCAGAAGGCAGTAGGCACTAAGCAGTAGGCAGAGGGCAAAACACGGCAGGCTAATGGCGAGCGAAGGAATGGAGAAGCCAGACGGAGGCAGCCGGGCATTGACTTAGTCCACTCCTTAGTCTATATTCGGATTTGTGCAAGTCAACATTCATGAGGCGAAAACGCACCTCTCCCGGCTCCTCAATCGTGTGGCGGTAGGCGAAGAGGTCACGATCGCGCGGGCCGGCGTCCCCGTGGCCCGTTTGGTGGGGGTTGAGCCGCGGCGAATTCCGCGGCCAATGGGCATGTATCGCGGTCAATTCAAGGTCCCCGAAGACTTCAACGATCCCCTCCCCAAGGCCGTCCTGGCTTTGTTCCAGGGAAAAGAACCCAAACGCCCGAGCCGGAAAGGGAAGAAGAATCCGCGACGAAGGCCGGCGTGAAATACCTTCTGGATACAGGCGTGTGGCTATGGAGTCTGGTTGAAACGGAACGCATGAACCAGAAGGCGCGCGAGTTAATTGCCGAGGGAACCGAAGATTTGTATTTGTCGGCTGCAAGTTGCTGGGAAATCAGCATCAAATCCGCGCTGGGAAAAATGCCGATGCCTGAGCCGCCTTCCCGCCTGGTTCCCAAGGCCCTGGCCGCCCAAGGGATTCAGTCCTTGCCAATTACCCATTATCACGCGTTAGGCGTCGCGGCCCTTCCCCTGCACCATCAAGACCCCTTTGACCGGCTGCTGATCTCGCAAGCTCAGGCGGAAGAGATGACGATCCTGACGGCGGATAAAGTTTTTGGGAAATACGATGTTGAAGTTTTCTGGTGCGGCTTGCGAAGTTAATCTCTCATGCAGGTGACCCACCACCTTTCTCCAATCTACTGTCTCCTGTCTACTGTCTTCTTCCCCGTCCATCGCCATAACAACGCAAAGACGAAAAACGGTAGTACGGTAAAGCGCAGCATGTATTTGAGCGCAGCCAGGGCGCTGTCGCGGGTCAGGAAGCCCTGGCCGATTCGCAGCCAGACGACCGCCCCGAGGAAAATTAAAATGACAATCAAGAGCGCGACGCTCACCATGGAGACAGGCTTGTGGGCGTTTGAAGCGGCAGCCTGTGCGGACGGCCTTCGCAGCCACGCCACCACAACTGCAAGTATTTCCGGATAGGCCAGCATGAGGGCCATCATCGCGTAGACCCAGAGGCGCGGAGTAAGTTGATCGGGGGCGTAAACTGAAAACAGAATCGGGCGGGCGTAGGCGAGCACGTAGCCATCGGCGAGGTCGAGCAGGTGCCGGGGAGCGAATTCCGGAAACCACAAAAGATAACGGGGTGTTTGAAAGTAAAAGGGAATATTGTTCACCAGGAATGTGACCAGCAAGCTGGCCCAAAGCACCAATCCGCTCCGCCAGCCAAATCGCCAGGCTCGCCGGTAGGTTTCCGCATCCAGCGAGCAGAGCAGCCCGGCAAGGAGCACCATGACCGCAAGGTCAAAGACGGCATCGGTGGCCTGAAGGAATTCGAGACCGCGCACGCGAGTCAGCAGGATCACGCCCAACAAAGCGGCAGCTATCGCTGCGCGCAAAATCCAAACGCGGTGGGGACTGTTGAGGGCGATGCGCCGCAAAGTCAGAAGGGCGCCGGTCAGCGCCGCCACCCAGGCGAGCATCACCAGCAGGCCGCGAGTTTCCATCCACATGGGCCGCGTTCGAGCGGGCAGACCCACCGCCTGCCTGAACCAGTCAACCACCATGCGATGGATTTCCCGGTCCTGGAGTTCGCTGAAGTGGTCGGATGAGGGCGACACGCCCAAGCGCCTCGCCGTGCCGTGGGCGAAATCACCCACGGTGGTGTTCTCCAGCACTTCCGTGCCCGTGCTTTCCCTCAACACCGCGCGCATTCTCGACAGGCCGCGGAATTCGTCATACAGCCCCAGAGCCCAGAGCAAGTTGCGTGGCTGATGCGGGGTGGTGTCCGCTTCCATGCCTACAGAAACCACGGCCCGAAGGGTCAGGTCCGACATCCCTTCCTCAATCGCCATCGTACCGCCCACGGAGTGGCCGGCGATCACAACCTTCTCCGGGTCCACCTCCGGGCGCGTGCGCAAGTAGGCTACAGCCGCGGCGACGTCGGAGCGAACGGTCTGCTGCGTCTCCACACGCAGCAATTGGCGATTCTCTTCCGGCGAGCGTCCCCGCCAGTCAAACGCCAGCACCACAAAGCCGTCGTGGACCAACTCCAGGTCCAACATGCGGCTGTATTCGGGGGAATCGTTCAAGGGCTGGCAAACCACGGCGCCGGGGGCGCGAGGAAATTTTGCCGGCTGGGGGTAATAGAGAATCACCCAAAACGGCATGCCCCGCCCGTTTTTAATGCGGGTGTATTCGAGCTGGTAATGAGGTTCAGGAAGGAGAAGCGCGGACAAGGCGAACACCAAGGTGAACCCCCAAGCCAGGGCCCAGGTGGGAGGGATGAACCGGCGAACGCCCATTATCTTCCCTCTCTTGAAATTGTCCGCTGCATGCGTGTTCCCGGTTGATGAAGAACCCGAATCTCGTTGATGAAGTATAGCACTTCGAAAATACGGTTCCGTATCCTACACCCCCTCACCCGTCCGTCGGCTGACGGCCGCCACGGCAGAACCTGGGGCCCCGTCCCTCTCCCCCAAGGGGGCGAGGGCTATGACCAGTAAGTTTATTCTCCCCTCGCCCCCTTGGGGGAGAGGGGCCGGGGGTGAGGGGGTCCACCGAGTCAACGCCGATACGAAACCACATCTTTGAAACGAGGCACGAAGTTCCACAACGTCCGTGATTATCGGTGATCATCGGCGGAGCGTCAACGTGAAGGAGGTAGAGTTGAGCCCGGTCGCTCATTTGCAATACGGATGGTGGTTCGCGCATTGGATGCAAACCAGCCGAAGGGAGCGCGCGGCCATCGCGCTGGCGGGAGCTGGACCCGATCTTGACGGCCTCGCCATGTTCGGCGGCGGCGACGCTTACTACCGCTATCATCACATGCTGTTTCACAACCTGGGCTCAACATTGGCCGTGATTCCCCTGGCCGGAATTTTTTTCTGGAAGCGGCCAGTGGTCTGGTTCCTGGTCGTGTTTGCCTTCGGCATGCACGTGGTGGAAGATTACTTCACGGTGGCCTGGCCCATGCGCGTTTGGGAGCCCTTCAATGATTCCGTCACCAACCTGGGAAACCATTTCCCGATCTGGATGGTGCAAGGCGTATTTCAAATCGCCGCCATCCTGTTTATTCTCTCCATGACGGTTTGGATTTATCTTCGTTACCACCGCACTCCGCTGGAAATAATCTCCCCCGACTTTGATCGGCTGATTATGGGCTACGCAGTGCTGCCTTGGCACCATCGCTGCGGCGAGTGCAAGGCTCGTGCTCATTTCCGCTGCGAGCGCTGTGGGAGGATGCTCTGCGCCGAGCACGGCGTTGTCCGACGGGGCTTTAAGGTCGTATGCAAAAAATGTCCGGAAAGTCCGCCTGGCGATTTGTTCCCCGCATCCGGCGTGACGACTTGAGTCGTGCTACCCATGAACGACCGCTTCGATGATCGCGGCGGTCACTTCCTGAGTGCTGTTCGAGCCGCCTAGGTCCGGCGTACGTACCTTCCCTTCGCGGAGCAAACTCCGCACGGCGCCATCGAGCGCGCCAGCGGCCTCTTCCGCTCCTAAATGTTCCAGCATCATGGCGGCGGAAAAAAACGTGGCCAGGGGATTCGCTTTGCCCTGGCCCGCAATGTCCGGCGCCGAGCCGTGTACGGGCTCGAACATGGAGGGAAAGCGGCGCAGCGGGTCGAGATTGGCGCTCGGCGCCAGGCCAATGCTGCCGGTGATGGCGGCGGAAAGATCGCTGAGGATATCGCCAAACAAGTTGGAGGCCACCACCACGTCAAAGCTTTCCGGGCGTTTGAGAAAATGAATCGTGGCGGCGTCCACCAGCAGCGATTCGGTTTCGATTTGCGGAAATTCGTTTTTCATCTCTTCAAAAACGCGGTCCCACAACACCATGCCAAACGCCTGCGCGTTGGACTTGGTAATGGAAGCCACTCGCTTTTTTCCGTCGCGCTTTACGGCCAACTCAAAGGCGAACCGGATCACCCTCTCCACTCCCTGGCGAGTGAAGACCGAAGTCTGCACGGCCACTTCTTTGGGGTCGAAGTGGTGCACAAAGCCGCCCACCTGGGCGTATTCGCCTTCGGTATTTTCGCGCACCACCACCATGTCAATGCCGCCGGGCTGGACGCTGGCGAGCGGAGACTTGACGCCGGGAAAGAGGATCGCGGGCCGGACGTTCACAAATTGGTCAAACGCCCGGCGAATCGGGAGCAACAATCCATTCAGCGTGATGTTATCTTGAATTTTTGGATGCCCTATGGCGCCCAGTAAAATGGCGTCCGAGCTGCAAAGCTGGTCAAGCCCGTCTGCGGGCATCATGGTGCCATGCTCAAAATAATAGTCGGAGCCCCAATCGTAATGGCGAAAACCAAAACCAAGCCCGAACCTTTCGCCCAATCGCTGAAGCACTTCAACTGCGGCGGGAACCACCTCGCGGCCAATGCCGTCACCGGGAATCACCGCAATTGAATACTTCCTGGGTTTGGACAGAGTCACCACATCCTCCCTTCATATTTTCACACGTCGGTGCGAATAATCTAACCCACATTTCCAATCTGGATTGCAAACTCCACTCTCGGTTGCCTCGGGTTCCGGTAAGGAGTATCCTCTGGATCGGTGGAAAATGAACCACCGATACCGGGGTTCCAAAGGAAATCCCACACAAGGAGTTGACGATGAATCATTTGAAAATTTTGCGCCCTCGTCCTCTGATCATCGCAATGTTTTTGGCGATCGCCGTATTTTTCAACCCTGACGCCCTGCCGGCAAATGATCCTCCCTCTGACCCATGTATGATGTTGCCGGCCGCGCAGTTGGCCAAGGATTTGGAGCAACCTTTTGGTTCGGCCACCAAGACCAAGGCTCCCTCAGCATTCCCGGGCAGCCCCTGGGGAACAGATTGCACATATCACACCGCCAAGGGGCCATCGCGTAAGCTCCTCCTCCGAGTCTACGTGGAAAACTCACCCGCCGTTGCCAAGGAGACCTTTGAGAGGTTGGCCGCATACTTTCAGCCCAACACGGCGGTGAAGGGTCCGTGGGACGCCGCCTATCTTGACGGCCGTCACGCCATCCATGTCCAAAAAGGCAAGGTGCGTTATTACCTCAATCTCGACCCGGTGGGGACGGACACCGCGAAAGCTGAAAAACAGCTCCAGGGTCTCGCCGCGTGGGTGGCCGGGAAACTTTGAGTGAATGATGGCGCGGTCCCGGCGCCCGGCCTCCGGCAATCGACAAGACATGGGATGCTCGCGGCCTGGAAATCGGCCCAATCCATCCGCCCGCAATCAAGCAGCGGCAAGTTCCGATGGGCTGTTTCAAAGCCAAAGGACGGCATCGGATTGCCTTTAAACCGCGTCTGCCGCCACCGGTTCACGAAGAAAGCTCTTGCCCTTTCTTTCCGGGCCCAGGGCGAAGACGATCATCAGCGCGAGAATCGTGAAACCCTCAAAACTCGTCAGCGCCCATCGATAACCAACCCGGTCGCGCAATGCGTATTCAATAGTATCGGTCTGCGAACCGAACAGCACTCCCAGTTGATAGACAAATCCGGGAAACAAACTGCGCACCGCGTCCGGAGAGAGCTCGTTGAGATGAGCGGGTATCACTCCCCAGGCGCCCTGCACCCCCACCTGCATCAGGAAAGCTCCCGCGGTCAACACCGCGAGCGATGGGCCGAACGCCCAGGCGGGAATCACCAGCAGGCAGAGCGCGAGCGAGGCCATGATACTCCAGCGGCGACCCAGGCGTTCCGAAATATGGCCCACGGAAATTGTGCCCAGAATAGCGCCGACGTTATAAATCATGGCCAGATATGCAATCGCGTTGGGCGAAATATGGTGCATAGTTTTCAGGAAATCGGGATAGAGGTCCTGCGTCCCATGCGAGAGGCCAATCATCAGAGTGATCGTCAGCACCAAATAGATAAAACTTTGGCGATGGGCCCAAACAATTTTCAAGATGCCCGTCAGGCTCGGCACCAGGTGCTGCTTCCAGGCTTCGGACTCGGGAGCTTTGTAAGCCACAAACAGAGTGACCAGGGCGGGAAGCACTCCGGCCCAAAACATGGCCCGCCAACCCCACACCGGGAGTATCGAGCGGGCGGCCACGGCGGCGAGCAGATAACCAAGCGGGTATCCGCCTTGCAACAGGCCCGAAAGAAAGCCGCGCCACTTGGTGGGCGCGCTCTCCAGCGTAAGCGACGCGCCCACGCCCCAGAAGCCTCCCATGCCGATGCCATAGAGCGCGCGCAAGGCAAAGAACATGGGGAAATTCAGCGCCAGGCCGCTCAATATTTCGATTAGCGAGAAATAGAGCACCACCGCCATCAGCGGCCGGCGCCGGCCGAATCGGTCCGCCAACATTCCAAAGAGCAATGCGCCCACCGGCCGCATGGCGAGAGTGGCGCCGAGGGTCAAAACAATCTGGCTCTTGCTGACCGCGAAGTGCCCGGCCAGGATATCCACCAGGAATACCACAACAAAAAAATCGAAAGCGTCCAGGGTCCAGCCTAGAATCCCGGCAGCAACGGCGTAACCGCTCCCCTTTGGATTGGGACCACTCGCTTCCCGGGCACTGGCTGATGACTCGATTCCTGGCATAAATTCATTCGCCGTCGAACGATGCACTCAAAAGACAAATTGTAAACTAACGATTTTCACTGCGAGAAGACAAGGAGATTCTTGGCCGTGGTGCGGTTTGCTGTAGCGGCGGTCTCTGACCACCGAAACTGCCAATCAACCAAGGTCGGCGGTCAGAGACCGCCGCCACAAACTTCAAACGGCGCCATCCCGGTTCTTAGAAACCTTGCGCTTTTCGCGGCCCGACGTTAACCTGTGCGTAAGTTCCCTGGGTATTCATTGAAGAGCAAAGCAGTCCAGGCGCAGTGATGGAAGAATCCCAAGCCGCCGGCATTCTCGAACGACTCGCCTCGAAGGAATTCGAGCCGGCGTGGTCCGAGTTTTTGGGTGCGTACTCGCCCCTCATCCTTCAGACCGTCAAGCACTTCGAGCGTGACCACGATCCCGTCGCAGACTGTTTTCTGTTTGTGTGCGAGAAGTTGTGCGAGAAGAATTTCCGGCGCCTGCGCTCCTTCAAGCCCGGCGGCGCGGCGCGATTCTCCACCTGGCTGCGCGTGGTGGTTCATAACCTTTGCCGGGACTGGCACCGGCAGGAGTACGGACGCCATCGTGTATTCAAATCCATCGCCAGAATGGAAACACTCGACCAGGATATTTTTCGGTGCATTTTCGAGCAAGGCCTTACGCAGGACGAGAGCCTCAGCTTCCTCCTCCCCCGCCATCCCCAGCTCACCCTGGCCGAACTTGAAGCCGGTGTGGAACGAGTCCGGAGCGCCCTCACGGAAAGGCAAACCTGGCTGGCGGGGGCCCGGCGCCGCACTTCCCTGCCTTTGGAGATCGATCCAGAAGGTGACCCGAGGGAGTCCGCGCCGGAGTTGGTTGACCCGGCGCCGAGCGCCGAATCCGTGCTGGTGATGAATGAACAGCGAGGTGCGCTGGAGCAGGCGCTGCGCCATCTCTCAAAACCCGAGCGACTCTTAATCAAGCTGCGCTTTGAACGCGGGCTGACTTTACAGGAAACTGCCTCCCTCCTGGGCCTGAAAGACGCGCAAACCGTTGACCGGCGTCAGCGCGAGGTGATCGAAAAATTGCGCAAGTTTATGGCCGACTCGACCACCGGACGCGGAAAAACCTGATCCGTGTCCGTGTAATGAGGGTAGGAACGGAAAAGCGATTTCGACGAAGGGATTGACGCCCATGGACAAGAATAATTTGATCCAATTTTTCAAATTCCGGATGACCAAGTTTGACCAGCGGCCTTGGGGCTGCCTGGATGAATCGCAAATCGCCGCCTACGCGGATCATCAATACGCGGGACGGGAAAAAGAACGCATGGAAGCTCATCTGGCCGATTGCGATGACTGCCTGGACCAGGTGACCTTTGTGGTCCGTTCGCGGAATTCCGAATTGCAGGAATCGGTCCCGGATGCACTGCTCTTGCGCGCCAAAAGGCTGGCGAAAGCCAAGCCCGAAGGAAGCACGGTCTGGGTTTGGGGCAAGATTGCCGCTGCCACCGCAGTCGCTTGCCTGGCGGTGGTCACAGTCATCTCGCTCCGGCAATCCACGACTGTCACTCCAGTTACGCCCATCCAGAATCCTGTCATCCGTCCGGCGCAAACTCCAACCCAGGCGGTGCCGGCGGCCCGTGTTCAGCGGCATCCTGCAATCCGCGGAAGCCAGAAGTCCGTGTTCGCGCCCACGGTGGTTAGCAGCTTGGGCGGGAACGGGACGCTGGCAGGTGGAATCGAGATTCGCTGGCAGCCCGTTTCGGGGGCAATGGACTATGAAGTGATGGTGCTGACTCCGGAAGGCGATCAGGTCTGGAAAAAAAGAACAACGGAGGCTTCGATTCAACTTCCCCGCGCTGTGAGCCTTAAGGCAGGCCAGAAGTACTTTGTCACCATCCGAGCCTATCTGACGGAGGGCAAGTCGGTGCAATCCGCCCCGATGGCGTTCACTGTGGGAAATCAATGATTTTGTTTTTGAAGGGCAAATCGTGACCATTCGTTTTGCAGGCATTTCTCTGGCGCTGGCATGCCTCCTGAGCCTCGCTCCCGCACCCTTGCGCGCCCAGACGCAAACTGCGGACGACATTCTGGCGCACGCGCGGCAGACGTCCGACCAGGGTGATCCGCGCGCGGCCCTGCCCGAATTTGACCGCGCCCTCGCTCTTTATCGCGCCCAACACGACCGCCACGGCGAGGCTCAGACGCTCAACGCCATCGGCAATGCCTACGAGGATTTGGGTGACTACACCAAAGCGCTGGATTACCTTCAGCGCGCGCTCGCCATCAAGCAGGAGTTGGGCGACCGCCTGGAAATCGGTAAGACGCTTAGTAATATTGGATTAGTATATTGGAACCAGTCGGACTATCCGAAAGCCATCGATCACTTCAATCAAAGCCTGCAAATCGCCCGTGAAGGCAAAGACCAGAAACTGGAAGGAAGCGTTCTGAACAATCTGGGCCTCGTCTATGACGACCTGGGCGAGTTCACGCGCGCGCTCGATTACCACCAGCAGGCCATCGAAATCCTGCACGCGATCCATTTTGAAAGTGGCGAGAGCGACGCGCTCGGCAACCTGGGCGGGTGGTATCAATTGCTGGGGCGAAATAGCGAGGCCATTCCCTACTACCAACAGGCGCTCGAAATTGACGAGCGGCTAAAATTGAAGGGTAAAGAAAGCGAGGACCTTGGCAACATCGCTCTGTGCCAGACCGGGTTGGGGCAGCTTGATGAAGCCCTTCACACCTACGATCGCGCCTTGGTTCTGGCGCGCGAAACCGGAGCGCAAAAGGACGAGGCGGATTGGCACAAAGACGAAGGGTCGGCTTACCTCAGCCTGGGCAAATACGATTTGGCGCGCGAAGAATATCGCCAGGCACTTGCCATTTATGAAAGCGCGGGATTGAAGCAACCATTGATTGAAGCTTTGGAAGATGAAGGGAATCTGCACGAGCAACTGGGTGACATCGCTTCCGCGGAAAAAGATTTCCGCCGCGCGCTGGAACTGGCCCGCGTCACCGGGCATGCGCGCGGCGTCACCAACATTTTGATGGCCTTGGGCGACCTCGAATGGCGCCGCCAGCGCTACGAGCAGGCCGCCGCCCTGTATCAGGAAGCCGGGGCGCGCGCCAAGGAGGCCGACGACCGCGGCGCCATGGCCTCCAGCCTGGTGGCCCTGGCTTTGACACTTCGCGACCAGGGCCAATTCGATGAGGCACTGCCGAAGGCCCAGCAGGCGCTTGAAATCGCTCGTCAAACCGGCGCGGCACTGACTGAGGCGCAGGCGCAGTTCGCCCTGGGGGAAATTGCCCGGAAGCAACGAGACAACTCAAAAGCAATTGAAAACTATTCCGCCGGCATCGATATCGCTCACCCGGCGGGCAACGTGGAAATGGAGTGGCAGCTCGCCTACGGCAAGGGCCAGGCGCTTGAAAGCCTGGGTCAAAATGATAAGGCTCTCGCCGCCTACCAGCAGGCGGTGGGGATTATCGAAGGCGTGCGCGACCAGCTTCGCGAGGAACGGTTCCAAGCCGGATATATCAATGATAGATACCAGGTTTATGTGGCGGTGGTCCACCTGCTTTTGAAGATGGGCAAGACCGGCCAAGCCTTCCAATTCTCGGAAAAGCTGCGCGCCCGCAGCTACCTCGATCTGCTGGACCGCAACCAGGCGCCGGCGTCAAGTCGCGCCGAAGCCGACCTGCGGGAGCGTATCCGCCACCTGCAGCGCGCCATCGAAGAGGAGGAATCCAAGTCTCTGCCTGAAAAAAGAAGCGAGAAGGTGAAGACGTTCTCAACCGACCTTACCGCCGCCGAACGGGAATACCAATCACTTCTGGATGACTTGCGCAGCACCCGGCCCGAATACGCCGCCGCCCACTCGCTGGCCGTGCCGCCCACGGAAGAAATCCAGGCCCAACTCGACGGCCATACCGCCCTCATTGAGTACATCGTCGGCGAAGACGCCCTGTCCGTTTTCGTCCTTACCCGAAATGAACTGCACGCCCAAACCGTCCCGGTGCGGGCGGCAGATTTGCAAACCAAAGTCGAGCTCTTTCGGGCGCTGATTGCCCGGGAAAGCTACCGCGATTGGATCAAGCCGGGCCAAAACCTGGACAGCCTGCTGATCCAGCCGATAATGAAAGCGGGATGGTTATCTGGCATCACCCAAATCATGGTGGTGCCCAATGGAGTTCTGCACTACCTCCCCTTCGCCGCCCTGCCCCAACCTGGTCCCAAGGGCCTGCACTTTCTCGTCCAGGATTACGTGGTGGATTATTTGCCGGCGGCAAGTGCCCTCGTCCTCGCCAAGGACGCTCAGGACCCCAAAGGAAATTTACTTGCCCTGGCCCCGAGTAGCTCGCGTTTGCGCTTTACCCCTCAGGAGGCTCGCAGCGTGGGCAGCCTTTATCCGAATCATAGTCTGGTCTTGGTGGGTCAAGGGGCCACCAAGAGCGCCTTTCGACGGCAGGCCGATGGTTACAGGATCATTCACCTGGCTGCCCACGGCTTTTTCGACCGCCTCAACCCCATGTTTTCCGGAGTGGAGTTGGAGCCGGAGAAGCACGATGATGGCCGCCTGGAAGTTCACGAAATTCTGCGCCTGCGCCTTCACGCCCGGCTGGTTACTCTGAGCGCCTGTGAGACCGCCCTGGGCAGCGGCTACTTTTCCGATTACCCGGCGGGCGACGATATCGTGGGGCTCACGCGCGCCTTTCTCTATGCAGGCAGCTCGTCGGTGATGGCAAGCCTGTGGGAAGTAAACGACCGGTCAACTTTACAGTTCATGCAAAACTTTTACCGCGACTTGCAAAAGGCAAACGAAGCGGCGGCCCTGCGCCAGGCGCAATTGGCTATGGTCGGCTCCCACGGCCGGCTCAGCCAGCCGTATTTCTGGGCGCCGTTTGTGCTAGTAGGAATAAATAAATAAGCGTATGCTGCGGAAAAGGGCAATCCGTGTCCGTGTAATATAGACGACGGGAAAATTCGGAAAAATCGAAACGCGACAGCCTTTCACGAGCTGACCTAAACGACCCGACTGGCGCAATTAAGGATGGATCAATGAGAGCGCCAGCGCTACGTGTAGGGTATTTTGTATCTACATGCCTGCTATTCGTGAGCCTTAGTCATTCGGCCCTTGCCCAAAACATTCAGGTCACTTCCGCCACGCCGCCCGCCGCCGCGCAAGGCACCACCAGCCTCAATGTAGTAGTCGGCGGCAACGGCTTTGCCAAGGGCGCGAAAGCAACCTTTTATCAGACGGGTACCACGAATCCAGCCGGTGTCACCGTCAATTCCACCGCCTTTAATAGCAAGTCACAGGTCACCGCCAACATCACCATCTCGGACACAGCCACTATCACCAGTTTCGATGTGCTGGTGACCAACACCGACGGCCGCAGCGGCAAGGGCACGAAACTCTTCCAAGTGACCGTAAAAGGGACGCCGACCGGCTGCACGACGCTCGGCACACCCAGCACTTTCACGCTGGTGACAACGCTCAACTCAATTAATGCCAGCGGCAATCCGACTTATCCGGCAGGCTTCGGTGGCGAGATCCGAATTCGCCCTGTGACTGTGAGCAATGGCACGAGCTCGCGCACCGTTCTGGTGGCCGCCGTCAGTACGAATGGGGTTGGGACAATGGAGTTCTTTATTCTGGATCCGGCCACGGGCCAGGTGCTTGACGGCCAATCTTTGTTGGCGGGCAGTCCGCCCCAGCCCCATATCAGCGTGGTTTACAGTACCATAACTTCCGTTAGGCGGAACTTCGCCGCCGGAGATGTGAATGGGGACGGGATTCCCGATTTCGCCGGGGGAAACGGGGTCAACGATTTGGCCTTTGTTTTTGTCGGACAGATGGACAGCGCCACCGGAATCTTAAGCTACCAATCGTTCCAGCTCAATCCGCCGTCTGGAAGCCCCATCGGGTACGGAACGGGAGTCGCCATGGGCAACCTTGATGCGATTCCCGGCGACGAAGTGGTGGTAGGCGCGTCAGGAGGGGGAGGCGGCGGAATTCCCGGCGAAGTGTATATCTATGCGTTCAACGGCTCGGGATTCAGCCTAATCGATACTCTCAAGGAACCGTTCCTTACTACGAAAAACAGCGATAATTTCGGATACAGCGTGGCGGTGGGCGAGGTCACCAATCCCCTTGCGCCGAACTTGATCGTAGGCGCCAGCAACGCCACCGTAAACGGAAACGCCTCAGCAGGGTTGGTCTTCGTTTTCCCAGCGCCCATTTCTTCTCCCGCGACTTATTACACATTGGCAACAGGAATAAAGAGCGACAGCCTGGGCTGGGACGTGGGAGCCGGAAACGTGAATGGCTCGGTCGATGTTTTCGCCACCACCGGTTGGAACATTCCGGACACCAAGGCTGCAATCTTCACCGGGCCCATCACGGCCAGTAAATCGACTCCGGATATCATTTTCTCTTCTGATCCAAGATTGTCGAGCACGGGCTGGTCCACGAATTTTGAATACGGCGATATGCTGGGCGATGGACAAACGGAGTTATTTGTAGGCGTGCCGAACGCCAATAACTCGAGTTCCTGCAAAGTTAGCGTGGGCGCTGGCGAATTGTATTTCCCGAGTACGACCAGCTTGTCACAACCTAGCTTCACCTTCCAGCCGCCGAGCCTCCCTGTGGACTTCAACGCCTATGGCTGGGGCGTGGGCCTCGTTCCGGGATCAGCCGGAAATCCGCCCTTGTTGCTGGTGGGTGAGACAGGCGGCGGCCAAGTGTTCGTTTACAGGAAGAACTGAGGCAGCCATTCCGAGCGAATTCGAACGGTGGGATTTAGATGATGGCTAACGGAAACGGATCTTCGAGAATTGCATCAGCCGCGATTGACGAGAGTGGAGAGCAGCGCGGCAACCGCTCCCTAGCCGGACCGCTCAATCCCGCGTGGTCGGCGTTCGTCCGCTACTGCCAGGAGCTTCGACACGGTGAAATCGAGTGCCTCAAAATCCAGGACGGCTTGCCCGTTCTGGCGGAAGTGACGAAAAAGAAAGTGAAATTTACTTGAAAACAGGAGTCAGGAGTCAGAAGACTGGAGTCGGAAGGATAGTTTGAAGTCCTTGACTATAGACTTTCGACTTTAGACTGTTAACTGTTTTCATCGGCTGACTGAATTTCTCAGAGGCCGTCGTCCCGATCTGATCGGGATGACGGCCTTTTGCTTTTGTAGCGCAGGTCCCGCGTTTCGGACCTGCGGCTTTTCAACATTGGTCAGGAACGAATGGGAAGAACCGCAGGATTCAAAAGCGAATCCTGCGCTAGCAACTTTCGCAAGAAAAAGTAAATGAAGGCAAGGCAGAAGGCGCCGAGGCCGACAGGCCCAAACGATTCTGAAATCAAATCGACAAGGAGACCAACCATGAACAAACGAATCTCACTCGGAACTTTATTGGCGCTCAGCTCGATCCTTTTTCTGGTCGTCGTTCCGTCATTCGCCGCCAAGAACCCCAACACTCCATGCGGCTATAATGTAACCAACACCATCGCCAACGCCGATGGCAACAACACTCCCTTCCAGTTGCAAAGTGATGGGAAAGGCAGCTACGTAACTGAGACCGTATCCAGGACAGACGGCGTCCTTTCCGTGATCCAGGGAAATAGCTGCGACTGGCTTTTGGATTTGTCCAATTCCAAGTCGCGGACAGTGGCGCTGACATTGGCTTATCCGGCATCGACGATCTCGACCAATCCACCTCCACCTTTTACGGGAACGCAAAACGTCGCGGCGCGCATCATTTCCATCTGCGGCGAGAATACCCTCAACAACGGCATCACATACGGCACCATGACGTCGGTCGGCCAAATCGTGCGGTGCGGCTTCCACATTGCTTTCAATTACAACGGCACAACATACGGGCTCCACATGAATCCGGCCAGCCTGGCAGGGACGAGTTGGGTTCAGGCCACCTGCAACGGCGTCGCCTCGGGGCAATGCAACTCCTGGTCGATAATTCCCGTTCCTAACACGATTTTGAACAATTCAACCAACCAGAACACAGCAGTCGGTGAACTCTTGCTGGTCACGAACAGAGGACGAACCCCCATCGGGCTTTACGAGGTCGCCTTCTCGATCACAACTACGAATCCGTAGTAGGGGCGGGGCCAGGGGACCCCACGCTGTGCAATGGGGCCCTGCCCTTCAGTTCGGAGAGGACAGCAAGCCGTATTTTTGGGCCCCATTTGTTCTGGTGGAGGGAAATAAATAAGCGTATGATGCGGAAAAAGGGATCCCGTGTCCGTGTAAACAGAGCAGTGGGCTAAATTTCAAAAAAAGGGCTTGACGAATGAACCAGGCCCAGGAGAGGTTCCAACATGAAGCTTAGAACTTATGCTTGGAGTGCTGCGTTTTTGTCCCTGGTTGCAATCATATTGAGCGCCACTCCATCGCCTCTCCTGGCACAGACCATTCAAGTCACGTCGGCCGTGCCGAACACCGCCGCGCAGGGCACCATCAATCTCAATGTCGTAGTAGGCGGCAGCGGCTACAAAAAAGGCGCCCAAGCCACCTGGTTTGTGACCGGAACCACCAACCCCGGCGGCGTGGTGGTGAACTCCACCGCCTTCAACAGCTCCAGCCAACTGACGGCCAACATCACCGTGTCGAGTACGGCCGACCTGAGCAGTTACGACATCCTTGTTACAAATACTGATGGCCGCAGCGGCAAAGGAACCAAACTCTTCTCGGTCACCAGCCCCGGGAATCCAAATTCCGGCTGCACCAGCTACAATGTGACCTCGATTCTGAACAACGCCGATACTAATAATGTTCCGTTCCAATACCAGAGTGACGGCCTTGGACCCTACACCACGTTTGCCACCAGGGGCAACAAGGATTCTGTTAACTCGGTGATCCAGGGCTCCTGCAGTTGGGCTCTGGATACAACCAGTTCCACCTCGCGGGGAATCGTGGTGACGCTCGCCTATCCTGACTCCACCAATCCCCCGCCGCCCTTTGTCGGGCCGCAGGAGATCCATGGCGCTTTCCACACCACTTGTCAGGACGATCCCGCAAGTAACGGCTTGAACTTCGGCACCATGACTTTCGCGGGCCAAACCATGGTCTGCCCGCTGCACCTCCCCTTCACTTACAACGGGGTTTTATACAACGTGAGTATGGCCCCGCAGCACTGGCCGGGGACAGGCTATATGCAGGTGACGTGCACGGGCGCGACTGCAGGGAAGTGCAATGCCTGGACGGTCCAACCGGATCCCGCGACCGGTGTGCTGAACAATCAGACGAACCAGGTCTCCGCCATCGGTGAACTGTTCATACCCTCCTGCAACGGTTGCGGGACGGGCACGCCGCTGGGCCTTTACCTGGTGTCGTTCAGCTTTGTGATTCACAAGTGATTTGCATGCAATAAGGTGAAATATCGAGGCATGCGAATGTGCATCTGGCCAAAGGTTTGGAGGCGAAATGAGTCATAACACTGTTGCTCGGAGTGCGCTGTTTTCATTCCTTCTTTTACTCGGGTTGGGTAGTGGTGCGTCACCTCTCCAGGCGCAAATCCAGGTAACATCCGCCACCCCGAATATGGCGGCGGAAGGCACAATCAACCTGAATGTGATCGTTGGCGGAAACGGATTCAAGAAGGGCGCCAAGGCGGCCTGGTTCCAGTCAGGGACCACCAACCCCGGCGACGTGACCGTGAACTCGACCTCGGTAAATAGCAGTTCACAAGTCACTGCCAACATCACTGTTTCCACCGCAGGATTTACGGGTAGTTATGACATTGTGGTGACCAACGCCGACGGCCGCAGCGGCAAAGGAACCCAACTCTTCTCGGTGACAAATGGACAGACCAAATCTTGCCTCAGCGCCAACCAAAGCATAAACGTCACAAGCATTTTCGCTGACACGGACACCAGCGACAACCCCTTCCAGTTGCAGAGCGACGGGTTAGGTGCGTATTTCACCTATACGAACTCCAAAACGGACTCGGTCACGTCGCAGATTCAGGCAACCAGTTGCGACTTGCTCTTCGATATCACCAATTCGGCCTCGCGGGCCGTGAGGGTGACATTGCTCTATCCGGCCTCGACACCCTCGGCGCCACCCCCCTTTACCAATCCAACGCCCGTGCGCTCACGGATCATCACCACATGTTTCGACAACGCGCTCAACGGCAAGACCAGCTTGGGCCTGATGACCTTTGCCGGCCAGACACTGGATTGCGCGTTTAGGATTGGCGAGATCCCTTACAACGGAAACACCTACGCGGTGGTGTTCGATCCGAGCACTTTCGCCGGTTCGACTTGGGCCCATGTGACCTGCACCGGCGCCCAGTCCTCGCAGTGCAACGCCTGGACAATCACGGGGCCTCCGACCACCGTCGATTCCTCGACGGGACAAGTGTCAGCAATAGGAGAGCTGCTTCAAGTTTCAACGGTGAAGGGTAAGACGGTGTCAACCCAGATGGGACTCTACTTCGTCTCCCTTTCCATCACGATTCACGAGTGACCCGGGCGCGGGACAAGCGCAAGTGAATTAAAGCGTAGGACCAATGATTAAGATCCTTGAATCAGTACCGGGAGTGACTTAATGCGACAAATCTACTACGATTGTGCTGTTGTATTCTTTTCTGCTTTTGCCTTGGCATGGACCACGGCATCAACGCCACTCCTGGCGCAGAACATTCAGGTGACGTCGGCCACTCCCCCCGCCGCCGCGCAAGGCACCACCAACCTCAATGTAGTAGTCGGCGGCAACGGCTTTGCGAAGGGGGCGAAGGCGGCCTTTTACCTTTCGGGCACCACCAATCCTGCTGGCGTCACGGTGAATTCCACCGCCTTTAACAGCAAATCGCAGGTCACGGCCAACATCACCATCTCGGACACAGCCACCATCAGCAGCTTCGATGTGGTGGTTCAAAACACCGACGGCCGCAGCGGGAAAGGCACCAAACTCTTCCAAGTGACCGTAAAAGGGACGCCGACCGGCTGCACGACCCTCGGCACACCCAGCACTTTCACGCTGGTGACAACGCTCAACTCAATTAATGCCAGCGGCAATCCGACTTATCCGGCAGGCTTCGGTGGCGAAATCCGAGTCCGGCCTGTGACCGTGAACAACGGCACAAACTCGCGCACAGTCCTGGTGGCCGCGGTCAGCACCAATGGGGTTGGAACCATGGATTTCTTCATTCTGGATCCGGCCACGGGCCAGGTGCTGGACGGCCAATCTTTGTTGGCGGGCAGTCCGCCCCAGCCCCATATCAGCGTGGCTTATACAGGCTCAGGTTTCGTGAGCTTCTCCGCAGGCGACGTGAATGGCGACGGCATTCCCGATTTCGTTGGAGGGCTTGGGGGAGCAGATGTCTTCGTCGGGCACATGGATAGTCAGGGAATCTTGTCTTACGAGTTGTTTCAGCTCACTCCCCCTTCAGGCAGCCCCGCCCATTTCGGCTCGGGAGTCGCCATGGGCAACCTTGACGGCGGACTAGGAGACGACGTAGTGGTCGGTGCGTCGGGAGGGGGAAGCGGAGGGAGCGCGCTTGCCGGCGCGGTGTTCATTTACGCGTTCACCGGCTCGGGATTCGGCCTGATTGACACGCTCGATGACCCCCTGCCCAACGCGAAGAACAACGATAATTTCGGCTACAGCGTGGCGGTGGGCGAAGTCACGAGTCCCCTGGCGCCGAATTTGATAGTTGGCGCCAATAATGCTAACGTAAACGGAAACGCCGCCGCTGGAAGAGTTTTCGTATTCCCCGCCCCCATCTCTTCTCCCACAACTTATTACACCTTGGCGACGGGAATTAAGGGCGACGGCCTGGGCCGGGACGTCGGGAGCGGAAATGTAAATGGCTCGGTCGATGTCTTCGGCACCACGGGATGGGGCATACCAGACACTAAAGTCGCGATCTTCACCGGGCCCATCGCGGGCAGCAAGACGAGCCCCAACCTCGTCTTCGCTTCTGATCCACGATTGTCGTCCGACGGCTGGTCCACCAATCTTGAATATGGTGATATGTTGGGTGACGGACACACAGAGTTATTTGTTGGCGTGCCGAACGCCAGCAACTCGGCCTGCAGCGTCAGCGTCGGGGCTGCCGAATTATTTTTTCCGAGCACGAGCAACTTAAACCAACCCACGTTTACTTTCCAGCCTCTGACCATTCCGGACAAGTTTAATGCTTACGGCTGGGGCGTGGGCCTCGTTCCCGGATCAGCCGGAAATCCGCCTCTGGTCCTGGTGGGCGAGACAGGCCCCGGCCAGGTGTACGTCTACAAGAAGAATTGATTGTAGGGTCGGGCCTTGGCCCGGCCTCTGTGAAGGCCGAGGCAAGCCCCGGCCCTACTCGAGGGGATTCATAAAATGGCGAACGGCAGCGGATCAATGATCTCAAATGATTTGCCGATGGGGAGGCGCGGAGACTTTATCGCCGATGAACGAGGCGGGCCCGGCGTCCACCCGGCTTGGGCAGCGTTCGTCCGCTACTGCCAGGAGCTTCGCCACGGCGAAATTGAGTGTCTAAAAATCCAGGACGGCTTGCCCGTCCTGGCGGAAGTCACGAAGAAGAAAGTGAAGTTTGGTTGAAAGCAGGAGTCAGAAGACAGGAGTCAGGAGGAAAGTTCGCGGTTCTTAACTATGGACTGTCGACTGTAGACTGTTAACTGCTTTCATCGGCTGACTGAATTTCTCAGAGGCCGTCGGCACGTCTCGCATTGCGCGGGGCGCGCCGGCGGCCTTTTTTTTTTGGCTTTATTTCTGTGGCGAAAGATTCGGTCATCAATCCGGCCGTGTCTGTCGCCAAAATCCAAAAGGAGGAAGTCCATGAAAAACGTCCAATGTCTTAAGGTTGTTCGGTTCCTGGTTTTTGCGATGCTGACCGCCGGATTGACCGCCGGAGTGGCCAGCGCTCAGAACTACGTCGGAAAGGTCACGTTACCCGTCAAGACCGTTTGGGGGAACGCGCAGCTACCGGCGGGCGAATACTCCTTCGTGCTCGATCCGTCAGTGCCTAGCGTCGTCCAGATTCGCCGCGGGGATGAGCGCCTGGCGTTGATTCCAACCACGGGCGGAACCCAGCAGGACAGTTCCTTTGCCAACAGCGAGTTGGTTGGTGTTCGCAAAGGGAACCTGCTCCGCATCAGCATGGTGCGTTTGGCGGAGGTTCACCTGGTCATGAACTACTCTCAGCCCCGAGGTGTCCGCACGTACATAGCGGACAAGGAGCCTGAGTTCATCCAGCGGGTTGCGGTCACGCGAAAGGGCAAATAAGAATGGAACCATCAGATTACATCCAAACCACAAGATCGGCATTCAGAGTCCGCAGCCTCTGATTGTCGCCAGGCAGGGGCCAGGTCTCTTTTTGGGTCCCCCCAGAGAACTGGCCCCGGCCGACTACCCGCGACGTGTCCTGCACCGCAAGATTCGCGCAGGCAGGATGCGCTATATAAATCTAATTATATTATATCATGAGTAATCACGTCAGTCGCGGCACGGAAAACGTCACAAGAGTAACACGGGTAACAAGCGAAACAGTTCGTTCTATGTATATAGAATCAGGTAATTTGCAGGTCGGTTTTTTCGCCGACATTTTTCCGAATGCCGGTTTCTGCCCCTTTTTGCCCCACCATCCCTGCGCCCGAATATTTCTTCCCCTCACGGGTGTGGGATAGGTTGGCTCCTCGGCCAGGACTCGAACCTGGAATTCGTCGGCTGACGAATTAACCGCCGCTCTGCATCCACTGCCGAATCCATTCTCGTCCTCGGCTACTCTTCAATTCGCGTTCCCGGCGCATCGCCTCGACTCGAGTTGATAACCACTCATGATAGATGAGGGTCCAAGGTCCGGGATGACGTTTGGTGTGAAGAGTGCCCCGGTATTCGTGGTCATTATGCTGGGAGAGTCTTCGGGAGAGTTCGCTTGTCTGTCCAATATAAATCTTGCCCTGTGGGTTCAGTAAAACGTACACCGCGTACTGCGTCATTGGTTCGGAGGAATTGGCTCCTCGGCCAGGACTCGAACCTGGAACCCTTCGGTTAACAGCCGAATGCTCTACCATTGAGCTACCGAGGAATGGGTGGTTATGCTTGCAGGGGGAGAAAGAGGGCGCGGATTTTAGCTCTTGTGCTCCTCCACTTTTTTGTCAGTGGGAGTAGTACTGTCACCGCTCATGCCGCCCTTGAGCGCGTCCTTGAATTCTCGAATGCCCTTCCCCAAGCCGCGTCCCAATTCGGGCAGTTTTCCCGGTCCGAAAATTATCAGGACGATCAGCAGGATGAAGATCAAATGTGTCGGTTGAAACAAGCCTTCCATAACCAAACCTCCAAGCCCGTCCGTGCTCGGGCCGATCGTGCCGGGTCAAGCTTCAGTATAGCCTATTCTGGCCCGGAATCGAATCAAATTTATTTCCCGGAGTCAAAAACCATGCTCCCGGGTTTCGTTCCCTCTTCCTGGCACCGGGTCAAGTAAAGAGACACGTAGCTGGCGGTCACGTAATCCCTTCGGCTGAAGCCGAGGTGGCGGGCGGTTGCATCTATCCACCGCTTGGGGCCCTCCAACTCGAGAAAGTTGCCGATGGGAGTCTGATCGAACACCACCAGGCCCGCGCCAGTTGTACTTCCGGGCTTTGGCGTGTAGGTGGTTCGAAATTTTTCGTAACAGAAAACTTCGCGCAGTCCAATGCCTTCAAGCATCTCCCTCAAGCGTTCGCCGTCTTCAACCTCAGTCTCAATCTCGCGCCGGATTTTATAGGAAGCGGATCCAACTGGCGGTCCCTTGAAAGTGAGAAGGCTTCGCCTGCCTTCGCAGCGCAAGCGGATCACGGAACTCGACTTGCGGAGGCGCATATCGGCGAAATCGAATAGAAAATTCCGCTCCAAGTGGCGCGGCGCGGAGATCACAAAGCCCAGTTCCAAAATGCGGAGCTTGACGGCCCGGGGATGCGCGACTTTCAGCTTAATTTCAGTTTCATCGCGGGGCATGAGAAATAAAAGTCAGAAGACAGGAGCCAGAAGTCAGGACTCGCGGTCCACGATGAAATCAGGCAGGGAGCGCAAGGCGTCTTTATAAAGAGAATCGGGAAAGCCTTCCAGGCAGCCGCGCGCCACCTCGGCGAACTGCTGTGCTTTGTCGCGCGTGGCCTGCAACGTTCCGTAGCGCTCCACCAGTTCCATGATTTCCGCGAACGGCACCGTGTGGTACCCGCGCTCTTCCAGGATCAGCGCAACTTTTTTTCTTTCTTCCGGCCCGCATTTACGCAGAAGGTAGATCAGCGGCCAGGTCACTTTGCCCTCGCGCAGATCGTTGCCAATGGGCTTGCCCAGCTTTTCTTCCGATGAAGTGAAGTCCAGCATGTCATCAATCAGTTGAAACGCCAGCCCCAGATTGGTGCCATAGGTTCCGAGCCGCGTCTCCTCTTCTTCATCTTTCCCGCCCACCAGAGCGCCCATGCGCAGGCAGGCGGAAAATAGGGACGCGGTCTTGCGATACGACAATTCAAAATAGGCGTCTTCGGTGACGTCGGCTTTTCTCAGATAGGTCAATTGAAGTAACTCGCCTTCCACCATGTCCTGGGTCAGGCCGATGAGAAGGTCGAGTATTTTGAAATTGCGCTCTTCCAGGGCGATGTTGAAGGCCTGCATGTAAAGCCAATCGCCGGCCAGCACGCTCATATGATTGCCCCAACGCGAATTGGAGGAGGGCTGGCCGCGGCGAGTATCCGCCTCATCAATGATATCGTCGTGCACCAGGGTGGCGCTGTGGATCAACTCCACCACCGCTCCCAAGCGAATGGCGGAAGGGCCATCGTAGCCGCAAAGTTTGCTGGCCAGGAGGACCAGCGCCGGGCGCAGGCGCTTGCCTCCGCTCACCTGAACGTACTGCCCGATCTCGGTGATGGGCTGAACGCTGGAAACACTTTGCCGGGAGAGCTCCTCCTCCACCTTGCGGAGGTCGGTGCGCACCAAATCAAAGATTTCCCTGGTAGTCAGGTTTTTTATGGAAGCCAAACGTAACTCTCCGCTGCTCCGACGGCACCAGAATACGGATTTCAACCCTTATCCGATAAGCGAGAGAAAAATCGGGAGCGTTTAATATTCCCATAAATCTCCAGCGAAGGAAAGTAGGAAGAAGTTGGGGGCGCCTGCGGCCCTGTTTGACCCGGGCCATAACAATTTCTTTTGGTTGTTAAGGAATGCGAAAAAACCGTGAAAAGTTTTGAATCGTGACCTCCCCCATTTCTTCCACTGCGAGATTGTATAGGCCGGCCAGCGTGCGCGTGACTTCCACCACATTGGCTGGTTCGTTGCGCTTGCCGCGAATCGGGACGGGGGCGAGGTAGGGACTGTCAGTCTCAGTCAGCAAGCGATCCATCGGAATTTCCTTTGCTACCTCGCGCAGGTTTTCCGCTTTCTTAAAAGTCAGGTTGCCCGCGAACGAAACCAGAAAGCCCCAATCGAGAAATTTATGAGCGTCGGTGCGCTCGCCGCCAAAGCAATGAAGGATGCCGCCCAGGCCCGCCGCTTTCCAGTGCGCGCCGATCAATTCAGCGAGGTCGGCCCACGCCTCGCGGCAATGAATGACAATGGGCAGGCGAACCTCGCGCGCCAACTCCAATTGGCGAATCAAAACATTCTTCTGCACTTCCCGTGGGGAGTGATCGTAGTGGTAATCGAGGCCAATCTCGCCCACAGCCAGAAACTTTTGGTGGCGGGCAAATTCTCGAAGCTGATCGTAATGCTTTTCCTGCGCCTGGATGGCCTCGTGGGGATGGATGCCCGCAGCCGCAAAAATTCCATCGTGGTCGTCGGCAATCTGCAGTGCTGCGGCCATCGTATCGGGCCCGCCCGCCCCGCCAATGGTCATCATGGTGCGCACGCCGGCAGCGCGCGCGCGCTCGATCACCTCCGCACGGTCGGAGGCGAACTCCGCGTCGTCCAGATGACAGTGTGAGTCCAGAAAGAACCACCCGCCTGGCTGTCCGTATGATTGAGTCATGAAATGAATTGCCTTAGGGGTCTTGGTCGGCTACTGGTTGAAGTAGACGGGACTTATGTATGGGTTGACTTCCAGTTTGGTGACCACCATTTCCGAAAAAGGGCTCCCATTGCGGGTGGTTTTCACCCGTAAGGGAATATAGAATCCCGAAGTCAGTTGCCAGTCTTGAAAATCCTCGACCACGGCGATGGGCACTCCATTTTCCATATATGTGTAAGAGGCGCGCATAATCCAACCCGTGGAGGGGTCAATAAACCAGCGGCTGTCCGCTCCTGCTCCGCGGACATCCAGAACTTTGGTCGCGATGCTGTCGACCACAGTGTCCCCTCCGGGCGTAAACGAAAACGAAGGGTCATTGACATGCTGGCACACAAAATAGCCATTTCGCCAGAGGCCCTTTAGGGTCTCTTCTCTCTCCTCCTGACTCATGACTTGAGGCCCGGCGCCCATGATAACCATCGCACTGGAAGGTGTGACCAAGTTGGTCATCACGCCCATCTGGCTGGTGACTATTTGCCGCATGAACCCTCTGAAATCGCCAGTCGAATCCAATTGGGCTGATATATCACCCTGAGGAAGATGAAACACCGCCGAGCCCCACATTTGAAATGATTTGATGGAGTCCACCTTCGCCTTCCCGCCCAAGCCCTCGATGACCCGCGCCATTAACGCGCGGCCTGAATTGTCCGTTACGGAAGTTGTGCTCGGGCCGCCCGAGGAGGTCGCGGATCCGCTGCTCTGAAGCTGTGTGACTACTCTCGTCATTTCCCCGCGCTTGATTTCGACGGTGGTCTCAAAATCGCGATATCCTTCCAACGCGACTCGGATTCGATGTTGGCCGGGCGCCAGGGTGGTGATTTTCAACCGGCCCTCCGGACTTGTTTTGCCTTGGCGCTCATCATCAACATAGACCTCCGCGTCACCCGGAGTGACTTCAATCTGAATACCGTGCTGCTTGGGCGCCAGGTTGCGGAGGGTCTCAATGAGATCATCGGTGGCCCCCGCCCGCCGCAGCTCTCCCTCGACCTGCGAGGTGACTTCAAAATCGATGCCGCGTTCGCGCGCAACTTCCCCTACGCGTTGCGGTAGCACATCGCCCTTCAGCAAATCAATGACGTCGCCTTTGGTAAGAGGCTTCGAGGAGGGCCGCCCGGACACACGAGCAGACCACGCCACCGCGCCCAGGAAAATCAAGACGCCCAAGAGAATCGAGATTTTATTGGTGAGGGCCCGAAAATCCATATTCGCCGTCCGGATAAGGTTACGTCCAAGGATAGCTTGCCTTGTCCGAGGATTCAATACCCCGACGGGTCGATCATTTCAACTTAGCGCCTTTGGGGACATCCTCCTTAAAGGTTGCGAGAATCGGTTTTCCCTGTTCGCCGACTGAAGCGGCTAATATCATGCCGTTCGACTCGACGCCGCGCAGCTTTCGCGGCTGAAGGTTGGTGACCAAAATAACTTTCATCCCCACCAACTGCTCCGGCTGATAATACTCCGCGATGCCGGCGCAAACCTGGCGCACTTCCGTGCCAATGTCCACTTGCAGCTTCAGGAGTTTCGTGGCGCCCGGAATGGGTTCGGCGGATAGGACCTCGCCCACGCGCATTTCGACTTTGGCAAAATCCTCAATGGAGATTTTGGAGTCGACGGGAGCAGAGGGCATGCTGGATTCTCGTAGCACGGCCATCTTGGCCGTGTCTTCCTTCCCGGGCTGGAAGCCCGTGCTACTTGAGGCTACCGGAGCTTTGGGCGTTTCTGATTCCACGGGTTTCGTTGCCTCCTTGGGTTTGTCGCGATCGAAATCAGCGTCGGCCAATTCGTGCAGCTTGGCCAGCGTTTTTTCTTTGTCGAGGCGCGGGAAGATCGGTTCAGGTTTGCTGACTTTCGTGCCCGGTTTCAGGTCGCCCCATTGGAGTTGGTCGATTCGCTGGTTCTCAAGCTTTCCTAAGCATTCTTCGCAGCCGAGTTGCATCCAGAGTCGTTCGGCGCTTGCGGGAATAATTGGATAGACGAGGACAGCTACCGCGCGCAGAAGGTCAGCCGCCGTATAAAGTACAAGCCGCAATGCCTCAAGGTTCTGGTCGGTCGGTGACTCAGACAGTTTCCACGGCTCGCGTTTTACTAAGTACTGGTTCATCCAGGAGACCAGCACCCATATAACCGTCACTGCCAGCGAAGGACTATAGCTGTCAAAACCCAGGCGGTAGAAGACGAGCTGAGGGCTTGTTCCAATCATGACACTCTGCGGGCCCTGACTTGTCGCCCGAGTCTCGTATTCTCTGAGTCCAAAGAACTGTCCTTTCAAAAAATCTACTTCCTTGTCAACAAGCTGTGAAGGCGGCTGAGGAATAAGTGAATCAAAACATCGGTGAATCAAAGTGATCGTTCGGCTAGCTAGGTTACCAAGGCCATTCGCCAAATCCGAGTTGTAGCGTTCGATAAGTTTGTCATATGAAAAGCTTGTGTCCTGGCCGAAGGTAGTTTCGCGCAGCAGGTAGTAGCGCAGCGCGTCGTTGCCGGGCGCGCCGAAGGAATTGAGCGCATCGACGATAGGCTCGGGGTAGACCACGTTGCCCTTCGACTTCGACATCTTGTCTTCTTCGTAATAAATCCAGCCGTGGGCAAAGACGGTGGTAGGCAGCATCTGGGGCTGGTCCGGATAGGCGGCCATAATGAACGCCGGCCAGTAGATGGCGTGGAAGCGCAGAATATCCTTCCCGATCATGTGGACAATCTCTCCGGAGGTGTCAGGTGTGAGGTGCGAGGTGCGAGGTTCTTCCCCTAACACCTCAGACCTCGCACCTAACACCTTCCCGGTGTTGCGCCAGTATTTTTTGAACGTCGCGCTGCCGTTTTCGCCCTCGGCGTAGCCGATGCCGGTCATATAGCTGGTGAGCGCGTCGTACCAAACATAGAAAACCTGCTCGGGATCGTCGGGCCAGGGAATGCCCCATTTCAGGCGCCGGCGGCTGATGGAAATATCGCGCAGGCCGCTCTTGACGAAACTTTTGACCTCATTCATCCGGTAGTCGGGCTTGACGAAGTCGGGATTTTTCTCATAAAGGTCCATCAATTGTTTTTCAAAGGCCGACAGCCTGAAGAAATAGTTTTCCTCGCTGATCAGCTCCGCCGGGCGTCCGCAAATATCGCAATTCACGGGATCCGTATTGTCCGAAACATAGCGCTCGTCGGAAACGCAATAGCGGCCTTCATAGCGCTTCTTGTAGATAATTTCCTGACCGTCAACCTTGTTGGCGCGCGCGCGTTTCAGCAGCCGCTGAACGGAGGTCACATGGTCGGGATGTTCGGTATAAATAAATCGCAGCGAATCCGGTTGACCGTCAGGATAAACGGTCACCGATATTCCGAGCTTTTCCCAAAGCCGTAAGAACAGCTTTCGTTTTTCGGCCACAAACTGCTGCGGCGAAACGCCCGCAGCCTCCGCGGCACGTTGGATTTTCTCGCCGTGCTCATCCGTGCCCGTCAGAAAGGCCACATCGTATCCGCACATGCGCTTATAGCGCGCGATCACGTCGCACACAATCGTCGTGTACGCCGAGCCCACGTGGGGGCGGGCGTTGGGATAATAGATAGGCGTGGTCAGGTAAAACGTTTTCATCAGGTATGTGTCCGTGCTTTCAGTTGTAAGTGTTTCCAGGACGGTGGTGCCGCTGTAACCCTTCAGGAAGATTCTCTGCCGCAAATTCCAGATGAATAACTCGGCGGCGCGCTGGAGACTTGGCGGGCGACGAGGCGTGTAGCAAAAGAGGCCGCATAATAAGGACGCCACCTTGGGGAATACTACAGCGAACGCATGGGTGGCTTGATGTCCATTCGTCAATCGCCGCAGCACTTAGCCGGCCCTGAAGGTGCGAGCCTGGGATAACTCGGAGAGGGGCGTTCGATTCATCGCAATCGTCCAGATGGACGCGAAGCGCGAGCATCCCCTCCAATACCTTAGTCGGGGGATGTACGTGCAGAACTCCCTTTTTCTCTGACCACGGCCCAAAGCCTTTGGCATCCCTTCTTTCATGCACGGCGATGGAAAGATCTTGATGGAATGGTACCGTCCAATTCGCTTCCGGCCGTTTATCAAATAATGTCGCCTTCACCGCAAAACATTGTGGCCCCAACACAGGCTCGACGAGGCTGCGAATATTCCTCGAATTCGCCAGCTCGCGGACGACGGGGAGCACATCCAAGAGATTCCGGATCGCGTACACTTGGTTGGACCGCCGAATGGAACTTGTGGTATCCAAGCAATCGAGGGCGGCAGTAAGGTTTAAGACCTCGCCGGGCCCAATGCAGGCACGAACAACGGCAAAACCTTCAAACGTTAGCCGATCCACATATTCGCTCGTGATAATCATTGATTAACCCTAAGTCGACAAATTAATTGCCTTTAAGATTTTCCCCGAAAAGCAACTTGCGCCGCCAATATTATTTCTTTCAGGGGAACTGACTTCTCGCCGGCAAGTTTCTGGCAGTCTTCATATTCGGGAGCGGCGTTCACCACCTTTCCATTTTGCCTGGCAACCTTCACGCGCACGGGGCCGTGGGGCGTATCAACGCTGACGACTTCGCGGTCCAGAACTTTGCGGCGCGCCTCATAAATCCGCAGGCCAATGGTGGTGGTCTGCTCGAAGAGGAGTTGCGCGAGGGCGTCGCTTTTTGATGTCTCGCACATGACGCTGACCTCAAGTCCGGGGCGGTTTTTCTTCATTTGCACCGGGCTGCAAGTGACATCCAGCGCGCCCGCGCTAAGCGCCTGTTCGACGAAATAGCCGTAGAGCTGCGGGCTCATGTCATCCAGGTTGGCCTGGATGATGGAAACCAGTTCGTCGCCGGGAGAACCCACTTCGGGTTGAGCCGCCTCTTCCTTCTGCCCGACGAAGAGTCGCGCCAGGTTCGGGTGCCTGGGGAAATTCATTTTCCCCGCCCCATAACCGATTCTCTCCACCTTCATCGCAGGCATGGGGCCAAATTTCACTGCCAGGGTGGAAACGATGGCAGCGCCGGTGGGCGTGACCAGCTCACCGTCATTCCCGGAAGAATAGACAGGCAAGCCCCTCAACAACTCCGCCGTGGCT
This sequence comes from Terriglobia bacterium, assembly GCA_035946625.1. GTDB lineage: Bacteria > Acidobacteriota > Terriglobia > UBA7540 > UBA7540 > DASYXZ01. The sequence continues at coordinate 33,540 of DASYZE010000092.1, read as the reverse complement.
GGCGCGGGCAGGGGCAGTGTGCCGTGCGCCGCCTCAATCACTCCGCCGCCCACGTTCAATGAGGAGCAAACCAACTCGGAAATTTCCATCAATTCAAGACCAACGCACGCGCCCACAATATCCAGGATGGCATCCAGCGCCCCCACTTCGTGGAAATGGACTTCGCCCGGCGGCATGTTGTGGAGTTTGCCTTCCGCTTCGGCAAGGCGGCCAAAAATTTTCAGCGCGTTGGCCTTCACTGAATCGGCGAGCGTGCTTTCCTCGATCAGCTTTTCGATTTCAGCCAGGTGGCGCGCCGGATGCTTCCCCGGATCGCGAATCTCAATAAAAGTCCCGGCCAAACCGCCGCGCATCACCCGGGTGCGCTTGAATTCATAAAATCCCAGGGATAGTTTCTTTAGTTCCTCCAGGAGTCGTTTCGGTTCCAGACCCGCATCCAGCATGGCGGCCATAAACATATCGCCGCTGATCCCGGACGAGCAATCGAGATACGCCAGTTTCATGAAAGCCTCTCCGGCCAAATTTCATCAAGACCACGTAAAATTATTGAGAAAACGATAGTATGCTTGGCGGCAAAATATTGTCAATCAAATGCTTCCGGAAGCGCGAGAGCAGGGGCGCGACCGGGCCGGGGACATCGGAGTTGAAACACCTGTAGTGATATCAGCTACCCGTAGAGCGTGCTCCCACCCGCTGTCATTCCCGCGAAAGCGGGAATCCACTCCGCAATCACCCGAGCTCTCCCAGAACAGGAAATGGATTCCCGCTTTCGCGGGAATGACCCGTTTCGGACGGGCTCGCATGAAGCGTGATTACATTCGACACCCGCAACAACTCTTGCACTCTGCGACGCCCCGGAGTATGGTGTCGGTCGAAATAAAAACCAGGAGAGGATGAACATAATCCAATGTCCAAGTCATATTTATCAAGACGCGATTATCTGAAACTGGCGGGTGGCGGCGCGGGCCTGATGGCCGGAGCGGGACTTGCCGCAGGTTTCCACCCGCTCGGCATCGCCAGCCAGGAACAGGAACCTGCCGGCGAGAGCGCGGAAGTTCAGGCGGACCGCGCCCGCAGGATGAAGTGGTGGCACCAGGCCAGGTTCGGAATGTTCATTCATTGGGGTTTGTACAGTGTGCTCGGCCACCACGAGTGGGCATTGGAGATGGAAGGCATTCCCATCAAGGAATACGAGCAACTGGCCAAGCGATTCAAGCCCGTGCCCCACGCCGCGCGCGCCTGGGCCAAGCTGGCCAAAGCCGCGGGGCAGAAATATATGGTGATGACCACCAAGCACCACGAAGGGTTCTGCAACTTCGACACCCAGTTGACCAACTATTGCGCCCCCAAGCAGGGGCCGGGACGCGACCTGGTGAAAGAATACGTGGAGGCTGCGCGCGCTGAGGGCCTGCGGGTGGGATTCTATTATTCCCTGATGGACTGGCATCATCCCGACGGCGCCCGCTGCGCCGCCGACGAAGCCGCGCGCCAGCGCTTTGTAGCCTACACGCACGGACTCATCCGCGAACTGATGTCGAACTACGGAACCATCGACGTCCTGTGGTACGACGTGGCCTGGCCGCTGGACGCGGCCGGGTGGGAATCCGAAAAAATGAACAAGATGGTTTTCGATCTCCAGCCCAACATTATTGTGAACAACCGGAACAAACTCCAGGGTGATTTCTCAACCCCGGAACAGCGCATTCAGGCCGAAAAAGGCGGCCGCGCGTGGGAAAGCTGCATGACCATGAACGATAGCTGGGGATTCCAGCGGGCCGACGACGATTGGAAAAGCCCCAAGACAATCGTTCGAAATCTTGCCACTTGCGCCCAGGGCGGCGGGAATTATCTGCTCAACATCGGGCCGAAGGGCGATGGGACCATTCCTGAACCGTCCGTCCGCGACCTCACCAGTGTGGGCCGCTGGATGGAGAAACACGGCGCGACGATTTACGAATCGGATCCCTGCCAGGTCAACCGCTCGGTGTTTGCCAAATTCACCCGCCAAGGAAACACGCTCTACGCCCACGTTTATTTCTGGCCCGGCAGCAGCTTCGGCATCGGAGGGCTGAGGACCAAAGTGCTTTCGGCCAAGGTCCTCACCACCGGGCAGAAGGCGGATTTCCGACAGGACGATTTCCGGGTTCAGTTCACCGGCTTGCCCGAAAAGGCGCCGGATGAACTCGCCACCGTAATCGCCCTCGAGTGCGAGTCCGAACCCGTTCAGGACATGGACTACGTCCGCCGCAACCGGCCGCGTGACCAGGTGTGAGCTGGCCGGAGATTAAGGGTAGGTGTAGTAATCGATCTTTGGATACATCGAGATTTCCTTGAATTCGCCCAGTGCAAGTAGTTCGCACCTCAAGTAGGCCCGGGCGCTCTGCCTGGAAAAGTTTCTATTTCACGCGAGTCCAAAAGAAGGCACTTGCGAGCTTTTTCCGCGCACCGTCCCTAAAATAGAAGATCGCCATTTCCTGCCCGTCGTCTGACACCTCTCGGGTCCAGTAGTCGGGTTTGCCGCTCAAGGGGATCATCGGCGCGCCCGGACTTAGCGAAGGCCAAAGTATCGTTTCTCCTTCAATTGTGTTTGAGGCGGCATATCTGCAAGATAGCGTGCCAAATGAAATTCGATGGGAGCGCCCATCACAATGAATCTTGTATTTGTACGGGATTCGGTCGGACCAGCTTTCATATGCTGAGGCAACTACCAGGTCGTCGCCCTCGCGTGTGATCGTAGTTGGGTAAGATTTCTCTTTTATTCTAGGCTTCGGCCGAGATTTTTCTAGATTTGGCATCCAAGTGCCGACAAACGGGTCTTTGTCTGGCGCGGACTGGAGCGCATTGGGCCGCTGTGCGGAAGCTGAGCTTACAAGAAGGAGAAATACCAATAACGCTGACGGATTTTTAATTGACATCTGTTTTTTCTCCTCTGCTCCGCAGGGAGCGTTGCTGCTTTCAGCCCTAGGAATCGAGCCGAATTCCAAGAATTCAGACCGGGGATTAGATTAACTCATCGAGTCTCTACTATACATAAATGTGGTAGTCAATCTTCAGGATTTTCGCAATCTCAACCATTTCGTCCACCCAATTTCCATAGCAGCCGTGGATGTGATTGGAATCGTAAGTGGCCAGAAACTCATCGGCGGAAACTTGGAAGCGGGCGAAGGCGTGCGGCCACTCTTGGGTGGTGGCTTCGGCCTTGGCCCAGTTCTTCTTTTCATCGAACTGAATGAACTCCCCCGGCACAATGGCCATCCAATATTTTCCGTTGCGGCGGGTGAGCCGCGCCAGCGTCACTTCCCCCGGCTGGGCAAAGTGCATCACCGAGGCGCCGCCCGCTGGAAAATAGAAAATCTCCGGCCAGAAATGAACCTGCCTTAAATTGTCTTCCGGCTTTCGCGACCGCCCGGCGAAGAAGGTGGCGTGCGCGCCCGAGTTGCACAGATCGAAGAAATTATCTTCCGCGTCATAGTGGCGCACGTCGGCAAAGAGCACGGGTTCACCGGTCACATGCTTGAAGAGTTCCATGGTGAGCGCGCCGTCCATATCGGCCTCGGTGGCGCACACCACGGGCTCCTTGGGACCGTCCCAGTCATAAGGGTCGTTGGAAAAGGCGTCGATAATGTCTTCGGTGGTGAAGTTGTCCGTCATTTCGGGCTGGGCCTTGATGCCAAAGAAGTCGATGGCCTTCTCGCGGTTGATCTCCTGGCAGGCGTAATAACTGCGGATTTGCCGCTTCAAAAGCACGGGGGTCAGTTTCTTGCCGTCGTAGTGGATATTCTTGCCCAGCATTTTTTCCAGCCACGAGAAAGCATTTTCCACTTTGCCTGGTTCCACCAAGTCGGAGCGACGGATGATTTCGTACTGATCGATGTGCTCCACGTCGATCCCGAAATCGCGTTTCCACTGGTCGGCGTTGGCCACGGCGGTATACATACCCATAGGGCGGCCACCGTAAAGCCCAAACGTCTCACCCTTCAAGCGGCTAACGGCCACGGCGGCGCGGAGAAACTTTTGTACCCGCGCCAAAACACGGTCGTCGGCAATATCACCCTGAGCGCGGCCGTGGGCGCGGCCCACCTGGTCCATTCCCCCCGCGGCCGCGAGCATGCCGACCATGCCCGGATAACTCGGATTGATGTTGGAAAACATCAGGTAGGGGCCGGGAGCGAACTCGGTGGCCATCATCGTCAGGTGGGGAAAGCACCAAACGGCGTAATTCAAAACGGTGGCCTCCACGCCCGCTTGCAGCAGGCGGCGACCTTCGCGCTTGGCCACTTCCGGGTGCCAGACGATTTCCCCGCCCGCCACCACTTCGTATTCGCCCGTGGCCTCCAGGCGGGCGCGAAATTTATTCTGGAATTCGAGATTCATCTCTCGCAACATCTCATGGGCAAATTTCCGCCCGTCGGAAAAAGTGAGCAGCCCAATCCTTCGCTTGCGCATGATGACCTCCAAACTTTCAGACGGCGGAGTTTAAATCAATTTTCGACCGCGCAATTCGTCTCACCGAGTAAGCGGCAATATACCACGAGGACCGCCACGGATAAATTCCACGCCGCGCCCTTGCGTTTTACAGTTTACGAGAATGGCAGGGTAGGTTATCTTAGATGAATCCACGGCCCGGCGAACGAATGGCCGAGGTGGCCTCGGCGGCACCTTGCATGACGTTCAAATAAAATTGTGGGCCGGTAGCTCAATGGTAGAGCACTGCCCTTTTAAGGCAGGGGTTCTGGGTTCGAATCCCAGCCGGCTCACTTGATGATTTCTGTTTCCCCAATCTTACCGTTTGCCTGGTTGCGGCTTCAGGCTTGGATTTTCCAATTCCGGTCCTACTGAGGCTGATAAATCATTCTTGTCTGCGAAGCATAAAGTTGGTAATCCGAATATCGGTGTTCGTTGCGAAGCCTGCCATCCACACGGTCGCTGACCACAGCGACCTGCTGAGGCAACCAAAACGATGCGGGTATTCCTTCGAAGTGGACGCGGGCGAAAGTGATGTCCGTGGTTTGTTGAATCAGCGGCTGCGGGATTGGACCGGGCAGAAGTTCAGTGGACATGCGAACGATCTGGAAATTGGCGGCATCGATCCACACCACCCCCTGCAAAAAAACGGTGTGGGTTCCCAATTCTCCCACAATTTTTTCTTTGAATTCGGCCGTGGCCGGTTCCTGGGCAAAAGCGACCACAAGAAAATTCCCACCCTCTTGGAGCTGCCGGCCCAGCAAGCTGAACCGGCTTTCCGGCTGCAAATCAGGATGAAGGAGCGCGGGCATGGAGGCAAAGCCCTTGGTCAATGTCCCTCCCCACAAGACTTTTTGCTGGGCGGGCCGCCCCTTCTTATCCATTCGAAATTCATCCAGATCAAAATCTTTCTCCCGGCCGGAAGAGACCAGCAGGTAGCGAAATTTCTGCTTGAGGGACCCCTCCACCTTTCCATTGGGCCGCAGACGTTGCTGAACAACTTCCTCCTGCGCGCTGGTGCTGACGAAATTATGAAAATAGGCCTCCACATTCTCTCCAACTTTCTGGAGGATGGCGGGGAGGTCTTTCTGATCCGAGACCGGCTCCAGCCCGTCCAATTGCGGGAAATCTTTTATGATCTGCGGCGTGGATTTCTCGAGGATGTTCGGCGGGACGATATCATTTAAAATGGGCGCGTTCTGCTGCGGGGCAAATGACGCAACCAAGGGCACCCCACCGCTAATGCCATTAGCAGCCGGAAATTGAAACCAGGAGATCGCAACAACGCACAGGTAAATGTATTTTCTTCGGTGGCTCACTCCGGGCTCCTGTCGGAAGCCTTGCCTCCCGCTTTTGATCCGGCTTCGACGTTGAACAATTTGTAATCCGAATAGAGGTGCTGGTTCCGGTAGGTCGTGTATTGGTAAATCACGGTGACGTCCACCTCGCGTGGCAACCACATGGCGGCCTGCGAACCCTTAAATCGGACTTCGCGAAATGTCACATCCGTGGTCAGGCGTTCCAGGCTGACCTTGTTCTGGGGCTCCAGCAGGTCAGTCCTCATGCGCACGATCTGGAAATCAGCCGGGTCAATCCAGGCGAGGCCCTGAACCAGAACTGGAACTGACCCTTCGAGGGATGTGAAACCACCCAGGGAATATTTCGGGTCGGGCCGCTGCGCGAATGCCACCAGCAAGATCTCTCGGTCGTTGACCATCTTCTTACCGAGGAATCGAAATTGCGAATTCGCCTGATATTTGGGGTCGAAGTAGATGGAGACAGCGGCAAAGCCGCTGGTGAGAATAAACTTCCCGGATTTGCTGCGGAGTACGGCGGGCTTGCCCCTGGAATCGGTGCGATATTCGCGCAGGCCGGGGCCCTTCTGGTCCGGAGACGCCAGGAGGAGATAGTTCAACCTCATCGAGTTCAAGCTCGCGCTGTTGTTGATCCCCGTCCTTTCCTGATGAATGTCCTCCACGGAGGCGGTACTAATGAGGTTATGGAAAAACGCCTGAACTTTCTCCCCCACTTTGCGCAGAATATCCGGCAGAGGTTCCTGATTTTGGGCGGGCTCCATTCCCCGGAGCTCCGGCATTTTTCTGACCACTTCCCCGTCGGACCATTCGACGATGGGCCGGGCGTTATGGTAGGAGGAGAGTGAGGCGGCTTTGTCCTTTTGGTCTGCACCCAGGGCGATGAAGGAGAATAAAATGGCGGAGGCGGCCAGCCCCCACATGAAAATGCAAGCCGCGCCCAGCCGACGAATTGCCGGGTAGGGGAGAGACTTAGCGCCCGCCCTGAAATTTCCATCCGAAATAAATCCGTAAATTCGGCCCACGGAGAATCAGTCCATTTGAAGACCGTATTACAACCGGACCCGGGAGTCTGTCCGCCTTTTGCTCATGTCAGATGAAGTTCGCCATTTTCCGCATGGCGGCCAGATTTTCATCCACCGGCGCCAGGGGGCTGTACTCCAGGGCCGCCGAACCTTTGTACCTGTCTCCCAGCTCGTATATGGCCCTGAAGACGTTGCGGTAATTAATCTCACCCGTTCCCGGCTCGTGTCGTCCCGGAACGTCGCCAATGTGGAAGTGTCCGATGCGGTCAATGTTGGAACGAATGTTTTCGATCAAATTCCCTTCCATAATCTGAACGTGATAAATGTCAAACAACAGCTTGACGTTGGGGCTGCCCACCCGGTCGATCATTTCCGCTCCGTCGCGAACGCGATAGAGGAAGTAGCCGGCGTGATTCACGTAGGTGTTCAGGATCTCAACCACGGCAGTGATTCCGTTCTTTTCCAGCATGGGAGCGGCGGCGCGCAGGGCTTGCACAGCATTCGTCATCTGTTCGGAGCGCGGCATGCCGCCGAGCTCGTTTCCGGTTAGCGTGACCAGTTGCGGGCTGTCCATCTTTTTCGCCGCCTCAACCGCCATGCTCATCTGGTGCAGAAACTCCTCGCGCTCGCGCGGATTTACCAACCCGCATCCCGGCGCCGTCACCCCTTTGTTCCCCACCAGGCACTCGCAATGAAGAGGATATTTGTCCTTGAGGCTGATGAAAGTATCGAGTTGCTTGGCGTCGCGCCAGTCGAACATTTCGTAACCGTCGTAGCCCAGGCGCGCCAGCAAGGCCAGGGCGTCCGGCACCGGCATTTGGCTCACCAGCCACCAGGTGGTGGAAAGGCGAAGGCCGCGTTCACCGGCCAGATTGGCGCGTGCGGGCGTCGACATGCGGCTGAGCGCCAGCGAGCCGGTGGCCGCTCCCAGAAAAGATCGCCGATCCATCAGAGTTCTTTTCACCGTGTGCCTCCACCCATCGAATCCGGAATGAATTGAATTTCACCTTACCTCATTCAAAATCGTGGCGCAAGTTAGCGCGCGCAAGTATTGGGTTCATGGGCGTGCCGCGAGATCCCCCATGATGTCGTTCCCGCGCAAGCGGGAATCCACCGCCAAGGCATCGGGAAAAGCAGGGACGTTCGGGTGATTCAAAAGGGATCCGATCCCGAATAAGACCACCACTCGCGTTCACTCGGCCGGTGGAGCCGAGGGCGCGAAAAAAGACTTGGAGGGATGGTTTGAAAACCACCGAACCTGCGGGCGATGGTCCAAATTAACAGTTGACAGCGGGCAGTCGTTTGAAGAAATCTACCCCGGTATGGAATTTGCCGCGGGGTCCGCGAGCCCTTTGCCGCGGACTTTCAATTAAAACGGCCGGCGAGCCGACAGACACTATGCCCCCCAAAAGAAAAACGCAGGAGTTTCGTAATCATTTGCCGGAATTGTCCTACCACAATTACAGGTTTCTGGAGAGCAATGATGCGCGCTCGCTGCGCATCCTGGCCGAATATCTGGAGCCGCAGGCGCGCCTGCGCCGCGAAGGCGTCAAGAATACCGTGGTTTTCTTCGGCTCCGCCCGTATATTGCCCCGCGACGTCGCGGTGCGGAAATTGAACGAACTCACGCGGAAGTCCAGGAATGGCGGCGCGCGCGCCACCGCGGCGGAGATTGGCGCCGCCCGGCGCGCCGTCCAGATGTCGCGCTATTACGAGGAATGCCGCGAGGTGTCCCGCCTGCTTACCGTGTGGTCGCTCTCCCTCAAGCACGGCCCCAATTTCCTGGTGGTGTGCTCGGGAGGTGGGCCCGGCATCATGGAGGCCGCCAACCGTGGCGCCGCCGAGGCAGGCGGCAAATCCGTCGGCTTGAACATCACCCTGCCCATGGAGCAGATGCCCAATCCCTTCATCACTCCGGAATTGAGTTTGCAATTCAAATACTTTTTCATGCGCAAGCTCTGGTTCGCGCAACCCGCTCAGGCACTGATCGTTTTCCCCGGCGGTTTTGGCACCATGGACGAAATGTGGGAATTTCTCACCTTGCTGCAAACCAATAAAATGAGGAACCGCGCCTCCATCATCCTCTACGGCGAAAAATACTGGAAGCGGGTCATCAATTTTGAGGTAATGATCCAAAGCGGCACCGTGGCCCGCGCGGACATGAAACTGATCAGCTTCGTCAGCACTCCGGCGCAGGCCATCAAAATCCTGAAAGCCGATTTGAGCCGCGCCCTTTCGCTCCGCCCCGCCATCCACCAGCCGTTTATGTAGCGCGAGTTTTTCAACAGTGGACGCTTCAGGCAAGACTTAAATCGGAGCCTTTCCATCAGGAAAGGCCACACATGTGCCCTGCCCATTTCCGGATGTTCCCCCGCAGCGTCGTCAATCCATACTTCATACTTCGGCATTCATAATTAATCTTGTCTTCCACCTAACTATTTCTCCCCTTGCGCGTCTATCAAATGGAACGGGAGGAAATTCACAATGAAAAATCGAATGCTTTGGACTCTGGCGGCGTGCTCAACGGCGGCTGCCATCCTTTTCAACACGGGTAAAGTTCAGGCAAGACATTACCGCGACGGCCTCTCCACACACAGTCACGGCATGGTGAATTCATGTGATGACCTCAATTTCGAGTATGAAGGTCACGACGCCGCGCGGGCCGAGCAACATTTCACCGTTCCGAACTCTGCCGCCCCTCTCGAAGTGGACGCCGCCCGGAACGGCGGCCTTCAAGTGGTGGGATGGACGGGAAATGATTACTCCGTCACCGCCTGCAAGGGCGCCGCGAGTGACGGCCTGCTGAAAGAAATCTCCGTTTCGGTCAGCGGCAGTCAAGTGACGGCCAACGGCCCCGGGGATTCGGAGTGGACGGTTTATCTGATCGTCAAAGCTCCCAAGGGGTCAAACCTGAGCTTGGAAGCGCACAACGGACCCATCGGCTTGCGCGACCTCTCCGGCAAAGTAGCGGCACACAGCGAGAATGGTCCAATCTCGGTAAAGAACTGCTCGGGAGAAATAGACTCCCACACCGTCAACGGGCCCATCAGCATGTCTGGCAACGGCGGAGCCCTTAAACTCGAAACCCAGAACGGACCCATCAGCGTCGCTCTGGCCGGCAACCGTTGGGGCGCCGGAGGAGTCACCGCGCACACCGAAAACGGCCCTCTCTCGCTTGAAGTACCCGCTAACTTCGAGTCCGGCGTGCGTGTGGAAATGTCCGGCCGATCTCCCGTGAGCTGCCACGCCACGCAATGCAGCAAATCCAATCGAACCTGGGACGATGACAATCGCTACATCGAATTCGGCGGCGCAAATCCCACGATTCGAATGTCCACCGTGAATGGACCCGTCTCGGTAGATTCGGACCGGGGAAACCTGTAGAAGGATTGAGTGATTGGGCGATTCAAAAAATCTGAGAAGGGTCTTCTGCCTTAAATCAAACAATCGCCCAATCACTCAATTGTGGATTAGAAAAAGAAGCCTTCGCGGCTGAAGGCGGCGCCTTATGACCACAATCATCCAGAATTTAAAATACGCCCTCCGCATGTTGGGCAAGAGCCCCAGCTTCACGGTGGTTGCCTTGCTCACGCTGGCGCTCGGGATTGGAGTGAACACCGCCATCTTCAGCGTGGTGAATGCTGTTCTTCTAAAGCCGTTGCCTTATCATGACGCCGCCCGGCTGGTCACTATTTGGGAGACGGAGCCGAGCGGGCCGGGAAATCTATACCCCGACACTGGCCCGGACTTTGTGGATTGGAAAGCGCAGAACAAGGTATTTGACATTATGGCGGCAGTTACGGTTACGGGCGCCACGCTCACCGGCACCTCGGAACCGTTGCAGCTTGAAGGCTTTGAAGTCTCGCCTGAAATTTTCCCTATGCTCGGCGCTACACCGGCGTTGGGCCGCAATTTCACTGATGACGAAACCCAGCCTGGACACGATGGCGTGGTGATTCTCAGCTACGGCCTGTGGCAGCGCGCCTTCGGCGGCGAGCGCAGTGCGGTGGGCCGCAAAATCACCCTGAAAGGGCGTCCCTACATCGTGGCCGGCGTCATGCCGCGCGAATTTGAGTTTCCGCACATTTGGGGCAACAAGCCTGAGTTTTGGATTCCGCTCAATCTTCAGTCGCCTGATTGGCGGAAGTCACGCGGCAATCATTGGATGTGGGTGCTGGGACGGATGAGAAGCGGCGTGACTCTTGAGCGCGCCAGCGCGGATATGGAAACGATCGCCCATCAACTGACCCAGCAATATCCAGATACGAACGCCGGGGTGGAAGCAAAAGTAGTGGGCCTTCAGGCCCGCTTGACCGAGCGCGTCCGCCCCGCCCTGCTGGTGCTGTTCGTTACGGTGGGATTCCTCACCCTCATCGCCTGCGTGAACGTAGCCAACCTGATGCTGGCCAAAGCGGTGGGACGCCAGCGCGAGCTGGCGGTCCGGGCGGCGCTCGGGTGTAGCAGGTGGAGGCTGATCCTCCAATTGCTCACCGAGGGCGTGCTGCTCTTCGTCGTGGGGGGCTCTCTGGGCGTGTTGGTGGGCGAGGCGACCCTCCGCCTGCTTCTGCATGCCGCGCCCCCCGGCTATATTCCGGAAATCGTATCGGTCAAGCTGGATAGCTCTGTCTTATTTTTCACTTTCCTTTTCGCATTCCTCGCCGGGAGCGTGGCCGGACTTATCCCTGCAATCCAATCCTCCCAACCCGACCTCCATGATACTCTCAAGGAAAGCACCCGAACCATGACGGCTCCGCATCGTTTCTCCCGAAGCCTGCTGACCACCGCAGAACTTGCACTTGCCCTCATGATGTCCGTGGGTGCGGGACTGGCCATCAAGAGCATGGTTCGATTGCTCGGAGTACAGCCGGGGTTCGATGCTCAAAATGTCTTTACGGCGAGACTTTCGCTCCCCGATGCCCGATATCCGAAGAAACAGGATACGTCCGCATTTTATGAGCAGGCACAGCAGCGCCTTCAAAACCTTCCCGGAGTAAATTCCGTTTCGTTCACTTCCGCGTTGCCGCTCCAGGGCGGAAGCAACGGGGTGGTGTACGTGGAAGGCCAGCCCCTTCCCAAAAACATGTGGTCCAGTCCGCTAGTGGAGTGGTGCTGGGTGACGCCGGATTACTTCAGGACGCTTCGGATTCCCTTGCTCAAGGGCCGCGACTTCAATCTGCGCGACAATGCCGACGCTCCCGAGGCCGCCATCATCAACCAGACCATGGCCAACCGGTTTTGGCCCAACCAGGATCCCCTCGGCAAGCACTTCGCCCACGATTACCAGAAGCCCAAATGGATTACGGTGGTGGGCGTGGTAGGTGACGTGCGCGAATACGGCCTGGACCAGGATCATCCTGCTCCCGAAGCCTACTTTTCCCAATTTCAGAGCTTTAACTCGGGGGGGACGCTGGTGGTTCGAGCCTCCGTCCCGCCTCTGAGCCAGCTTTCCGCCGTGAGCGCCGCCATTCATGAAATCGACAATCAATTGCCGATCTATGACCCGCGCGAATTGTCGGATGTGGTCTTTGAGTCCTCCTCTCAGCAACGCTTCGTAGCCTTGCTGCTCGGCCTCTTCGCCGCACTGGCGCTGCTGCTGGCCGCGGTGGGCATCTACGGCGTGATTGCCCATTCCGTGGCGCAGCGCACTCACGAACTGGGCATCCGCATGGCACTGGGCGCAAGAAGCAAGGATGTTCTGGGCATGGTGCTGCGCGAAGGCGCGCGCATCGCCCTGGCGGGCGTGGCCGGCGGCCTGGCGGGCGCGTGGGGCCTGTCGCGCTTCATCGCCAGCCTGCTTTACGGCGTGCAACCCACCGATCCGGCCACTTTCGCTCTTGCCTCGCTGGTGCTGGTGGCGGTCGCTCTGGCCGCCTGCTACGTTCCCGCCCGCCGGGCAACGAAAGTTGACCCCATGGTGGCGTTAAGATACGAATGAATTATGAATTATAAATTATAAATTGTTAACTGAGGATATCTAATTTACAGTAATATTAAATAATAATATTCATAGTTTATAATTCATCATTTGTTTTGCACTCAAGCCTCCCCGCCTGGTTAGAAGCCCTCTGCAGCCGGCTGTCAACGCCGAAACCCATCTCGTTAGAGAGTCTCACCTGCATTTTTTGCACGCTACCGCGTGCCAACTGCCTTATGATACATGCGACGAACCGGGGCCGGTCATTGGGCAAGCCAGCCTGCGTATCCGTTTTCCGGCTCCATGACAGCAACCGAGAGTGCCGCTTGTTTCCACCCCTAGGGCGGAAAGACAAACCATGAAAAAATTCGATCTGGTGGTGATTGGTTCCGGACCGGCGGGCGAGAAGGGCGCCGCCCAAGCGGCCTATTTTGGCAAAAAAGTCGGCTTGGTGGAGCGCGGCCGCTGGGTGGGCGGCATCTTCGTCAACACCGGCACCATCCCCAGCAAGTGCTTGCGTGAAGCGGCTCTTTATTATTCCGGGCTGCTGCAACGGGGCCTCTACGGCATTGACTACTCCCTGCAAAAAGGCCTGACGGTGCGCGACTTTATGCACCGCAAAGACGAAGTGGTAAGCCTGGAGCGCACGAAGGTCTTCAGCAACCTGCTGGCTCATCACGTGGACGTGCTTCAAGGCTCCGCCTCTTTCGAAGACCCTCACACCATCCAGGTCCAATTGGCCGACGGGGGCACGGAAACTCTGACGGCGGACTACATTCTGCTCGCCACCGGCTCCCAACCTCATCGCCCGCCCGACATTCCCTTTGACGACCGCCTCATCTTCGACTCGGACACCATCCTGGCCATGGACCGCATACCCGCCAGCATGGTGGTGGTGGGTGGCGGCGTGATTGGCTGCGAGTACGCCTCCATGTTTGCCGCGCTGGGCGTGAAAGTGATCCTGGTGGCGGGCGGCGACCGGCTGCTGCCCTTTCTGGATCTGGAAATTTCCTCCCGGCTCAAGGACCGCCTGGAGTTTCTCGGCCTTCAGTTGATTTTCAATGACCGCCCCGCATCGGTTAAGACCAATGACAACGGCGTTTGCGTCGCCATGAAGTCCGGAATGATTCTTGAAACAGAGACCGCGCTGCTCTCCACTGGTCGCGCCCCCACGGTAGCAGGTCTGGGCCTTGAAAAGGCGGGAATCAATCTCACTGAGCGCCACACCGTGGCCGTGAACGAACACTACCAGACCTCCGTCCCCCATATCTACGCCGCCGGCGATGTGATCGGCTTCCCGGCCCTCGGCTCAACTTCCATGGAGCAGGGGCGCGTGGCCGTGTGTCACGCCTTCGACCTGAAGTACAAGCAACGCCTGCCGGAAGCGCTGCCTCTCGGCATCTACACCATCCCGGAAATTTCCGCCGTGGGCGAAACCGAGGAGACGTGCAAGACCAAGGGCATTGCCTATGAGGTGGGCCGCGCTCGTTACCAGAATAACGCCCGCGGACAAATGGTGGGCGAGACCCACGGGTTGCTCAAACTCATTTTCCGACGCGATAATCTTCGCCTCCTGGGCGTCCACATGATCGGCGAAAACGCCACCGACCTCGTCCACATCGGAATGATGGTGATCGAGCTCGAAGGCAGCCTCCATGCTCTGATCGATTCCGTTTTCAACGCCCCCACATTATCGGAAATGTACAAGGCCGCCGCCTACGATGGGCTGGGCAATCTGGCCGGATTTAAGTTGAAAGAAGGATAGGGGCACGCTTGGTGCGTGCCCATTTTGGCAGGGCGACCACAAGGGCGCTCCAACTGGCTGGCCCCGCGTCAGTGAAGGAGGGCGGCGTGGGGCAGAAGGGCCGCAGCCCTCCCAATTTTACGTCTTGCACTCCATCCAACGTTGCAACCTTTCCGGATAGACATTGACCATCTGAAGAAAAAAACAACTTTTGACCAACGGTTAAGGAAAACCAGGGACAATAGGGCGTGACCGCAAATCGTGGCGCATGCCAGTAAGCTCAATCCATTAAATTGGTCTCCCCCGCCCGAGCCCGGGCCTCGTGGGCGAGTGCCCGGGCTCACATGGCCGTGGCCATTCCTGGGCTGGATGAGGAGATAACACCCCGCCGGGAATGTGGACCACGACCTTAGCTTCGTAACCCGGGCCTGACTTCGATGGTCCGGCCGCGAATCACTTCCACACGCTCCTGATAATAGGTGTGCCCGCTGCGGTCGCGCAATTCAATGGTGTGCGTTCCCGGCCGCAGGGGAAATTTCTTGAGCTTGCCCGTTCTTCCCGCGTAACCCCCGTCAACAAAAATCGAGTCCCCCTTCACGTGGGTTTCAATCTTTACGTTTCCGGTGTTCCGGTAAGCGCCGTAATAGTAAGGCCCTCCATAGCCATACCAGCCGGGGCCGTACCACGCAGGGCCGTACCACCCGCCGTAAAAGCGGGGACCATAAAATCCGTAACCACCACCAATGAACACTCGCCCTCGGGCTGAGGCCACGGGGGCAAAACTTAAGACCGCCAAAAGGGCAATGGCTGACGCCATCAAAATTCGTTTCATAGCTTCTGCCCTCCTTTCACGATCCGGATCGAGCCAATGCTTCACTCCCTCCGAATCTGAATACTTAGATGCCGCGGAGCCGGGTCATGTTGTTTCCGGCAACGATGTTGTTATCCGCGATCTGCGCGCCCCGCTCCGCACGGCTTCGACCCAATCTGCTTGAGATATTCCTTCGCCTTCATTGGAAAGCTCACATCCGTCAAAGGCCGCGCTCGCTTAGCTGTGCCGCACCGCTTGAGCTGGCAAGACTGATGGAATATAGTGGAAGTTCGGGGTGGTAAGGGCGGTCGGACTTCATCCCGGCGGATCGGCGAAGCGCCGTCTTTTTCGCCGCTCATAATTTGACCGCTACGGTAAAAGGGCGTCGAAAAAATTCGACCATTTGAATAAATCCATTGCCGCTACGCAAAATCATAAAGCGCACTTTCGCCCTCGCATTTTTCGCGCTTTGCGTTTTGTATGCGGGCGATTATCTTTTGGTTCGCTTCAGGATTTTCGCAAACCGCAAGCCTTTGGGAACGGTGAAAGTCCAAACCACCTACGCGGTAAAACAGAAAGACGGCAAGACGGAATTTTATTTCAATCCGCCCCAGGACCAGGTGTGCGTGAATTCAATTTTCCCCCACCTGGGCTATCCGCCCTGCTGGTACCTGCGCCGCCACAGCAAGCCACAAATTAATATGTGAATTCGGGGAAAGGCGACAGGCAAAGGCCCACACCCCGGAGATCTCCAGGATCACGGAGCAAGCCGGACCCTGGAGAGTGTGCGAATTCTGGCCGGTCGCAGGTCATATTTTGCGCCGCTATTGTTTGGTAAGCGCTATGGTCTTCTTTTGGACACCATGATTGCCGCCCACGGCAAAGGTGGCGAGCGCCCCTTTGGCCTTTACATTATCCTTGTCGTAGGTGACGCGCAGATCGTAGTTTCCGGCCAGCAAGGGCACCTTGTTGGTGCTCCAGAAGTTGGTAATGGGCTGGAACTCTTGCTGATCCGTGCCCGCCTTAAAAACTTCGATGTGCATATTGTCAGCCACGTCTTTTCCACCCAGCGTGCCGTAGACACGCACCCACTGCATCGGCGCCGCAAATATCACTTCGGCTTTCCAGAGTTTGCCGGCTACCACCGGCACATTCCTGATCCATCCTTCAGCCTTGCAGACATCACTCTCCTGGTAAATCAGGCGAATGTCCCATGTTCCCGGCGTTACGGCGGGCTCATGGGAAGCCCAATCGGCCAGCTCCGGCTTTTGTTCTTCCGGATCAGAGCCCGGCTTCCAGACTTCCAGGTGAGTGCTATCACTGACATCAACCGGCCCATCAAGGTCAAGCACCTTGACTCGCACCAAGCCTTTGGTCTTGTCGTCGGCATCCTTGTCCAGGACCTTGGCTTTTACTTCTTTGACCGCACCGGCAATCGGATTGTCCACCGCAGATACAGTG
This sequence comes from Terriglobia bacterium, assembly GCA_035946625.1. Lineage (GTDB taxonomy): Bacteria > Acidobacteriota > Terriglobia > UBA7540 > UBA7540 > DASYXZ01. Next base: position 16,808 of record DASYZE010000092.1, on the reverse strand, counting down.
GTGTCACGGTCTACTGGCGCCGGTATGCCCGTGATGCCATCGGGCGGAATCTCCGGAGGCGGCGGGCCTGTCTCTTGCTTTGCGCAGCCGGCCGCAAACACAACCACAACCAACAAGGTGCTGAGAATTCCCCATGTGAATCGGCGCATATTTACTCTCTCCATTATCGCTATGATTAGTTTCAACCCTTAAGGTTTTTGACTGCGGCGACCAACACCTCAGGGCAACCTGGCCCCATAGACAAAATCCCACCCCTGGTTGGGCTCTCCTCAAATCCAGCTCGGAACTCTTTCGGGGCCTTTTACCTCAAAGCCCTCCAGTATTTTGAATTTTGAATTTGACACTTCGCTTCGCCATGTCTTGGGCGGGCATAGTATCTCCCCGCTTATCGCCGGAGTCAAGCTCTGCGCCTGTCCCGGCAAGCCACGCCTTCAGCCGTTAATGCACAGATTCTACCCCGCTTAATTAACGCCAAACTCGGCCACCGCGCGCGCAGATAAGGCACAGGGCGGCAAAAGCGTAAAGGCGGAACCAGGCACTCTGAATCGCAGCAAGCTTTGGCCGCTTGGTTCCGGGCTGGGGAAGGTATTACTGATGAGTCTTGCGCCCGATCATTGGGACGCGGCGGCAACCAAGTCAGGGATCAAATTGGCAACGTTGGGCGTTCCCCACCCCGTGGCGAAATCGAAACCCGCCGTCATGGAACTTGTGGGGGTCGGGGGGCGGTGACCACTAGAATTACCTGGGCCGAGTGCTCCAGGCCGTTCGCGACTTCAGTTCCTGTCATCGTCACCAAGAAGGTCCCCGTGGATGTTCCAGATTCAACGTTGATGGACATTGTGGATAAACCGGATCCGGTTACCGAAGAGGGATCAAATTCCGCCGAGGCTCCGGCCGGCAGACCACTCGCACTAAGATTCACGAGACGTTTGTAGCCCTTGATCCCATCCACTGTGACATTGTAGCTGGCGCTTTCTCCCTGAGCAACAGATTGGGAGCTGGGCGATACCCCAACAGAAAAATCAGGCCCGGAAGCCTTCCCGCAGGCCTTGAACTTGAATGATGCGATACGCGTGCTTGGGCCTGGAGAACTCACGCTCTGCACGTACTCGGTGGTGTACCAAAAGGTGCAGTCATCGATGGGATCTAGGCTCATCGAGCTATAGTCGCCCCAGCGGCTCACGTCTGGTTGTGAACTTCCACCCGCGATGATCTGAGTTTCGGACTCCATCATCCCCAGCGCGTCGGTGGGCACTCGTCCCGTGTAAAAAATGGCCGGGCTCATGGTGCTGCTCGACTTGCTGTAGCCAATTGCAATGTCACCCGACCGGTCCATTGCGATCGAGCCCATCCAACGGTAATGCCCATCCGCCGGCGCAAAGGTACCCTGCTGAAAGATAGTGGGTTTGATATTCGGGTTGCGAATCTCGTACCAGCGCACGCCCGCCGCCGAGTCCGCGGTGACCGAATGATTAACCAGCAAAGATTCGTGATCGCCGAAATTTCGGTAAGTGAATCGGTACATTAGACGGTCGGCAAGGGATTCGAGCTTCTGGGAGGTCCCACCTTGCGGAATACAAAATCCGCCACCACACACTTCGGTAAAAGGGGCCACTGCCACGTTTGTGGGGCCAATAAAAGTGGAGTTCTTACTGTTCGCAAAATCCACGTGAAATTTCCAAAAGTTAAGCGAGTTTGAACCGAAATTGACGAAGAAAGCCGGCTCGCCGGCTGGTGGGGGAATGGTGCCATCGATGTCGGAAGGCAGCAGACTGTCATATCTTGAATTAAAGCACAGCATTGTAGCCGATCTGCCAGCTAGCATCTTCGCCCGGTCAAACGCGCAGGCAAAACTTCCAAGGAATGTAAACCCTCGGAACATATTGAAGGTGGCGTAGTAACCATCGGACCAAATGCCCAGTTTGGGGTAATCGGGGAAGGGCAATATGGGAAATTCGTATAAATTATATGCGCCAGTGGCGTCTGAAGTTTGTGAGACGGCGATACAATACGCATAAGAGGGTGGTGTGAAAACCGGCTGAGCTAGCACCCAGCGGCCAGCCAGCTTATCGTACTGAACGATCGGGTCGCCGCTATTGAAGTACGCGCATGCACCGCCGAGGTTGGCCCAAAGCGCATTCCCCGCGAGGGGTCCTGCCAGTAGCGCCCCGGTTGACTTGTCATAAACGGCGAATTTAAAGTTCACCCACTGGACGTACTGGCTGGAGCCGACAGCCCCATTGGCGTCAGGTGGCCACCAGCCCTCTACAGTCAAACCGTCAAAATTCAGCCCGCCTTTTGTTCGGACAGGTGGCCCCGGCGTCATCTGCCGAACTGGATCAGGCTTAGCTTGGTGAATTTCATGGTGGGAGGTGAGGCGTGGCAGAACCACGTTATGGCCAACAGTACCCAGGGAAAGGTCAGGTCTCAAATCCCTCAGAGGAAGCGAAACCGTGTGATTTACCTCCCGAAAAACGTCCGGGTAAACTTGGACATTCTGGCCTAAGATTGAAATATTTCCCAAAAGGAAGATTGCAAGGCTAAGGGCAGCTTCGAATGACGGTTTCTTGACCATGGATTCTCACCCCCGAATCTACTCCAAGAAGGACTTCCGGGAGTAGTTTCCAGTTCGATGGACGATTCAGAGCTACACGATTGAAACGCATTGGCACCTTAACGCCGGGCAGGGAGGAACACAAGGGCATTTCCGTCCCATTTTCCAAACGCGGCTCGGGAACGGCGTAAAGTTAACCAAACACCGCCAAATCGTGCCGGATGGTCGGGCTGCCATAGGCATCCACAATCAGAATCGTCTGGCCGCGCCCATCGAGGTTGGCGGGAAAATTGTAAGCCGCGCGAACGAATTGAGGCGAGTAGCAAATCACCAGGCCATTGCTACAAAACGGAATCGAAGTCGGAATCACCTCGCTTCGGGTCAGGGGTATGCGCGGAGGATTCACGTGGTAAGTGAAATCGTCCTGGGCCGTGGCGGCTCCCGCAAAAACGAGCACCACCCACGCCAGAAGGAACACTTTGGTGACAGAAGATAACATTTTGTTCATGGCAGCCCCGTTTCGCCCTTTGTAGCGGCGGTCTCTGACCGCCGATTTCACTGACTGATATCATTGACGACCGTCCCGCGAATGCTGGACCGCCGCTAAAGCAAACTGGACCACTTCCCACAGTTCAACCAAACTGTGCCTTTGACGCTTGGCCAGATTCCAAGATTCTGAGCCATCCCGGCAGGAGAGTCAAGATCAACGCTCAGCCTGGAGTCAGAAGTCAGGAGTCGAGAGCCAGAGGCCTGAAGACGGAAGGACCGTAAGTAAGAGGGGACGACAGGTATACCCACCCCTAAGGCGGTATCAGGGTTTCACCCGATTGACTACAGGCGGTAGACAGTGGATTGTAGACGGCAGACAGGAAAAGAAAAGTGGGAGCAGGGAGCAGGAATTCGGGTATGGAGCAAAGTGCTGGGGGCTGGGTGCTTGGGACAAGGATTGGAGGACGGAAATGACGAACGAAGCCGGAATGTCTTTTAGAATCAACAAAAAGGTTGTATGCCCTGCGCTATTCCCGTTTTGAGGGAAGGGAGTGGGATGGGATTGAGGATTGGAGAGCCGGAAGTCTGGCATGGAGCGTCGCGAATCGGCAGCACTGAAACCGGGAAACGGGAAATGGAAAAATGACCGGATCTTCCAATCACTCAATCACCCGGTCGCTCAATCACTCAATCATCCGATCTTCCAATCACTCAATTTTTCACTGCGCTCGAAGAACTGGTGCTTTCCCCTTTTCAGGTTTAGGTGGCGCGGGTGGAGTGAGAAACGCCTGGAACCCGTTATCGATGGTAATGGGAATGGGCGTGGCGTCGGTCAACTGCCTGCCGGTCAGCGTGACGCGCAGCATGAGGCCGTGATGGGTGCTGGGCCAGTGCTGATCAAAAATGAAATTGCCCAGGCTGTAGGCGATCCAATGACCGTGGTAGAACTCGCAGGGTTGGACTACGTGCGGGTGGCCGCCCACCACCAGGTCGGCGCCCGCGTCAATCATCTGGTGAGCGAGATCCACCTGTTTGCGGTCGGGTCTAGGCGCGTACTCCGTGCCCCAGTGCAGGCAGACGATCAGCACGTCGGCGAGCGGGCGGGCAAAACGAATGTCGCTCATCACCCGGTCGCCTTCCAGCCACGCCACGCCGGGCTGGTCGGCGTCAGCGCTGGCCTCTTGGGGCGGGATGCCAACGTAGGCCAGAAAGGCAACGCGCACGCCCTTCATGTTCACGATCTCCGGGTAGTGCGCTTCGAGTTCGTTCGCGCCTGCGCCCACGGGATGCAAGCCCGCCTGGCGCAGCCGCTGCACAGTATCGAGCAGCGCCGGGCGGCCCCAATCGTACATATGATTGTTGGCCACGCCCAGCACGCTGAAGCCGGCGAACTTCAAGCCGCTAATCACCTGCGGGTCGGCGCGAAAAGAGTAGAGGTGATGCTGGTTGGCTCCAATATCCGAGACGGGACATTCAAGATTGGCGTAGGTGAGGTCAGCCGCTCGCAAAGTGTCAGCAATTTTCTCGAAGGGATAGTTCCAGTCCTTCACCGCTTTCATCTTGGCGCCCACGCTGCGGGAGAGCATTACATCGCCCACAAACAAGAGCGTCTGCTGAAGGTTGGGATCGGGAGTTGCAGCAGAAACCTGCGCCCAAGCGGCCGATGCGAGCACGGCGCCCCCGAACGCGAAGGCCATCCACTTTACGATGCGCGACAGTTGCATAGGGAAATGTTTTTGCGTCGAAGGCGCCTGGGAGTGCGGGAGCAATGTTCCCGCCTTCTTCCCACAAGCCCAGCAAAGTGTAGGAGTGAAACCCGAAGTCAAGCCGGGACCGAAAGGCGGGAGCTAACTCTCCCGCACTCCAAAGCGCTGAGCACAGGTATTTCGGCAACTGGAGAGCGGTACGGCAGCTTACTTCATATTCTCGGGGATCACGAACTCCACCAGCAAAAGGTCATGCCACTCGCCGCCCAGTTTCCCGTGTTTCTCATGCACCCCTACTTCTTTCCAGCCCATCTGCTGACAGAGGATGCGCGCGGGTTCGTTATCGGCCATCAGGCGCCCCACCAACTTGTAAAATCCCTTTTCGCGCGCCGCATCCTGCATGGCCTTCATCAGCGGGTGAGCCACGCCGTGTCCGCGCAGCGTGCGCTCCACATAGATGCTCAGCTCGGCGATGCCTTTGTAGCAGGCGCGCGGGCTGTAGGGCGTGAGCGAAGACCAGCCCATCATGGTGTGCTTTACTTCCGCCACCAGCACGGGGTATTGATCGGGACGGGAAACTATCCACAGGTAGCGCTCTTCCGGCGTTACGTAGGAATTCTCAAAGGTGGCGGCACGGTCCTGCACGCCCTGGTTGTAAATTCGGGCGATTTCCTTGGCATCCTCACGCCGCGCGGGACGTATTTGCAGCGGTCCAGTCCATTCCGTCATTCTTCACCTGCGTGGATTCAGAATTTTGGTGCGGCGATGATTCTATCCGCAGGTCCGGCAGAGAGCAACCCTTCTTACGCGTTGAATTTTTGGCGCGGCGCAAAGCGCCCCCGCCTTGGCGTAGCGCCAGGCTTTAGCCCGGCATTTTTCTTACTACCTCTTCCCCCCTGCTCCTGCCCCGCTGGCATCGCGTCCGAAAAATCCGCGCGGGGCTTGACAAGGGGTTTTTGAGGGGATAAAATAATGGCGAATAAAAGGCGAAGATGAGCGAATTAGCGCCTGCAAATAAAATCCGCATCGGCCCCGCCGGATGGTCTTATCCGGATTGGGAGGGCATTGTGTATCCCACCCACAAGCCGCGCGACTTCCATGCCGGCGCCTACCTGGCGCAGTTCTTTGACACCATTGAAATCAACACCACCTTTTATCATCCCCCCGCCCCCAAGATGACCCGGGAGTGGGTGCGCCGGATTGGGCACAACCCCAACTTTAAGTTTACTGCCAAGCTTTGGCAGCGCTTCACCCACGAACGCTCCTCCAGCCGCCAGGACGAGAAAACTTTCAAGGAGAGTCTGGCGCCGCTGATGGATGGGGGGCGGCTGGGGGCGCTGCTGCTGCAGTTTCCCTGGTCATTCAAAAATGAGAAGGAGAACCGCGAATACCTGGGCGGACTCGTGGTCCTATTCATGGAATACCCGCTGGTGGTGGAGATTCGGCACAGTTCGTGGAACCAGCCGGAGATTTTTCAATTGCTGGAAAACCTGGGAGTGGGATTCTGCAACATCGATCAGCCGGTGATCGGCCGCTCGCTCGGCGCCACGGAGCGCACCACCGCGCCCGTGGGTTACGTCCGCCTGCACGGGCGGAATTACGAGCACTGGTTCAGCTCGCGCGACAACCCGGCGGAACGCTACAATTATTATTACAGCCCAGCCGAACTCGAGCCCTGGGCCAGGAGGATTGAATCCGTGGCCCAGCGGACCGACGCCACCTACGTGATCACCAACAATCATTTTCGAGGGAAAGCGGTAGCCAACGGATTGCAGTTGGTGAACATGGTTTCCCAAGCGCCGGTGCGGGTTCCGGAAACTTTGCTCGAGCACTATCCGGAGCTGGAAAAAATCCGCGAGCCCGAGGCTGCCCTGTCGCACGCGGGCGAAACCGGGCGGCTATTCTGAGCTTTCAAGCATTTTGAGAGTTTGCCCATGGGCGCGGTGAGAGGACTGGCCGAAGCGCAAAACACCTTCGCGCAAAGTCGCGGAGTCGCCAAGAACACCAAGGAAACACAGGACTTTTTTTGCGCGCCTTTGCGCTTCCGCGACTTTGGGTGAGAATGTTTATTTTTTCACTGCTTCAAAGCCAACAATCAGGCATGAGCCACGGACATTCCGGCTAGAATTTCTCAAGATGGATGGACCCGTCACCGGTATGAACGGTGAGGGTTAGCCCTCCCCCATTCAGCTTGCCGTGAATGTCCGACTCGCGGATCGAGCCGGAAGTGGTGATGGGAAAACCAAGTTGGATGTGGCCGTCGCCGGTGTGAAGATTGAGATCGGCGGCAAAATTTCCCGGAAGGCGAAGCGTCACGTCACCATCGCCGCTGCGCAGGGACCAATCCTGTGTCATCCTCGAACCGGAGTTTACATGAACTTCAATCCGGCCGTCACCCGATTTCAGGTTCAACCGGTCAAAGCGGCCATCGACGGTCAAATTGCCGTCGCCGGTCCCCGCATCGAGCGCGCCCTCAAGCGAAGCGCCGCGAATGTTTCCATCGCCGGAGGAGAGGCGCAATTCTCCCTTCACGCCTTCGGTGGTGATGTTACCATCGCTGGTGCGAATGTCCAAATCGCACTCGCGAGGGACGCTCAGTTCAATGTGAACGCTGTGGTTTCCCACATTCCAGTTGAAGTGCGGCAGATGAACTTCCATTTCCACGCGGTTCCCTATCTGCCGCTCGGTCACGCGCACTTGCTCGGGGCCGATTCTCCAGCCGGTCGTGGTCACGCGAGCGTTCACCGCGTTGCCGGACCCGGTGCGAACGTCCACGTTGCCGTCGGAGGTTTGCGCGCGAACCTCGCCCTTCCCGCTCAGCGTGTATTTCTTTGTCCATTCGTCGGCGTGCGCAGACGTTGCCGCGAAAAACAGACCGGCCAAAAGCAAAGATCCCGTCAAGTATTTCTTGCTCACTTTCAACCTCCTCAGGCAACATCTGATGCAGATAGATAGGTGATTTCAAGCCCCAGAGTTCATCCGCTTGACCAGAATTTCCAGCCACCAAGCCCTCTCGCGGACTATCCCTTGATACCGCTCTCATGGAACGACCGTGAGTTACAAATTGTTTCCGGCACCGGCCGGCGAGGGACGATCCCTATTCTCCCGAAAGCCTTGAACAATATGTTTGACGTAAATGAAACCCCACTGTTAGCATGAAGGTTAGGATTTAAGATTTAGGATTCAGGATTTTGGGCTGAGGGCTTCAGTGGCCGGGCCTACCTGGGCAGATTTAGTTACCTCGGTGGCGGAAGCCGACGAGGCGTTATGCCCGCAGGCTTCCAATCGAAAATCCAAAATCGTAAATCGGCAATCACACGTCCCCGTCGTCTAGCCCGGCCTAGGACATCGCCCTTTCACGGCGGTAACACGGGTTCAAATCCCGTCGGGGACGCCAATACTGCTCAACACCTTACGAGCAGATGTCCGATTTCGCACAGGCACAAAATAGGAACAACTTTCGCTACTAGCTTGCCACCCCTTCAACCTGAGTCACCTCCCCTGTGAATAGGCTGACGACAGAACTCTGGGCTTGCCGCTTCGCGGATGTAATAGCTTGCGTGTAGGTGTCCATCCTGACGCGACTTGAAGCATGCCGGAGCAGTTCTTGCATGACTCTGATGTCCGCACCGGCGGCTTTCAGGAGTGTGGAGTAAGTATGTCGAAATGTGTGCCATCCGATGCGCTTAGTGATCCCGATCCGTTGCGCCACGGGCTGAATGGAGTACCGCATTAGAGGCCAGCCACGATAAGGCTTCCTGCCCCTCGTATGTGGACTGGCGAACACCCAATCTTCCGGCCCTCGGTAACGTGTTCGGCGCCGCCAGCGGCTCAGCGCTTTAGCCAAACAAGGATCAAGTGGCACCGGTTTTTGTGATGCTTCGGTCTTGCACGGTCCGACGACCTGGTCCACGATTGAGTGCGTCACACTGAGCTGGTTCGCATCGAATTCGACATCCTTCCATTTGAGCGCGAACAGTTCGCTCATCCTTAGTCCGGTGCCGGCAGCAATGAACACAAGCGTCCGTTCCCGCGGATTTAGCGCTCGCAGTAGGCATCGGACTTCACCTACGCCGAGAATCTCGGGGACTCTCCGCCGCTTTGCGCTCTGTCGTACCAAGGTGATTGGATTGCGATCAAAAAGGTCGTACCGCCCCGCATGATTGAAAAGCACACTCATCAAGTTTCGGATTTTGGCGCAACTCGCTCTTGAGAGTTTCAAGCTCCGAAGCCAGGACTCGACATCGATTGGTCTTATGCTGGACAGGGTATAGGTTCCCCACCGGGGCACGATTCACTTCCGCAGATAACCTTGATAGGTGACTTTCGTCGAGTGGGTCTTCCATTGGGCGTCGAGGGCTAATTCTCTCTGCTTGTAATGCTCGACCAATTGGGCCAGCGTCAGCAGCCTCGGTCTCACCCGCTCTGCGTGCGAGTTGATATCACATCTTAGAGCGGCGATGGCGCTCGAAGCGCCAGATTCGTCTCGAAATCGCTCAATTGTTCCAATCACAATTCGGCGATGGACTCGCCGCCCATCTGATCCAGGTTCTCTCCACCGAAACTCCCATACGTTTGGCCCCCGTCTTCGGGGTGCCTGAATTAAGTATCCGTTTTGCATGTCGCCTCCTCTGATCGGCACGAGAGATGTCATGAAATCGGTCTCTCGGCGCCCTTGATTGGATTATGCCCAGAAGGAAACGAAACGCCGCCAGGCTCTGAGATTTAAGTAGTTATGATTGGCGTTTGAGGAGGACTAAGGGACGCTGGTGGTCAAGTGAGCCCGTCACATCTCGGAGACGAAGTTCGAACGCAGGCACAAACATAGGCACAAATCCACAGGGGAATTTCCATCCCTGATCAACGAATCGGATACGGGTTATCGATTTGCTGCCGCGATGCCAGACACGACGGAACAGCACCTGGAATGCACTTTCATACATGAGCTTGTCCCAGACGTATTCCAAAACGCTCTACCGAACCCGAATCAACGGGGAGTTTGCGAACAGGCCATCGTTCGACCATAACGAGCAGGAGTGGGCCTCGGATCGTCAAAACTTCTTGGGTACAATTCGCCAATAATGCAGCGGATTGTCCCTCGAACATGAGTTCTAGGTCACGCGTCATCCATGTACAACACGTAGAAATGAAAAAACACTCACATTTTCGGTTTGGCGAGATACAAACATGTTACCGACGATGTTAGATGGGGAGCCGAGACGCCCGGAAATTGCATCCGAGAGGGCGACGACTTGGAAGATGAGTGGTTAGGTCATCTCTATGCCGTTGCTCGGAGTCGTCCGACCCTGAATTCGTGCGAGAAGTGTCTCGAATTCGAGGACAGGTTCCGATATTGCTTATGGGCAGGGTCGCTGGAAATGCGCGCATTCTGGACGCGCTTGTTTCAAGGCAGGGACATCAGCGTCCGCATTTTTCCACATGGCATAGAAATTTTCATATTCTTTCTGGCTTTTGGATTGGCTATTCTGGCGGGCGTAGGCACGGGTCCGGCCGCCATGCCCGAGGTCGGTTCTGATAAGTGGTGGGTGCTCCAGGCCAGGATGATCAATCAGTTTCCGAAACAGCTCCTGCGCCTTTTCCGTCAACTTGAGTGTTGAATGCTAATCACAGGTACCCATGAACTGAATGGAAGGAGACTAACTCAGACCGATCTCTAAGGTTCTCATCAGGGTGTGGTCAAAGGGCGGGCTGCCGGTAAGGTTCAATAAGTCTGCAACCATCACCTTACACAACCTCGACGGCCTCGATCCCATCATGGGAAGGTGACGTCGAGGGCATAAATGTCTGAATGGCTCAGAATCAGCGAGGCCAGAGGGGAGCCATCCGGCGCCAGGCCCGTCAAAAAATAGTTTCGGACATCCGCCCGTAGAATCTGCTCAAATGTCGCAATACGTTCAACCTTGAGGTCTCTGAGCCGCACTCGAAAGATGGGCTGGCTGATCCCTCCGGAGACATCCTGCGAATATGCATATTTGCTGTCCCGCGACCAGAGAACCGGGGCTCGGAGCACTGTTCCGTGGGCGAACTCAGACCATCGACGCGATTGAGAGTCGAATAGCATCAGGCTTCTGTCGTCTCGGGTTTGAGCAACCAGGTAACGTCCGTCCGGCGACCACGCTGCGGCCTTGAGCGCCTCCGCCCCGGGGAAAACGGAAAGCCGCTTGGTCTTCAAGTCAATCTGATAAGTGCCGAAATTTTTTGCCTCGACCATGCTCGCAGATGCAGGCACTGGCGCGCTGAAAAACAAGGAGTCTCCACGGGGAGACCAGTCGGGGTAGAGGCTGTCCAACGCGGTCACGGGCTCCGACGCGCCACCTTCGGATGAGACCAGGAAGATCCTCCGCTGGTTTCCCGGCGCGTTCCCAACAAAGGCAATCTGCTTTCCGTCGGGAGACCACCGGGGCGCTTCTGCGACCAGAGGTGGAAAGGTGAGCTGCTGCCGCTGGCTGCCGTCCGCCTTACTCCGCCAGAGGACGCCTTCCTGATTGGTGGTAGCAATGTAAGCTAACCACTGGCCATCATGGGAGAAGCTGACGTCGAGCCCCCTGACCCCGGGAAGGTAGGGAACAAACTGTTTCAACCGCGCGTCATAGCGTGCCAATTCTCGTACCTCTTTGTCGCCCGTATAGAAGATCCTGTTCTGGGTTGCTAGTACGCTTAACAGGTTGGAGTCTGTAGTGGTGAGCTGAACCGGAGCTCCCGGCGAACGGCTCAAGAATTTATGTTTTTCAGAAATGGTCCATATGCTGGCCACGCCGGCGCGCGTGGAGCGAAACACGAAGTAATTCCCGTCCGGCGTCCAATCGCCGCCTGATTCTCCGTCGGCGTAATGGGTTGGAGCCATTCCCCACCCAGCTAGAAGAGGATGAAGACCGCTACCCGCGGCGCAGACCTCCCAGAGTGAGAGGGTCGGCATTGCGGATCCCCACGCGGTATAGCGTACGGCCTTTCCGTCAGGCGACCAGCGCGGAAGCCATCCAGCGCCGGCGTCGCTCACGAGCTTTCGGGAGTCCGAGCCGTCAGGCTTAACCTCGTAAAGGTCAGAACCGGAGAAGTAAACAATCTTCTGCCCGTCGGGGGACCAAGCCGGATCGCGGCCGATTACGCTACCCAAGCGGCGCGGCGACCCACCCGTTGTGGGCAGCGTCCAGAGGCTCGGCTCACCTTCGCCACCGGCAAAGCTGCCCACCAAAAGCTTAGAATGGTCGGGGGAAATGCCGTAGAGAGCGGTATTGGGAAACGGCGTAGGCACCGCGACGGGGTCGCCTCCGTCGACGGGGATCGTGGCAAGTGTGTAGTGGCCCCCTTTGATTTCAGAAAAGTAGAGCCGCGTACCGTCCGTCACCAGTCGAGAGGTCGGAGCCACCCGGCCGAAGTGCGTAATCTGCGTGATCTTGAGAACGGTAGGTTGCGGTAAAGGTGAAAACCAAACCCAGCTCGCCAACACTACAAGAACCACAGGCACCAGAAGAATGGCCAGCCGCCATGGCCACCGATCCGTGCCAGTGCCAACCTGGAGATCTCGAGCCGAAGACAGGGCAGGGCCAGGTTGTAGGATGTTGGCAGGGATGACCACCGCAGATCGGGTTTCTCTGGAGGACGCAACTCTAATGGGATCTGATGATGACTCTTCAATGATCACATGTGTGCGTTCACTGACTCTCTGAACGAGGAAATTCCCAGCTTGCTTCTCAGGTAATGAATCTTGGGGCGATTCTGCCCGTACTTTCGCCGCGAACTGATATCCGCGGCCTGGAACAGTCACGATACAGTTCGATTTGTCCCCCATCGCCTTGCGCAGCCAGGAGATGTGCTGGGCAAGGTTGCCTTCCTCCACAAAGGAATCAGGCCAGACCGCCTTGAGTAATTCGTCCTTGGTCACCACCCGGCCTGGATTGATAACAAGGTAGGTAAGAATTTCGAAAGCCTTCGGCGAGACCGAAATGGGCTTGCCCTTCCGCATGAAGGCGCGCGCGGAAGGCTTTAACTCGAACTCATCGAACCGATATAAGCCCTCGAAGGTTAGTGACATAGCGCTCGTTAATATTTATTCATAAGAATTAATCGAACCTTCAAGACATCTGATTTCGATTTGTGCTCAAGTGTCGCCCATGCCGGTATTAGCGCAGATGATCGGGATCTTGAAGAGCCTCTACATGAAAATACGTGCGCCCATTATACCAGCAACGGAAATGGATGGGAAAGAAACTGTGGTGGAGTCTGTGGTGCATCGGCGGGTCGAGGTCATGGTGGTACGCGAATCAGTTTCGATACTGGTGCCGGGCCAGTCTGCAAATGACGAAGAGGGAGGGGCCCGTAAAAAAAGCAGGCCGAAGGCAGCTTGCAAGGAGTTGCCGTCTCCAGAACAAACTCACGACAGTCAGACTGTGGTGCCGGCGCCTAAGGATCGCTGACCCTGGAGGGGGCGTACCACCCAGGGCCGGCCAACGCAATACTGGCGTCAGGCTAGTCGGATTCGACGCTTTACACGTGGTGCGCCAATGATTTGGTTTGATTTTAGTTTTTGTTGTCTGCTTAGGGTACGGATTACGGGCTGAAGCTAAAAAAATTGTCGGGCGGGCAGAGTCCAAGAATCGCTTTATGGTGAGCCGGCGTCTGCCGCCCACTTCGAGAGGTGCATATGATGTCTGCGCGATCCATTGTCGGTTCCTGTGCTCTTGGCCGTTGGCGATTTATCTCGGTTATCGGGCTGCTGTGCCTGTTTCAAGGCGGGGTCGTACTCTCCCCACAAGGTCCTGCGAACCCAGCCCATTTCGTCAAACAAACCCCCACCCATGCGCCTGCCCCGCGGGCCAGTGGCCTGGTTTTAAGCTACGGCAAGCTGCCACTTGCCTTTGAGGTCAATCAAGGCCAGACGAATGGGCGAGTTAAGTTCCTCTCGCAGGGGAGCGGCTACGCTTTGTTCCTCACCAGTGACGAGGCGGTTTTGACATTAGAAAGGGCCAGGCCAAACGCGCAGCGCAAAGGTCAAATGGCGAAGGTCAAAAACCCCGGAGCGGAAATTGGAAACCAGAAACTGATGTCTGGAAATTCGAAGCTGGCCGCTCGTCGCCCGGCGCTTATCACTGCCGCGAGGGCCGGGCAACAGAAAATTGACAACCCACCTCGGACCATGGACAGCGTTCTGCGCATGAAATTGGTGGGCGCAAATGCGCGGGCGGCAGTGATCGGCGCGGACGAACTGCCGGGTAAGAGCAACTATTTCATCGGCAACGATCCGAAGAAATGGCGCACGAACGTGCCGAATTACGCCCAGGTGAGATTCCAGGACGTCTATCCCGGCGTGGACCTGGTTTATTACGGCAACCAGGGCGGACAACTGGAATACGATTTTGTGGTAGCTCCGGGCGCAGACCCGAACGCCATCGCGTTGGATGTAGGGGCGGGCCTTGTGCCCACCCGCAGCGGGCGCCCACGAGGGGCGCCCCTACGGATTGCGGCAGATGGCGACCTCGTCGTGCGTACCAACGGCGGCGAAGTTCGCTTCCAAAAGCCGGTGGTGTATCAGGTAGAGCAGCAAATTGATTCATTGAGTCATCGGGTCATAGAGTCATTGAAAGAAAAAGAGCCCTCAAATGGCTCAGTGGCTCGATCGCTCAATGGCGCAATCATCATCAATCACCAATCACCAACCACCAATCACCAGTTCCTTGTTGGTCACTATGTCCTAAGTGCCGGCAGCCGCGTGAGCTTTGCAGTGGGCGCCTATGACAAGACGCGGCCTCTGATCATTGACCCGGTGTTGAGCTATTCGACTTACCTCGGCGGCGGCGGCGACTCCGGGAATAGCATCGCGGTGGACTCGGGCGGGAACGCTTACATAACGGGGGTCGCCCAACCGACCCACTTCCCCACGACGCCAGGTGCTTTCCAGACGGTGCCCGGCGGCCTTAACGACGCCTTTGTCATCAAGCTGAATGCGGCGGGCAGCGCCCTCGTTTACTCCACCTATCTCGGTGGCAGCGGGCAGGACCAAGGCACCGGCATTGCTGTGGATTCCACGGGTAACGCATACGTAACGGGGTGGACCCAATCGGTCAACTTCCCGACTGCCAGTCCTCTCCAAGGTGCTATTGGCGGCCCCTCTGCCACCAACGCCTTCGTGACCAAGCTAAATGCCACGGGGAACGCCCTTGTTTACTCCACCTATCTCGGCGGCGTCGGTGTTGATGAAGCCGCTGGCATTGCATTGGACTTGGCCGGCAACGCGTACATAATGGGGCAAACGGATTCTCTGAACTTCCCGTTGGCCAGCTCTTTACAGGCGAGATTTGGTGGCGGCTCTAGCGACGCCTTTGTGACCAAGCTGAATACCTCCGGAAGCGCGCTTGTCTATTCCACTTACCTTGGCGGCAACTCCTTGGACGAGGCCTCCGCCATCGCGATAGACTCCGTCGGGAACGCCTACATCACGGGGTGGACTCAATCGACCAACTTCCCCACGGCCAGCCCCTTCCAGCCTGCTCTTGGCGTTCCCGGCGCTGTCAACGCATTCGTAACCAAGCTGAACGCTGCCGGCAGCGCCCTGGTTTATTCCACTTACCTCGGCGGCAACAACAATGACTATGCCCGCGGCATTGCGGTAGATTCCGCCGACAACGCCTACGTTACCGGCTTCACGACTTCGACCAACTTCCCCATCGCCAGTCCCTTCCAGCCTTCTATTGTTGGCCTCCAGGCCCCCTTTGTGACAAAGCTTAATGCCACCGGCAGCGCCCTGGTTTACTCCACCTACCTCGGCGGCAGCAACTTTGGCGATCAAGGATTGGGAATTGCAGTGGACTCCGCCGGCAACGCCTACGTGACAGGGTTTACCGCATCCGCAACCTTCCCCACGGCCAGCCCCATTCAGGCCGGGCTTATCGACGGCCAGAATGCGTTTGTGACCAACTTCAATGCCGCAGGCAGCGCGCTCGTTTATTCCACTTATCTTGGCGGCAGCGGCGGTGACATGGGCAACGGCATTGCATTGGACTCCGCTGGCAACGCGTACCTAACGGGGTTTACGAGGTCAGCCGACTTCCCCATTACCCCAGGCGCCTACCAGACCTCTCTAATTGCGTTCAGTGGTGCTTTTGTAGCAAAGATTGCACCAGGTGCCGCAGCCTCCGCAGTAAGTCTCTCTGCGCCCAGTCTGACGTTTGGCGCGCAGAACGATAACACCACCAGCGCACCCCAAACCGAGACCGTCACCAACACTGGCACGGCCAACCTCAGCATCTCGACGGTCACCTTAGGCGGCGCGAATGCCGGCGATTTTGCCACAAGCGCCGACACTTGCACGGGAGCCACCGTCACGCCCGCCCGCACCTGCACGGTCGGCGTGACATTCACGCCGTCCGCCGCGGGGATCCGCAGCGCCTCACTGATTTTCACCGACAACGCCGCCAACAGCCCTCAGTCGGCGGGCTTGATGGGGACAGGAGTGTCCGCGATTCCGCTGGCCGGCGTCTCCCCGGCCAGCTTGGCGTTCGGCAATCAGAATCTCTCGACAACAAGCGCGTCGCAGCCGGTTACCCTCAGCAACACCGGCACCGGGACGCTCACCATCACCAGCTTTGCTACCAGCGCCAATTTCGGCGAGACTAACAACTGCGGAGGGAAAGTCGCGGCCAGCGCCTCCTGCACGATCAATGTAACCTTCTCACCCACGGCCGTCAGCCTCGTCACCGGAACCCTGGTCATCACCGAAAACAGCAATGGGGTGGCGGGCAGCACGCAGACGGTGACTTTGAGCGGAACGGGCACGGCGCCCGTGGCGAACTTGTCCGCCCCGAGTTTGAGCTTCGGCAATCAGCCCCTGACTACCTCGAGCGCCGCCCAGACGGAGACCGTCACCAACACCGGCACGGCGAACCTCAGCATCTCGACGGTCACGGTGGGCGGCACGAACGCCGGCGACTTTGCCAAGAGTGCCGACACCTGCACCGGAGCCACGGTCGCGCCCAACGGTACCTGCACAGTCAATTTGACATTCACGCCCGCGGCGAAAGGCGCTGGCGGCGGAACGCTGACCT
>DASYZE010000091.1:0-42031 GCA_035946625.1 Terriglobia bacterium | reverse complement strand
TCATCGTCATCGTGTCGGCAGAGCCGGAAATTCGGCCCGCGAAATTAGGCCGCATCAACGCCCATGCCTGTCCCAGCCTCTGCCAAGCCCCGTCAGAAGTTCCCGCAGGCGTACTCCAAACAGAACTTCCGAAACGGCTGGGCACGGATGCGATGACTTTTGAGTCTCGAAAAGGTAGAGTATATTTGCGCCGGATGGATCGGGCCGGGGAGACGTGAACGGAAGAGCTGGGCTTGGTCATTCGCCAGGCGTGATCGGTCTGTCCAATCCAGGAAGCTCTTTTAATCGCAAAATTTCAAAACCCTTACGATGAACAAACCAAACAAGTCATCAAACCACCCGGAACAAAGGCTGACCAGGGAAGAGCTGCGTCTGGAAGAATCCTGCGGGCGGTCCGTCCACTGGAAACGCTGGGGGCCGTACCTGAGCGAAAGGCAGTGGGGCACCGTGCGCGAAGACTACAGCCCCTACGGCACGGCCTGGGAATACTTTCCTCACGATCACGCCCGGTCCAGAGCCTACCGATGGGGTGAAGACGGCCTGGGAGGGATTAGCGACCGCCATCAATTATTGTGCTTTGCCCTGGGCTTATGGAATGGCCGCGACCCAATCTTGAAGGAACGGCTATTTGGTTTGACGGGCAACGAAGGCAATCACGGCGAGGACGTGAAAGAGTATTATTTTTACCTGGACTCCACGCCCACCCACTCCTACATGAAGTTTCTGTACAAATATCCCCAGGCCGAATTCCCCTATACGCGGCTGGTGCAGGAGAATCACTGCCGCGACCGCCATGCCCTCGAGTTCGAACTGATAGACACAGGCGTCTTCAACGACGACCGGTATTTCGATGTCTTCGTTGAGTACGCCAAAGCTTCGGTGGAAGAAATTCTTATTCGGATTACGGTTCACAATCGGGGACCGGAATCGGCGGAGCTTCACTTGCTGCCCACGCTTTGGTTCCGCAATACATGGTCTTGGGGGCGTGACGATTACCTTCCACGAATCAATAAGACCGGATCGCCCGAAGGAACTGTTGGCCTCGAATCCGAGCACAATTATTACGGCAAGCGCTGGTTGGTTTGCGAGGGCTCTCCCGAGTTGCTTTTCACTGAAAACGAAACCAACATGGAGCGGCTCTTCGCGTGGCGCAATCACTCACCCTACGTCAAAGATGCTTTTCACCGATATATCGTCGACGGAGCCCGCGACGCCGTGAATCCGGCCGCGACCGGGTCCAAAGCTGCCGCACACTACGCCATGCAGCTGGCCGCCGGCGATGAAACCACGGTCCGGTTGCGTTTCACGGATCAATTGCCCAGAGCCGGGCTATTCAGCCATGAATTTGAGAAAGTCTTTGCCGCCCGCATCGAAGAAGCGGACGAGTTTTACGCCAAGCGCGTGGGCAAGAGTACTTCCCAGGATGCCATGAGTATTCAGCGCCAGGCCTTCGGCGGATTGTTTTGGTCCAAACAGTTCTACCATTACGACATTCGAACCTGGCTGGAAGGCGATCCCGCCGGTCCTCCCGCACCTCCCGAACGGCGGGAAGGCCGCAATCACGATTGGACGCATCTTTACAATGCGGATGTCATATCCATGCCCGACAAATGGGAATATCCCTGGTACGCCACCTGGGACCTTGCCTTCCACTGTGTGGCCATGGCGCTCGTGGATCCGGACTACGCCAAGGAGCAGTTGGTCTTAATGCTTCGGGAGTGGTACATGCACCCCAGCGGTCAGGTACCCGCCTACGAGTGGGCTCTTGACGATGTGAACCCGCCTTTAATCGCCTGGGCGGCCTTTCGCGTATACAAAATCGAAAGGCGCATTCGCAAAAGGGTGGACCGCAGGTTTCTGGAGAGAATCTTCCACAAATTATTGCTGAACTTCACCTGGTGGGTGAATCGAAAAGATCCCGAGGGCTTGAACGTTTTTCAGGGAGGGTTTCTCGGCTTGGACAATATCGGAGTGTTTGACCGTTCCAAGCCGCTTCCCACAGGAGGCAATATCGAACAGTCCGATGGCACCAGTTGGATGGCCATGTACTCGCTCAACCTGATGGCCATCGCGCTTGAACTGGCGCGCGATGACCGCGCTTATGAAGATGTGGCCAGCAAATTCTTCGAACACTTCGCTTACATCGTTCACGCCATGAATGATATGGGCGGCCACGGCATGTGCCTGTGGAACGAAGAGGACGGGTTCTATTACGATGTGCTTCACCTTCCCAATGAAATGCACTACTCCCTGCGGGTGCGATCGATGGTGGGATTGATTCCGCTGCTGGCCGTGGAAACTCTGGAGCCGGAATTGGTCGGGAATCTCTCCGGGTTCAATCGGCGCATGGAATGGTTCATCCAAAACGTCCCTCACATGGTTGACAGCATCGACCGGTCGGAGAAATCCGCCGGCGGCCGTCGGTGTTTGCTTTCTATCGTCAACCGCGAGCGCCTGATCCGCGTGCTGCGCTATATGCTGGATGAATCCGAATTCTTTGCGCCTTACGGCATTCGCGCCCTGTCCAAATTTCATCAGGCCCATCCTTACGTGCTGCACATTGACGGTGTTGAGTATCGGGTGGACTATGAGCCGGCGGAATCCACCACCGGCATCTTCGGAGGTAATTCCAACTGGCGGGGGCCCATCTGGTTTCCGCTTTGTTTTCTGCTGGTCGAATCGTTGCAGAAATTTCATCACTACTATGGCCAGCGCGTGATGGTGGAATGTCCGACGGACTCAGGCCAAATGCGCACGTTGTGGGAAGTAGCGGGCGAGATTTCCCGCCGCATGACCCGAATTTTTCTCCGCGGCCAGGATGGGCGCCGGCCAGTCTACGGTGGAACGGAGAAATTTCAGTCCGACCCGCACTGGCGCGATCACATTTTATTTTATGAATACTTCCACGGCGATAATGGCGCCGGCCTCGGCGCCAGCCACCAGACCGGCTGGACCAGCCTGGTGGCCAAACTGCTCGAGCAAAGCGGGGGTTGAAGCACTTGGCACTCCGAACTCCGCCAGCCGTTCCTGAACCCAAAAAGCCCACGCGCCCCGGGCGCGGAAAAGAGGCGGGAAATGATGAAGCAAAGTTCCGGTCGCCAGTTGAATTTGGCCGGGACATTTGCGCTAACCTCGCAACTTCCGAAGCCCGCGAATGGCTGATTACGAATGGCATCGGCGGTTTCGCTGCCGGGACTATGGCCGGACTCTTGACCCGACGTTACCACGGTCTTCTGGTGGCCGCGCTCAAGCCTCCCCTTGGACGAACTCTTCTGGTTACCAAGATCGACGAAGTCGCGGAGTACGAGGGTAAGACTTTTGTCCTGGGCGCGAATCGCTGGGCGGGTGGAGCGGTTGACCCGCGCGGCTACGAATTCATCGAGCGATTTCACCTTGAAGGCACGACGCCGGTTTGGACGTATGCTCTTGACGGGGCGCTGTTAGAAAAGCGCGTTTGGATGGAGCAGGGCGCAAACACCACTTACGTTTCCTACCGACTGGTGCGTAGCCCGGGCGCATTGCACCTCGCATCCAAGGTTCTGATCAATTACCGCGACTTCCATAGTTGTACTCACGCGGGAGACTGGCGCATGGACGTTCAGCCAGTGGATCATGGCTTGCGCGTGATTGCTTTTCCCGGGGCCACGCCTTTTTATCTGCTCAGCTCGCAGGCTACCGCCGAATCTGTCCACGATTGGTACCGTAATTACGATCTTGCCGTTGAGCGTTATCGAGGGCTCGAAGCTTGCGAAGATCATCTGCACGCCGCCACTTTTGGAGCCACGCTCGCGCCGGGCGATGGTGTGACGCTGGTCTTAAGCACGGAGAGCGCGCCCCATGTTGATTCCAGCAGCGCTTTCGGCAGGCGACTCCAGCACGAGCGTTCGCTCCTGGTCCGCTGGGACTCCGCGCAGCCTTCTCTAAAAAAATCAACGCCACCCTGGGCCCTGCAGCTTGTGCTTGCCGCGGACCAATTTATTGTCGCGCGTCCGAATGCCCAAAATCCGCGGGCGCGAACCGTGATCGCCGGCTATCCGTGGTTCGGCGACTGGGGCCGTGACACCATGATCGCGTTGCCGGGCCTGACACTCATCACGGGGCGATCCGAGATTTCAAAAGATATTTTGCGGACTTTTGCCCGGTTTGTGGATCGCGGAATGATGCCCAACACTTTTCCCGAAGGCGGAGAGCCGCCCCACTTCAACACCGTGGACGCGGCCTTGTGGTACTTCGAAGCTGCCCGCCAATATTTCGCCGCAACGAGGGACAGCGCGATGCTTCGAGAACTCTTTCCGATTCTCGCGGAGATCATCAGCCAATACACGAAAGGCACTCGATTCAACATTCATGCCGACCCGGCCGATGGCCTGCTCTATGCCGGTGAGTCCGGCGTGGCCTTGACCTGGATGGACGCAAAGGTGGGCGACTGGGTGGTGACGCCGCGAGTGGGAAAGCCGGTGGACGTGAACGCTCTCTGGTTCGGCGCGCTCTTGACCATGGCGAGGTTGGCGCGCAGCCAGAAAAAAAATTCGAGCGAGTACGAAAGCATGGCACTGCGCGCGCGCGAAGGTTTCCGCCGATTTTGGAATGCCACGTCCCAATGTTGCTTTGACGTTCTGGACGGGCCGGAAGGAAACGACGCCCGCTTTCGTCCCAACCAGATTCTCGCTGTCTCGCTATCGGAAAGATTGCTTTCAGCCGAACAAAGGCGCGCCGTGGTGGATGCATGTGAACGTGAATTACTTACACCAAGCGGCCTGCGCAGTCTTTCGCCGCGCGATCCACAATATCGCGGCCATTACGGAGGCCCGCCCCACGAGCGCGACGCCGCCTATCATCAGGGCACGGTGTGGGGATGGTTGCTTGGACCCTTTGTGCTGGCGCACTTGCAAGTGTACCAGGACCGCGCTCGCGCCGCAGCGTTCCTGGAGCCCGCAGCGCAAGCAATTCTGGAATTCGGCCTGGGCACAGTGGGTGAAATTTTTGACGGCGACGCACCCTTCGCGCCGCGCGGCTGCATCGCGCAGGCTTGGACCGTCGGTGAGTTATTACGTGCCTGGGTTGCGTGCCAAGGACATTCTGCAACGAGGCCAGTTCCACCCAAAGTCTCCTGATCATCGGGAGCGCAGTGTTGAAGCCCTCGCCCTCGCTCAATGCTTCCAATTCCCCGGCTCTCTCCAGCCCGGCCCGCGAAGGGCGCGCCCGGCTTTCGCGCCGGTTAATTTCCCGTGTTCAAACCCCACTTGCCCGTTCACTAGAACGTATTCGACTCCGGTTGAGAGTTTGGTGGGCATGGCATAAGTTGCGTTGTCTTTTATTGTGCTTGGATCGAACACGGTGATATCGGCATAAAATCCGGGCTTCAATATTCCCCGAGCCGCCAGATGCTCCCGCTCGGCGGGAAGGGAAGTGATCTTGCGAATCGCCTCTTCAAGACGGACCAGGTGCATGTCTCGCGCGTAGTGACCCACGAACCTTGGCATCGATCCAAATGCCCGCGGGTGAGTGTGAGCCTCGAAAAGCGGGCCGTCCAGCGACATTTCATTTGCATCAAGCCCGATGCTGGTCCACGGCTGTTTCAGCCCTTCCTGAAGGTCATTCTCGCTGGCTATAAAGTAAAGCGCCCCCGTCTGCCCTCCGTCGGCAAGAATAAAATCGAACATCGCTTCAAGCGGCGGCTTGCCCTGCGCTTTCGCCATTTCCGCCACCGTTTTGCCGTTAAACTGTTTCAACTCAGGGTTAAACACGCCAGAGATCATGACTCCTGCCGCCCTGCCACGATCGTTATAAAGGTTTTCCCATTCGGGATGGTCGGTTGCCATCTCTTCAGTAATGCGCTTTCGGATCGCGGGGTCGCGCAGCCTTTCGAGCATTTTTTCCGTACCCCCGTCCGCCACCCAGGGCGGCAGGCAGGATGCAAGCGCCGTTGCGCCGGCAAGATAGGGATACATGTCCGCGGCGACATCCAGCCCGGAATCGCGGGCGGCTTGAATTTTGGCCACCACCTGAGTCATCGATCCCCATCGCGGCTTCCCGCTAAATTTGAGGTGAAATATTTCCACCGGCAGCCCCGCCTCGCGGCCGATACGAAACGCTTCCTCCATCGCCGCAGCTTCCGAGCGGCCTTCGCTACGCATGTGCGTGGCATAGATGCCGCCGTACTGGGCGGCCACGCGAGCCAGCGCGATCAGCTCGTCCGTCTTGGCGTAGTGGCCAGGCGGATAAATAAGAGCGGTTGAAAGTCCCATCGCGCCGTCATGCATGGCCTGCGCCACCAGTTGCTTCATCTGGTCCAACTCAGCCGGCGTGGGCGCGCGATCGTCATCTCCCAGCACGGCTTCACGAACTTGCGCCGCACCAACGTACGTCCCCAGATTAAGCGGAGTCCCGTCTTTTTCTAGGCGCCGGAAGTAGCCGTCCAATGTTTTCCAGTCAATTTTGAGATGATAATGGTGAAGATAAGGCTTTGCGGGTGCGAGCGTGCGTTCATTTTGCGGAGCAATCGAGCCACCTTCGCCGGTGATCTCGGACGTGATGCCCTGGGAAAGTTTGCTGAGCGCGCGATTGTCAATCAGCAAGGAGGTTTCAGATTGACCCAGCATGTCAATAAATCCCGGCGCCACTACCAGCCCGGTCGCGTCAATAATGCGTTTGGCCGTCGTGTCGCCAAGTTTTCCCATGGCCACAATGCGGTCGCCGCGCACTGCAACGTCTCCGGCAAACCAGGGATTGCCTGTTCCATCCAGAATGTGCCCGTTTTTGATCAGAACGTCGCAGGGCACGCCCTCTTGCATAGCCGCGCTATTTGGTCGAGACGTCGACTGGACAGTGGAAAGCCCCCAAAGTCCCATGCACAAGATCGGCGCGGCAAAAATGAATCCACGGCCCTTCATCAAGTTCATTCGCATCATAACCTCGAATTGAATTTGGCTACGCATTGTACAGGCTAGGGCGCGATTCTGCT
The DNA here is from genome assembly GCA_035946625.1 of Terriglobia bacterium. Lineage (GTDB taxonomy): Bacteria > Acidobacteriota > Terriglobia > UBA7540 > UBA7540 > DASYXZ01. The sequence continues at coordinate 35,067 of DASYZE010000091.1, read as the reverse complement.
CGGAAAACCCGGACTTCGTGTCCATGGTGGAAAACCCATGGTCCTGGCATTGTGGATCAAACCAGAAGTTGCTTCACGACATTCCCGGAAACATCGATCAAGCAAAAATCGCGGCCCACAACATCATCGAGCGGCGTTATAATAAAGATTCGAGGTGTGAGGCTTGGCCGCTACCGTCATCGTGCGAGATTCGGGGATTCTAGGGGGAATCCCATGCTTTCGCGGCACTCGTGTTCCATTTCAAAACCTGCTGGATTACCTTGAAGCCGGTGATACCCTCGACGAGTTCCTTGATCAGTTCCCGACGGTCACCCGTGAAATGGCCATCGAAGCGCTCGAGACCGCGAAGGACTCGCTCCTGGCGAGGATCGAGTGAAGATCCTGCTGGACGAATGTTTGCCGAAGGACCTCCGCAAATATCTTGGTGGGCATGTTTGTGAGACGGTTCCCAGGGCTGGTTTCTCTGGTAAAGCGAACGGCGAACTGCTTGCGTTGGCAGAACTCTCGGGCTGGCAGGTCCTATTGACGATGGACCAAGGCATGCCTTATCAGCAAAACCTCGGGAGTCGAATCATTTCTATCGCAATAATTCAAGCGCAATCGAACCGCCTGCCTGACTTGCTACCTCACGTGCCCGCCATCCTGACGGCCCTCCACTCCATCAAGCCAGGCCAAGCTGTGCGTATTGGTTGATTCTTGCAGCAGTCTGCACTTGCCATTGTCAATTTTCCAGCTTCCATTTTCTTGCCCACGGCTCACCCTAGAAGTTGCTTCACGACATTCCCGGAAACATCGGTCAAGCGGAAATCGCGCCCCTGGAAGCGGTAGGTGAGCTTGGTGTGGTCGATGCCCATCAAATACAGGAGAGTGGCGTGGAGGTCGTGCACCTCGACAGGATCCTCGATGGGGTTGTAACCCAGTTCGTCGGTCTGGCCAAGGGCAACGCCGGGCTTGATGCCCCCGCCCGCCAGCCACATGCTGAAGGCGCGAGGATGATGATCGCGCCCCAGATATTTTGAGCGGTTGCGCGCCTCGTTCATCGGCGTGCGGCCGAACTCGCCGCCCCAGACCACCAGCGTGGAATCGAGCAGGCCGCGCTGCTTCAGGTCTTTGATCAGAGCGGCAGCGGCCATGTCGGTCTCGTGGCAGATGCTGGTGAGCCGGTTCACGATGTCGTCGTGACTGGAAGTGCCGTGGGTGTCCCAGCCGCGATGATAGAGTTGCACAAAGCGGACGCCGCGCTCCACCAGTCGCCGCGCCAGCAGGCAATTGTTGGCGAAAGATTTCTTGCCCGGTTCGGTCCCATACATTGCCTGAATGGATTGCGGCTCCTTGGCAATGTCCATCAAGTCCGGAACGCTCGATTGCATGCGGTAGGCCATTTCGTAGGATGCTATACGAGTGGTGATTTCCGGATCGCCCACACTCTTCAAATTCATCTCATTCAATTCCTTGATGGCGTCCAGCGACTGTCGCCGCACTTCCGGAGAGACTCCCGCCGGATTAGTAAGGAATAAAACCGGGTCGCCTTGCGAGCGGAACTGCACGCCCTGAAACACGGTGGGAAGGAATCCGCTGCCCCAGCAGGCTTTGCCGCCGTCGGGATCGTTTTCGCCCGAAAGCAGTACCACAAAGCCGGGCAGGTCCTGGCACTCGCTGCCCAGGCCATAGGTGAGCCACGAACCCATGCTGGGGCGGCCGATGATTTGAAAGCCCGTGTTCATGAAAATCTGCGCGGGCGCGTGATTGAACTGAGTGGTGTGGACGGTGCGCACGATGGCAATGTCATCCGCGATTTCGCCCAAGTGCGGCAATAGCTCGGAAATTTCGGCGCCGGATTTGCCCCATTTCTTGAATTCATAAGGCGAGCCGAGAATCTTGGGGACTCCGCGGATGAAAGCGAATCGCTCGCCTTTTAACATCGACTCCGGAATTTGTTGGCCATTCAATTCCTGGAGCTTGGGTTTGTAGTCCAGCAAATCAACCTGCGACGGCGCGCCGGCCATGAAGAGATAAATGATGCTCCTGGCCTTGGGCGCAAACATGGGCGGGCGGGGCGACATCGGATTCACCGCGGCAGTCGGGGAAGCCGCGGACGAACCCGATTCATTGGCGAATAGAGAACGGTTCAGTAGCGACGTGAGCGCCGCTGCGCCCACGCCGAAGCCCGCTTGCTTGAAGAAATATCTGCGCGTGACGGAACGCAGCATCTCGTGCGCGTCATCCAATGGAAAAGTTTTCATGGAAATATCACTCCTGCGGTTTCATTTTTTGCCTTTTCCGCCGGGCTTCTTTCCGTTTCCGCCAGTTATATTCTTGCGCACTTCGTCGATGAAGTGGTCCATCTTATCCGCAAGCTTTTCAACCTTGGCCTCCGTGCGGAGTTGTGCTTCAAGAAGCAACTTATGGCCATCAAAGAGCCAGCCCTGCCGTTTCACGAAATCCTCGAGATGGTCAGCCAATTTGGAAACCATCGCGTTGGCGACAATATGGGCGTCTTCGTGGTGCTTCACAATTTCGTGCAATTTATCAACCCTCTCTGACAATTTATCGACCTTCACTCCAAACTCACGCTGGCTTTCCTGGAGGAGGTGAATATCAGCGACGAATTGCGCCTGCTGATTCACGATAAACTGCATGGTGCTTTCAATATCCATTTGTGGACCTTCGCCGTTCCCCATCATACTGCTACTGCTTGGTAATCGTCTCATCCAAATTCAACAACACGTTGGAGACCATAGTCCAAGCAGCCAGGTCAGTATCGGCCGGACCGCTCGGGGCGGGGACGGCGCTGGCCACTTTAGTTTTTTCTGCGCCCACAACTTCGCCGGCAGCCTTGGGATCGTTTTTGTAATGTTCGAGCTGTTGTCGATAGAACGCCAGCACGCGCGCGAGTTCGGTTGGTTTCGGTTTGCGGCTGAGGCACAGTCGAAATGCGTAAGTGGCCTGAGCGGCGGCGTCCGGCCCCGCTTCCTTGCGAACCCGCTTGGCCAGGGCGCGAGCTGCCTCAAAGAAGGCCGGATCATTCAAGGTCGTAAGCGCCTGGAGAGGGGTGTTGGTGCGCACGCGGCGCACGGTGCAGAATTCGCGGCTGGGGGCGTCAAAGGTGAGGAGGCTGGGATAAGCCGAAGTCCGCCGGATGAAGGTATACACGCCCCTGCGGTAACGGTCTGCACCGGAACTCTCCACCCATTTGGCGCCGCTGTACGGTTCATCCCAAACGCCCTCGGGCTGATAGGGGAAGACGCTGGGCCCGCCCAGCTTCGTGCTGAGCAGGCCGCTGGCGGCGAGCGCGATGTCGCGCACAGTTTCTGCATCCACGCGGAATCGCGGGCCGCGCGCCAGCAGCCGGTTGTAAGGGTCGCGCTCCACCAGTTCGGGCGTGACGCGGGATGATTGGCGATAGGTAGCGGAAGTCACAATCGTGCGTTTGATTTTCTTCATACTCCAGCCGTCCTGCATGAACTCCGTGGCCAGCCAGTCCAACAATTCCGGATGTGAGGGAGGCTCACCTTGGGAGCCGAAGTCCTCCGCCGTCTCAACAATCCCGTGCCCAAAAATTTGTTCCCAGAAATGGTTCACGGTCACGCGGGCGGTCAGCGGATTGTCGTCCGAGACCAGCCACTCCGCCAAGCCCAGGCGGTTGGGCATCGCGTCCCGCGGGAGGGGATTGAGGATTGGCGGAACATTGGCATAAACCTTTTCTCCTTGGCTCAGGTAGGCGCCGCGAATGTGCAAGTAGGTTGAAGGGCGCTCGAAGCCAGGACGTTCGCGAACGATCAGCGCGGTCACAATACCCAAACCTTTCAGGTCCTTGTTGAGTTTGGCGATTTGGTCGCGGGTGGGCTGAAGCTGTGGCGCCAGCTTTCGATAAGCCTCTGCTAATTGATTCGACTGTTCCGGGGAGCGCTCGGCTGCGGGCATGTCGAGCACAGGCCGCAACCGCGCTTCTAATTGAACCGTCTTCAAGGGTTCGGGCATGGTCGTGACGGAAAGTCGGAAGCGTCCGATGTTGCGCGCGGCATGAAGCATCCGGTGTTTCATGCGGATGGTCAGCAGAGTCCCGGCCTCGAAGCCAAACGGTTTTTCAGGGACAAGAACGGCTTGGCGCCGTTTAACCTTGCTGGAAAGAGTGTCGTCAATTGCCCAACCTTGCACGCTGTCCGGTTTGCTTTTCTTGTCGAAGATGCGCTTGATTTCGTAGCCGCCCTGCGCTTCGTCGTCGTCCGCCGTCTTGAATGCAATGGTCTGGGGAGTGCCTTGACCGTTGGCGGGGCGGGCCTCGAGTTCAAAGTCGCTTAAGAAAAAATTGCCGTCCGCGTCTCGTCCGGGGCCGCCGTTCGGGAAGCTGGAATCGCCCAGTACCTCCAGCCGGACCCCTGTAATTCCGGACAAATCCGTATTGGCGTCAAAGGAGTAAGTGTCGGCATCGGGATTCTTGCCCCCGGCCAGGACGGAGTGGTCGGGTAGCAGCGTGAGTGTGGCGCCGCCCTCAGAAGTCACGTGACTGGGAACAAGCACTGCCCATTGGCCCTCCGCCGCTCTCGTTTCCTGCTCCCATTTGGTTTGCGCCGATTCAAGCTCAGGCGTCCCTGTATCCAGCACGGACTGGAGTTTTGAAATTTCTCCGCGAATTTCTCTTGCTCTTTTTGCTTGCTCAGGCGTGGGTAGTTCGAGTTCAGGTTCCTGGATGTGCCCCTCGCCCTGCCCCAGGTTCAGGTTCTTGTATTCCACGTTGTCAAAGAAGGCGAGAAACTGGTAATAGTTTTTCTGCGTGAATGGATCGAATTTGTGGTTGTGGCATTGTGCGCAGCCCAGCGTCAGCCCCAGCCAAACCGAGGCGGTGGTATTCGCGCGGTCGATCAGCGAATAGAAACGATATTCTTCATGGTCCACACCGCCTTCTTCGTTGAGCATGGTATTGCGGTGGAATCCGGTGGCAATCAACTGGTCCGTGGTGGGATTCGGCAACATGTCGCCGGCAATTTGCTCGATGGTGAACTCTTTGAACGACATGTCCTGATTCAGCGCGTCAATCACCCAATCGCGATATTTCCATGCCACGCGCAAGTCGTCTTTCTCATAGCCATTGGAATCCGCATAGCGCGCCAGGTCCAGCCACGGCGCCGCCCATTTCTCACCGTAGTGCGGAGAGGCCAGCAAGCGGTCCACTAATTTTTCATATGCGTCGGGACTTTGGTTGGCGAGGAAGGCGTCCACTTCCTGTGGAGTGGGCGGCAAGCCGATCAGGTCCAGGCTGACGCGCCGGATCAGCGTTTCCTTGTCCGCCTCGGGTGAGGGCTTTAAACCTTCTTTTTCCAAGCGCGCCAATACAAAATAATCAATAGGATTCCGGCACCAGGCGGTGTCATTTACCCTGGGAAGTTCCGGCCGCACTGGCTTGATGTAAGCCCAATGCTTCACCGGTTTTCCCGAGGCGATGGGCTGGTTTGAGTCTGGTCCCTTTGCGCCGGAATCAATCCAATTGCGTATCAGCTTGATTTCTTCCGCGGGCAGCGGCGGGCCGCCATAGGGCATCTGCGGACGGTCGAGGGCGAGCAAGCGGCGCACCATGCGGCTGTTTTCGCTGTCGCCGGGGACGATTACTTTCCCCGAATCGCTGCCCTTCAAAGCGGCTGCGAGTGAATCGAGGCGCAAGCCGTTTTGATGGAGATTCGCGCCGTGGCACTGATAGCACCGCTCGGCAAAAATCGGTCGGATTTTTGCGGCGAATAGGCCGGAGTCGGTCGCGGCCGGCCAGTGCGCCAGCTTTACTTCGACAGAGGCGCTCGCCTCCTGCGTATGATCTGCGCGGAGTTCCTCCGCAGCACGCGCATCTTGTCCGTGGGTGTTTGTGTTCGCGCTACCAAATTTGCCGTGGTCTATCCAGGCGCGAATCAGGTCGATTTGCGAACGGGGAAGCGGGTCGGCGCCAAAAGGCATGCGGGGAGCGTCGGCCAAGCCAAGAAGTCGCTTGACCAAAAGGCTGTCCGCACTATTTCCCGGAATGATGATCTTGCCGGACGTCCCGCCTTGCAGGATGGAAGTGAGAGAATCAAGTCGAAGTTTTGCCTGAACATCCTTGTCGCCGTGGCACTTTTCGCAGGAAGCTCGGAATATGGGCGCGATGTCACGCTGGTAATCGACAGTTCGCGATCTGGCGGGGGGAGGCGGGGCAGGCGCTTTGGAGTTCTGCCCTCGGACTTTTCCGCCTTCGAATAACATCAGGGCCAGGATCAACACCCATGCGGCGCCTCTTCTATAATGACAGGGAATTTTCAGAATAGTTAAAGATTGCATCAGCCCAGCCCTACGCCATGCTTCCCGCCCTTCGAGAGGATTCTACGCCCTTTGCACGCCTTCGCGCCATAGGTTCATTTGGTTCTGAATGCCGGTGAATCCGCGGAGTGATTCGTCCACTTATTTTGAGCCGATGGCACCCGGCTCGAATGTGATCTCAATTTCCGTTTTGGGGCCGACGCTAAACTTGACCTCGGCGTGGGCGTCCATCTGGAAAGGGCGGATCTTCGCGCCGAGGAGGCGGCCATTTAACGTCGCGTTGGGATTCCGGCTGCCCACGGGGATCTCGGGCGCAAAAGTGATCGTAACTGGCGGTCCGGTATCCTCAATCTCCAAACTAATCTTATTTCGTGTTTGCGTCATCTCCAGATTGAGCGTGGATCGGCCTATCGCCAGGTTCTTGATTGTAACGCCCGGCCAATCGCGCGGCAGATGGGGCGTCCAATGCAGTTCGGACATGGGCGCGTAGGGATTGAGGCCCAGGAGGCCGCGCATCAACGTGGTGATCACCATGCCGGATGACCAAATCTGTTCGGGAACGCTGACGTCTAACTCGCGACATGCGTCGCCGGAAAAAACTTCGGGCACGTGGCCGAGGGAGTTCATGAAGGTCTGTTCCACCAGCGCGTGAACCAACGGTGCCGCGCTCAGCGGGCGATGATAGCGGTAGAACGCCAGCGCCTGAACGCCCGTACCCAGCGGCCAAACACTGCCGTGGCCGTAGGAGTCAGCCTGATAAAGCGCGTCGTCCGCTGCCACACTCCGCATTCCCCAGGGGGTATCCCAGCGCGTGGAGGCCATCTTTTCCAGCGCACTCTCCGACATTTCCCGGTTGAACGAGCCCAGCCAGATTCCCCAGCTCGGCTGACTGAGTTCCTGCCTCAGCACTTCCCCACGGCCGTTGTAGCCGTAGTAAAAGAAATTACGTTTTGGGTTCCAGAATTTGGCGGCCAGGGAGGCGCGGGCTTTTTCCGCACGCCCATGCGCGTCACCCGCCAACTCGTGAGCGCCCAAAAGATTTGCCAGTCCCTCGAACGCATCTGCTCCCGCCACCCAGATGGATTCCAAGTAAACGTCCTTCACCACCGGTTGGTCGATTGTTTCGTCCCCGCCCCAGCCTCCGGACGGAACCGTTACCAGTCCGTCCGCGGGATCCACTCGCGAGACCAGGTATTGATAGGCCGATTTGATAGAACCCCAACTCGCGCGCACAAAATCAATGTCGCCGGAAGAGCGATACAGGTTGCGGAAGGCGACCAGGTACATTGCGCTCACGTCAGTATGGCGATAAGCGTAGGGATAATCCTTGAACCAATCGATCAAACCGGCGCTTTGTGACAGCTCGTGAAATATTTCGCCGTCATCTTTCTTCTGGTATTTCTGGATGAAGCGGATGGCGTCGCGGGCCAAAGCGTGGGCGCCGGAGGCTTCAAGCGCCCAGGTGTTATCCAATGCGTCCCCTCCGAAAAACCACGCATACTGGGGCCTGCGCGTGTCGCGTGAAGGTCCATAACCGGCCACCAAGCCGCAGCCGAGCCACGGATTGCAGACATAAGCTTGGTCCAGAGCGATGCGCGCCCAGGCGTAAGCGAGGTTCGCTCGTGCGTCCGGTGTTTCGACATGCACGCCGCCCGCCGCTAAGGTTCGATAGTGGTCTACCGCGGCGGCATAGAGCGCGGGCGTGTGCAATTGCAGTTGGTCATAGGTTTTCAAGCCGTCGTAGTAAGGGGGCGCGGTGAGCGAGACCATCACAGGGAAGAAGCGGTCCCCCGAATGGGCGGGAATGTCGAGTTCAATCGATAGAGTTCGATCCACCTGCCACGGCTTGGAATAAGAGTCCGGAATGGAGTGCTCGACTGCGTAGGGGGAACCCACCAGCGCCGAAAATTTGCCCGATGACTCGACCATGGTAAAGGCGTGCCGGGCGGCGTCCCATCCGTAACTTTGGCCGCCGATCCCGCCGGGCCACATCAGGTCGAGGTCGGGTCGAAAGCTGAGAACAATGTGCAAGGGCACCGTGCTCCTGGCCTGATAGAGGATGACGAAACCGGCCTCCTCAAGCGGAACGAAAAGGGTTTCACGCACGCTATAGTTCCCGCCCGAATAGACGCGCGTGACCGACTCAGGGTTCACCACCACTTCGCGCGTTGCGCCGGAAATTACTTCGCGCGATCCATTAAGGCGGAATCCCACCCGGTAGTCATGAAAAATACGGAAGGGGTAAATCCAACCTTCCAGGGACTCGGCCGCATAGCCCACGACCATGCCGCGGCGGCCGTGGGCCGAAACAAAGCGTCTTGAAGTCGCTTCCGCGCGGAGGGTCAGCGCGGTGTCTGGGATCGGAAAGGCCGGAAAGCCCGATCCGGCGCCACGGCCGGGGACGGGCGTGAGCGCCAGCCAGAAACATAGGAGCAATGATATTTTCCGTGATGCGGAAATCCAGTCCGGCATTTTGCCCCCTCCCTTCAGGAAGGAGAGGAAAACAGGTCTTGGGCGCCGCGCGGATGGGGGGTATTGAACGTGAATGTTTTCGAGGAATATCACGAAGAGGTGGACCTTGGTGCAATTCAATAAATGCCGCCCCTTCCCACTCTGATTTTGTTTATTCTAAAGTAGTAATTTTTCAACTTGCGACCTTAGAGCCGCAATGTCAATGGGTTTGCTGATGTATGCATCAAACCCGGCCTTCATTCCTTTTTCCCGGTCTTCCCGCATGGCGTTGGCGGTGACCGCCATCACTGGAAGACCCGCGTAGGCAGGACTTTCCCGGAGCTTGGTGAGAACCGCGAAGCCATCCAGAACCGGCAATTGAATGTCAAGCAGAACCAAGTCGGGCTTGGTCTCATCGATCTTTTGAAGTGCTTCCAGCCCATCGCTCGCTTCAATCACTTCGTAGCCGCGACCAGCGAGAACCTCGCGCATTAATTCGCGGTTGGCCGGATTGTCTTCAGCGACCAGAATTTTTTTCATGATGGAACAACCTGGCGGTGCAGAATTTCGTCGAGGTGCTTAATGAGATTATCCTTCCAAGCTCCTTCTTTGGTTAGACGAGCGCGCGCCTCGCGCTTCAGAAAATCGGACTCCGAGGCGGTGATTTCGTTTCCCACAAACACCAGCACCGGGATATCACGCAGTCTCGGATTCTGTTTGACCCGCCGGAAAAGCTCAAATCCGTCCATTTCGGGCATCGACAGGTTGAGCAGTGCGGCATCCACACGGACCAGCCAGAGAATGTCCTGCGCTTCCTTGCCGTTACGGGCGACCAGCGCGGAATAGCCGCCAGTTTCGAGGGCTTTGGTGATGGCGCGGAGGGCTTCCGGATTGTTCTCAACCACCAGCACAGCCGGCCCGCTGGTTTTGGCTGTCGGCAGGTGCTTGATCAAGGCATTCATCAGGATTTCTCTGGACACCGGCTTGCCCAGGCGCTCGGCTGCCCCCTGCGTGTAGCCCACATTTTTGTCGTCCGCCGCCGAGATGACGATAATGGGAATGTGGGCGGTTGTGGGGTTGGTCTTCAAGTCGGAAAAGGTAGCCCAGCTGCTCTTGTCCTGCGACAGGATGTCCAGGGTGACGACGTCGGGCTGAAGTTGACGGGCTTTGCTCAGACCTTCCTCGCCCGCGCTGGAGGATTCGGTTTGAAAAATCTCACCGGTCAAATAACTCACCAGCAGTTCGCGCGAAGCGGGATCATTGTCCACCACGAGAATCAACGGCTTCTCGCGGACTGGGCGGGCAGGCGCGCCTTCCGCGGGGGCCTGGGTCACTGAGAGGGTACGCCCCTCGGGCAGGGTGAAGCTGAACTTGCTGCCCTTTCCAATCTCGCTCTCGATCCAGATTTTTCCTTCCTGCTGCTCCACCAACCGCTTGCAAATCGCCAGACCCAGGCCTGTCCCTTCGGTTACTCCGCGCGTGGTGTGGCCCACCTGGCGAAACTCTTCGAAGATCACATCGTGGTCTTCCGGTTTGATTCCAATTCCCGTGTCCGTAACCGAAATGCACACGAAGCCTGGCGGAGTGGAACTCTCCACCTTGATCTTTCCGCCTTCAGGGGTGAATTTCACGGCGTTGCTCAGAAGATTGTAGATAATCTGCTTGAATCGCACGCGGTCGGCAAAAACCGTCAGCTCGGACCCGACCTCATATTGAATCTCGATGTGCTTTTTCATGGCCAAGGGCTTGATTACGGACAGGACTTCCGGCAACGCGCCCCCGGGTGCGAAATTCTCCGGCTGGATGGTGAGTTGGCCCGCCTCAATTTTGGAGAGGTCAAGAATATCGTTAATCAGGTCGAGCAAATGCCTTCCCGCTTGCTGAATGTGTTTGACAAAGCTCTTCTGCTTCTCATTGATCGCGCCACTCGTCCCGTCCTGAATCAAGTCCGCAAATCCGATAATGGCGTTCAATGGTGTGCGCAGTTCGTGACTCATGCTGGCCAGGAACTGGCTCTTGAGCATAGTCATCCGTTCCACTTCCCGGTTGCGCTGCTCGAGCGTTTCATTCACCGCGGCAAGCTGGGCGGTGCGCTCCTCCACGCGAAGCTCCAAGCCCTCGTTGAGATCCTTGATCTCTTTCTCCGCTGTCTTGCGGGCCGTGACGTCCATCATGGCGCCGATCATGCGGACCGGTTTTCCACCGTCCTCGTGGATCACATAAGCCCGATCCAGGATATAGGCGTAGGAGCCGTCTTTGCGGCGGAACCGGTATTCGTCCGTCCAGGCCTTGCCGCCGCCGTCGATCTGTTCATAAACTCCGGAGATCACCCGTTCCTGGTCCTCGGGATGGATATGTTCCGTCCACCACGAGGCGTCGGGCCCCAATTCTTCACGGTTGTAACCGAACAGAGTGGTGACGCCCTCATTCCACCAGAACAGATTGGTCAATAAGTCCCAATCCCAAACCGCGTCATTGGTGGCCTGCACCACCAGGCGGAAGCGACCTTCGCTTTCGCGCAGCGTATCTTCTGCGCGCTTGCGGCGCGTGACATCACGGGACACCACCACCACTTTTTCCGGATCTCCATTCCGGTCCCGAATCACGCTCCCTTGCGACTCCATGTAGCGGATGCTTCCGTTCTTCAGCAGGAAGCGGTACTCCGACCTTTGACCCACACCGGTTCGGATCGTCTCTTCAAAAATCTTTTTTATTCTCTCCCGGTCGTCGGGGTGGATTTCACTGAAGGAAAGCGTGCCCCGCAGCTTTTCCGGATCGCCCAACATGCCTTTATAGGACGGGCTGTTGTACACGCGCCTGCCCTCCAGGTCGAGGACGGCGATCAGGTCTGCCACGTTTTCGGTAATCAGGCGAAACTGTTCTTCACTTTGCCGTAATTTCTCTTCAATGCGGAAGCGCTCGGTGACGTCGCGAAAACTCCACACCCGCCCCACACTTTTTCCGCCGATCTGATGCGGGAGGGAGTTGTGCTCCACAATTCTTCCGTCTATAAATTCAATGAAGCCGGTGCTTTCGGCCTCCGGTTTGGCGTTGAGATCCTGCAATTTGGAATGGAAACCCGCCGGATCTTTCAACTGGTTCAAGTCAAAGGTGAGCGCCCGCAAAGCCCCGGGGGAGGATACCGCTGCCTCCGGAATGCCCCAGATTTGGGCGTATTTGCGGTTGGCGCTGACAATTTTTCCTTCTGAATCGACCACCAAAATTCCGTCTCCGGTTGATTCCAGCGTCGAGCGCAGGATGGAAAGGGAATGGGTAAGCTCTCCCTCCGCCCACTTGCGTTCGGTGATGTCCTTGACGATGGTGGCCAGTCCCGCGGTCTGGCCATCGTCTCCCCTGACCACGAAAGCGGTCAGGGAAACGGGCACGGTGGAGCCGTCTTTCGTCTTATATTCGCGCTCTTGCTCGACCGGCGCCCCGGTTTTAATCATGTCGGAAACAATTTTTTCGTCGGCCGCGTGGAATTTTTCGGGGACGAGATCCCGATACCTCATCGCACTCAATTCCTCTTTGGAATATCCGGTGAGTTGGGTGAAGGCATTATTGACGTCAATAAAATGGCCGTCCAGGCTCGCATAAGCGATGCCATCCTTGGAGGATTCATAAATTCCTTTAAAGCGCTCCTGCGCTTCTCCCAGCGCGCCTTCCGCGCGCTTGCGCTCGGCGATCTCCTCGTGGAGGGTTTGGTTGGCCTGGGTCAGTTCCGCCGTGCGCTCCTGCACCCGCCTGTCCAATTCCTCGTTCGCTTTCCGCAATGCATGCTCGTACTGCTCCCTCTGCTGCCCGGCGGCTTCCACCCGGCGGGACAGGGTCACGCCGTAAGCCGTTATGCCAAACATCAAAAACACCGTGAATAGCGCGGCAAGGTCCAGGAATTTTCTCCTGGAAGCGGCGGCGACTAAATTCTTGTCCAGCTGATCGGTTTGGGCCTGCAACATCAGCGCGCGCAAATGGGTGAGGCGGCCCACGATTTCGTCCTCTTTTTCGTGAACTTTTTTCAAATTCTGGGCGGCCCTATCATGTTTTTCTTGTTTTTGAAATAAAAAAACCTGTTCGGCGTCGGCCTCCAATTCCGCATCGGCATTCTCAATTTGATCGAGATCCCGCAGCCAGGGAGCTGTTTCATTCTTGTCCGGAATCACCTGCAGGTCCTTCCGGAACGAATCCAAGCGATCCTTAAAAATTAGAGAAGCCGCGTGCAGCTTTTCCGGTGCCGCCGCCACATCCTCTTCAGAGAGAACTTCTGATCCGGCGTCCTCCACGTCGCCCGACGCTTGCCTTAATTCCAGAAGGCGGCCGGTCCGATCCGTGGTCGCCCGGACAAAATCGATTTGGGCGACATAAACCTGGGTGAGCTCATGGTTCATATAAAAACTGATGACCACAATTAAGACGACCGAGAACGCCAGGGGGTAGTAAACCCAGTTCCACGCCGGGCTGGAGAGTGGCTGTGGCCCGGCCGCGGAACCGGGAGACGAGCCTGGCATGGGTCCATCTGGAGGGAGGGGCACTTGTTTTATCCTTGTTTCTTTTCTTCTTCGTTCATTATCATTGCCCGAAATTCACTGTACAATTGTGGGTCCCACCAACCCTTTTCAACTTCTGTCCCCATTATATCCAGAGCATCCGGGTTGGATAGGGGAGCTTTGTATGGCCGCTCCGTGGTCAAAGCGTCATAAACGTCGGCCAGGGTCATGATGCGGGACGTTACCGGGATCAGCTCGCCTTTCAGCCCGTCCGGATATCCAGACCCGTCCAACTTTTCATGGTGGTGCCGGATGATGGGCAGGACCAGCCGAAACGACTTTAGCGGAGAGCAGATTCGCTCGCCCACCAAGGGGTGCTGGCGCATAATCTTCCATTCTTCGTCCGTCAGTTTGCCCGGCTTCAAGAGGATAGCGTCCGGCACGGCTACTTTGCCGATGTCATGGACAATTCCCCCCCGCCGCAAAGCAGTGATTTGATCTTCGGGCAGCCCGATTCGGCGGCCCAGGCGCTCCGAATAATTGGAAAGCCGCTCGCAATGGCCTCCAGTATAAGAATCTTTGCCCTCAATACTTTGCGCCAGGGCAAAAAGGACCATCTCGGCCCGTTCAAGTTCGTCAGTGTGAGCTTTAAGCTTGAGTAGGGCGCGCACGCGCGCCATCAACTCGATCCGTTCGATGGGCTTGGTGAGAAAATCGTCGGCGCCCGCTTCGAGCCCTCGAACGCGATCGTCGAGCGCGGCCAGTGCGGAGACCAGCACCACCGGGGTCAGCCGCGTTTCCGGATTAGCTTTGAGCCGGCGGCAAACCTCTATGCCGTCCAGCTTGGGCATCATAATGTCGAGAAGCAGAAGGTCCGGCTGGTGCTTGCTGAAAGATTCGAGCGCCCCTTCTCCGTCTTCGGCCGTGAGCACGGTGTACCCCTGCGGCTCCAGGAGCGCTTCCATCAGGTAACGGTTCGCGGGTTCATCATCAACAACTAAAATGGTTGCCGGCATGTGCGTCGACTAAAGGAAGCCCAATATAACATATTTGAGTTATGGCGCGTATGACTACCTCGCCCTCTGCTCATGACTGCGCGACCAAACTCAAGTAAGGGAGTCTGAGGCAACAGAGCCCACGTTTGAAATTGGCGTCATGGCCAAAAAAAGTGCTTCCATGCAGAGGACTTTCCGGTCTGAATCCTACTTTTCTCTCACAGGCAGGGTGCGTTTCGGTTAAACTGATCATGAGACTGCCATGAAAAGAAATATATACTTGCCTTGGGTCACCGCTCTCTGTTTTTTATCGTCGGCATACGCTCAAGGGACGAATCCTTTGGCGCTGAAGCGGACGATTGCTTTTCCCAATGTTCAAGGCGGGTTCAATCACATGTCAGTGGATGCCGAACATCAGCTCCTCTTTGCTGCGGCCCCTTCCAACAATACGCTGGAAATTGTAGACCTCAATTCCGGCAAGCGATGGCGCAGCCTGGCGGGAGAAAGGCCCGCAGCCGCTCGATACGCGCCTGAATTCAAACAACTCTACGTTCCGCGCGGCCAGAGTCTTTACATCTACGACGGCAAGACTTTTGACCAGATGACGCGAATTGATCTCCAGAGCAACCTGGATGAACTGCACTACGATGCGCGCGCCCAGCGGCTTTACGTGGGCTGCATGGCATCCGGCCAAACCGGCATTGCGGTGATTGCAATTCCTGAAGGAAAGCTGGTGGGGAGAATCCCATTGCCCGCCAAGCCTCAGGGCTTTGCGGTCGAGCTAAATGGGAATCGAATTTTTGCGAATGTGCCGGGCATGAATCAGGTGGCGGTGCTGGACCGCGAAAGGCTCGTGGCACTTGACCCGTGGCCGCTCGAAGACTTTCAAGGCAACACCCCAATGGGGCTCGACGAGGAGCATCATCGCTTGTTCGTGGGCGCGCGCCGGCCTGCGCGGTTGCTGGTTCTTGATACCCTCACGGGTAAGCCGGTGGCGGCAGTTGAGATTGACGGTGTTGCGGACGATCTTTTCTACGATGCGATCCGCCATCGAATCTACGTCTCCTGCGGCGAGGGCTTTGTTGACGTCATCGAACAGCAGGATTCCGACCACTACCGGCGGATTGCACGCGTGCCCACTGTGGCTCACGCTGCCACTTCCACCTTTTCAGCTCCACTGAACGGCTTTTATCTCGGAGTACCCCGGCGAGGAAATGAGCCCGCAGAAATCCGCGTTTTCACCTTAGGAAACTGATGGAGGCCTGCTAGGCTCGCATCGAAGAGGGCGAAGAAATTTTGAGCTGGTATCACCTCTCACCTAATTTGCTTCCTGCCGTATTCGGAGGCGCTTATGAAGCTTGGATTCCTGACGATTTTGACTGCAGCCCTGGCCTTCGTGGCCGTGCCCCAGCCCTCCCAACGCAACGCGCTTCGCCTCGTTCAGACCATCCCGCTTCCCAATGTGGAGGGGCGCATCGATCACATGGCAGTCGATGTTCCGGGAGAGCGTCTTTTCGTAGCCGCGCTGGGAAACAACACCCTGGAGGTGCTCGATCTCCGCGTCAACAAATGGCTAACCCGCATCACCGGGCTTAAAGAGCCCCAAGGGATTTTCTTCGTGCCCCGGGAGAACAAACTCTTCGTGGCGAACGCGGACGACGGCTCTCTGAAAGTTTTTGATGGAACTTCCTACAAACTACTCAGCACCGAACACTTTTCGAGCGACGCGGATAACGTTCGGTATGACGCTGCGCGGAATCAAATCTACGTTGGATATGGTGAAGGCGCTCTGGGAATCCTGGACGCGGCCACCGGGGGGAAGCTCGCGGAGATTCCACTTGGGGGCCACCCGGAGTCATTTCGCCTGGAAGAATCGGGAACGAGGATTTTCGTGAATGTGCCGGGGGCAAATCACTCCATTGCGGTGTTGGACCGTGTGAAGCGCTCGACGATAGCCACTTGGACGCTGGCGGCGCAGTCGAATTTCCCCATGGCCTTGGACGAGGCCAACCACCGCCTTATGGTCGTGACGCGCCGCCCCGCGCGCCTGATCGTACTGGATTCACAATCGGGCAAGCTCGTGGCCAGTCAACCCGCCGTGAGCGACGCCGATGATGTTTTCTATGATGCGGCCCATCAGCGCGTCTATATCTCGGGAGGCGGGGGATTTATCGACGTCTTCAACCAGCGCGATCCCGATCATTACGCGCTCATCGCCAAAATAACGACCGCCCCCGGCGCCCGGACATCTTTCTTTGTCCCGGAATTGCATCGCCTTTACCTTGCCGTTCCGCATCGGGGGAACCAAACGGCCGAGATTCGAGTCTACGAGGTTCAGCCCTGAGCTGGGGGCAATGATCAAAACTCCATCTTTCTCCCGGGTGGAATGTGTCCCGATCTGATCGCGACCGGTCGCTTGGTGATCGACGTACCGATGATCCCGCCCCAATGCCCTGCCATTACGTGAACCAAACTGTGGAATAAATATTTTCGCCATTGCAATCCCGGAACACTTGGTTATAATCCCCTCGTCTCAGGTTTCGCTCAGACTCGCGCGCCAGAGTTAGTGGGTTCTGGCTGGTGACCCGCATTTTGGACTTCCGGGTGAGGGGGGAAACCTGTGCTTCGGGCAAGAATCAAAACGATCATTCATTTCAAGGAGGTAGTAGAACTATGGCCGATGAAAACAGAAATAAGGTTTCGACTCTTACCAACGATCAAATCATCACCGAGCGGAAGCTTCCGCGGCGGTCATTTCTAACTGCGGCAGGCACACTCCTGGCGGGCGGCGCCGCCGCATTGGTGGCTGGCTCGCGAGCTTTGGCTCAGGACAAGAAAGAGGGCGCCAGCGATCCCGACTCGAAGAAAGGCGCCAAGAAGACGAAGACAAAGAAGTCTTCGACAAAAACGAAGACAAAGAAGTCCAAGAAGGGCGCCAAAGCCTCAGACCCAGACAAGGCTAAGAATTAATATCAGGCGTTAGCGGCTAATTATGAGTGCCGGCGCATGAAGGGTGTTGGTGTGTCTAAGCGGGTTGCCATGCAATATCCGCATGCGGGCATCAGCTCGCAATCTGAGGGGGAATTAGCGCGTTCCTCCGGCGCGGAGCCCTCGCTCGAATGGCTGCTCAGCCCTGTTGGCAAGAAATCGTTTTTCGCGGATTACTGGGAAAAGAAGCCGCTGGTCGTCCAACGCCGCCAGCAAAATTACTTCAGCTCGCTTCTGTCTTTGGATGAAGTCGACCGCGTCCTGACCACGCTCGATCGCCGCTACCCGGATGTCACCCTGAAAAATGCGACTGGAAGAGTTTCCGGCGATGACTACACCCTGGACGATGATTCCCTCGATGTCGCCCGGGTCTACCAGCTTTTTGGCGAAGGCTCCACCATCACCCTGGCTTACCTCGACACCGTGATCCCGGCGCTTGCTTCTCTTTGCCGCAGCCTCGAACGCGAGTTCAGTTCGCCCTTTCAGGCCAACGTTTACCTGACTCCGCCTCGGGCCCAGGGCGCCAAACACCATTACGATACTCATGACGTGTTGGTGCTCCAGGTTGCGGGCACGAAACAATGGATCATTTACGGGACGCCGGTCGAGTTGCCGCTGCGGGGCCAGGATTTTGACGCCTCGATCCACGCACAAGGCACGCCTACTTTGGAATTCAAATTGGAACCTGGCGATATGGCCTACATCCCTCGGGGTGTTGTCCATGATGCTCGTTCAACAGATGAAGTTTCCCTCCACATCACCGTGGGGATCCTGAGCTATACCTGGACCGATCTCCTTTTGGAATTATTGGCAGACGTCTGCGTGCATGACCCCGCTTTCCGCAAAGCACTTCCGCCTGGGTTCGCACGAAATGAATTCGACAGGGCGCCGGCACGAGAAACCTTGGGAAAACTTCTGAAAAAGGCCTCGGCGCAGTCGAGCCTTGACGTCACCCTGGATCGTTTTGTGGACGAATTTGTTTCAGCCTGTCCACCTCTGCTCCGTGGGCAGATGGCCCAGATGGCGAAACTCGATTGCTTGCGGTTGGACAGTGTGGTCGGCGTAAGGACAGGCGTCCTCTCTCTCGTGCGCGCCAGTGCGGAGTCGGTTGCGATTGAGTGTTTTGGACGCACCATCATCTTTCCATTTCATGCCGGTGAGGCGGTCCGATTCGCGTTAAGCAAATCCGAGTTTGTGGTTCGCGACCTTCCGGGGGATTTGGACGTTGCGGGCAAGCTGGCCTTGGTCCGAAGGCTCATTCAAGAGGGCCTGATGGTGGCTCGCAAGGTATGACCGGCAAGTCACGGAAAAGTTTGCGTCTCCGCACGCTCCCCTCGACGGAGTAGTGTCGCTTGGCCAGGCCCACGCCGTTATAGCCTGGCCCGCTGACGACCTTCCAGGTCTGCCGAGGGGGTTGGCGCCTGCAACAGTTGGATTCCAGAAATAAATTGAATAGCCGTGTGTGATTCGTCTCATGGCTCATGAAATGAAATTGAAGCGTCCCTGGTTGGTTCAAAAACCAGTTCACCGCCCGTTTGCAGTCATTCAACTCGGGTAAGTGCCTTACATAGCTCGAACTCGGGAAATGGCAGATTTTTCTTTCCAGGGTCCCAATGCCCGAAGAAATACTTTTAATGGCATGGGGGCGAAGAAATTTGTTCTCGCATGGCGCTTGCATGGTTGTATAACAGGTGCAGAGCAAAGACGTATGCGCGTCCTACTGGTTGAAGACGAACGGAAAGTGGCCAGCTTTATGGCCCGGGCTTTGCGTGAGAACTCCTACGCGGTGGACGTGGCCGAAACGGGCGAGAAGGCCTTGAAATTTGCCACCGACGTAACTTACGACATCATTTTGCTGGACGTCCGTCTGCCCGGGTTGAGCGGGATCGAGGTATGCCGGGAACTGCGGCAGCAGGGTGTGGACTCACCCGTGCTGATGCTGACCGCCCGCAGTTTGGTGGAACAAAAAGTCGAAGGCCTGGACGCCGGCGCGGACGATTATCTGGCCAAGCCCTTCGCGCTGGCGGAACTCATGGCCCGCGTTCGGGCACTCGTGCGGCGAGGCTTCCACAAGGGTGGCGCAAAACTTTCCTATGCCGACCTTGAGTTGGACCGCCATCGCCGGCGCGTAATTCGTGGCAAGGAATCGATTCCGCTGACCTCAAAAGAATTTGCCCTCCTCGAACTTCTTCTGCTGCGCGCCCCGGAAGCGGTGACGCGCAGTGAAATCGTGGAGCACGTTTGGGACTGCCACTTTGACAGTGAGTCCAATCTGGTGGAGGTTTACATCAATCGTCTGCGCCAGAAGATTGACCAGAACCGTTCCGCCAGGCTCATCCACACCGTCCGTGGGGTGGGCTATCGCCTGGGAATGCCAGAATGAAAAAAGCCACCTCGCTTCGATTCCAGATGATGGTGTTGTTCTGCACGCTATTTGGCGTGCTCCTGGGCGGCTCCTATCTAGCCTTCTGGGTTTTTCTGGAACGCGAAGTTCACGCCCAACTGAACCGCCAATTGCAGGCCACCGCCCGGCCCATCATTGCCGACCTGATCGCGGAACCGAATGTGGAGGACGTGAACCAGCTCAATCTTCCCGAAGAATATTTTGAATTGTTGGATCCCGCCGGCCGCGTCCTGCAACACTCGAAGAATATCGAAGCGCCGCTGGACATGAAAGGGATCTCCCTTCAAATTTCCGCACCCGTTTTCAGGATCGGCGCGGACGCCCGGGGCAATGGCGTGCGCGTGGCGCTGATTCCATTTCAGCAGGCGGACCAGGCGCGCATTCTGGCCGTGGCCATACCGACGGTGAGCACCAATCAAGTGCTGGACAGCTTTGGGCGCGCGGCCCTGCTGTTGTTTCCGTTGAGCTTGTTGGTGACCGCGTTGATTTCCACCTGGTACGTAGGCAGGAGCCTCGCCCCCATCACCGCGCTCACTCGCCAGGCGGCCCTGATGGCGGAGCGGGTGACCAACCGGGAAGGATTCTGGACGCCGCTGGCGGTGGCCTCGCGTCACGATGAGATGGGCCGCCTGGCTGCGACGTTCAATCAGCTTTTGCAGGGCGTGGACTCCGCTCTGCGCCAGTTGCGCCAATTTGTCACTGACGCCTCGCACGAACTTCGCACCCCCCTTTCCGTTCTGCATGGTGAGACCGAACTTCTGCTTTCGAGATCACGGACGGCGGAGGAATACCGCAAAACCCTGTGCGGATTTGACGACGAATTGAAAAAGCTTACTCGCATCGTGGAAGGTTTGTTTACTCTCTCCATGGCGGACGCGGGGCAGCTTCGGCTGGAGCGCGAGCCTCTTTATCTGAACGAGGTCCTGGAGGAAGCTTGTGCCCTGGTTTCCCCGCGCGCCCAGGCGAAAAACATTTGCGTCTCGACTGATTTGAAGGAGGAGATTCTTTACAACGGAGATGAGGCATTCCTGCGCCAATTGTTTCTCATCTTTTTGGACAACGCCATCAAGTATTCGGCGCCGCAAACGGCCGTCCGCGTGACGTTGGCGAGTATGGAGGGTAAGGTTCGCGTACGTTTTGAGGACCACGGGATTGGGATCGCCTGCGAGCACCTGCCCCGCATTTTTGAGCGCTTCTATCGCGCCGCCCCGAGCGGCAATGGGGAAGCCCAGAGCGGCGGGCTGGGCCTCGCCATCGCTCAGGCCATCGCGCGCGCCCAGTCCGGTTCCATTGAATGCGAAAGCAAGGTCGGGGTCGGTTCATCGTTTACGGTGATTCTGCCCGCGGCGCCATCTGCGGCCATCCCCTCGGAAACAAGACCGGCCGAAAAACTCACTCTGCGATGAGTTGGATAACGGTGGGCGATCATCCTATAACACCCAATTGGGCATGACGTAAGTGTAAAATAGTGTGATCAACCCCACCAAGGCGATCAACCCCACACTGTGTTTCAAGGTGAAGCGGAAGAGTCTGCCCTCGTCGGCGGATTGCAGGCCGGTCGCGGCGGCGGCCACCGCGATGCTTTGCAGGCTGATCATTTTGCCCATCACCCCGCCGCTGGAATTGGCGGCGGCCATCAGCACGGGATTCACCCCCAATTGGTTGGCCGTAATCACCTGTAGGTTTCCGAAGAGCGCGTTGGAGGCGGTGTCGCTGCCACTGAGAAAAACTCCCAGCCAGCCGAGGAGCGGACTGAAAAATGGAAATGCAGCGCCGGTGGCGGCCAAGGCTAGCGCCAAAGTTACCGTCGCCCCGGAATAGTTCATCAGGAAGGCCATGGCCACCACCGCGGCGATGGTCAGGATCGTGTGGAAAAGCTGGCGCGTGGTGGAGGTAATGATCTGCATCGTTTGGGAAAGTGGCATCTTCAATATCAGGCTTGACCCCAGCGCCGCAATCATGCAGGCGGTGCCGGAAATCGAAAGCGAGTTGAAGGTGTACTTCGCCGCGTATGGGGAAGCGATGGTGACCACGGGCGGAACTCGCCATACCTGGTTGTGCAAAAACGGCCAGTCGAAAACCCAGGTGGCTGAGTTCAGCCAGTTTTGGACTGAATTCAGTCCCCAGACGAGCACCAGGACAACCAGCAGCCCATAGGGAGACCACGCGGTGATGATGTCGGCAGCCCTGAGTTTTATTTTCTTGACCCGACCACCGACACTGGTTGTCGGCGCAAGTTTCGAGGGTTCCCACACTTGAAACAAGATGATGAGAGCTGTGATAGCCGTGATGGAAGCAATGATGTCCGTCAAATAAGGTCCGATGAAATTGGAGACGAACATTTGCGCGCCCGCAAAGCTGATGCCGCACACGAGGGTGGCCAGCAACACTCTTCGCAGCGCGCCCCATCCGCCCATGATCTTTACCAAGTAGCTCGGGATGATCACGGAGATGGGCGCGCAAATACGCCCCACGTCGCTGCTGAGTTTATGCAGCTCCAGTCCGGTCACGCCGGCCAGCGTCACCAGGGGAAGGCCGAGCGATCCAAACGCCACCGGCGCCGTATTGGCGAGCAGGCAGATGCAGGCGGCGTAGAAAGGCGTAAAGCCAAGACCGGTCAGCATCGCTGCGGCCACGGCCACGGGGGTTCCGAAACCGCAAGCGCCTTCGATGAAAGCGCCCAGCGCGAAGGCAATCAGCAAGGCCTGGAGGTGCGGATCGCGGGTGAGGTTGCCAATCGAATCCTTGATGACTTCAAATTTTCCGCTTTCGAGTGAGACGCGGTAAAGAACGATGGCCCAAAAGACGATCCAACTGATGGGAAAGAGTCCAAAGGCCGCGCCGTAGGCAATGGCGCTGAAGGTGGTGAGGACGGGCATGTGATAGACGAGCAGCGCCACCAGGGCGGCCAGGCCCAAACCGGTCAGGGCGGCTTTCCACGCTGCGATCCTCCTCACCCCCAACGTGAACAGCAGGGCGAGAATCGGGAGGGAGGCGAACGTCGCGGAGAGCGCCAGGCTTCTCGCAATCGGTGTGTAATTCTGTTGCCACATGGCGATTCTGGTGCTCGCAGACTATATCTTTTTCGGAGGCATAATCTCAACCACCAACATCCAAACTTTGGAACTGTTTTACGCCTTGAAATCGAGCCCAAGAAAATGGCGTATCCCACCGGCGCTTTGGGATGTATTCTGGTTTGGTGGTTTCGATCCCGTCCAGATGTGAATCCGGCCTGGACGGCAACGGCATATCCGGGGGTGGAGGTTTTATGATTCACGCTGGCCGTCACACTCTGCAGATTCCGGGGCCCACCAACGTTCCGGACAGAATTCTCCGTGCCATTGACCGCCCCGTAATCGATCACCGTGGGCCTGAATTCGCCCAATTGGCTTTCGAGGTCCTCAAAGGCGTCCGTCCCATTTTCAAGACCACCGGCCCGGTGATCATCTATCCCGGATCGGGTTCGGGTGCGTGGGAAGCGGCCATCGTGAATACGTTGTCTCCCGGCGATCGGGTGCTGATGTTTGAAACCGGTCATTTCGCCATGGGGTGGAAGCGGATGGCGGAAAAGCTGGGCTTGGTGGTGGACTGCGTGCCGGGCAACTGGAGACGCGGTGCCGATCTTGATCTGCTCGAATCGCGCCTGGCCGCGGACTCGGCGCAGCAGATCAGAGCGGTGATGGTGGTTCACAACGAAACTTCGACTGGGGCGGTCACCTTAATTGGTGATGTCCGGCGCGCGATGGAACTCGCACACCACCCGGCGTTATTGATGGTGGATGCCATCTCCTCTCTGGCCGCAATCGACTACCGGCACGATGAGTGGCGCGTTGACGTTACCGTCGCCGGTTCGCAAAAAGGGCTGATGCTGCCGCCAGGCCTGGGGTTCAACGCCATTTCGGAAAAAGCATTGCGCGCCAACGAATCAGCCAGAATGCCGCGGTCGTATTGGGACTGGCGCGAAGTTTTGAAACAAAACGAGACCGGATTCTTTCCTTACACGCCTGCCACGAATCTTTTGTATGGCCTTCGCGAGTCCATTCACATGCTCAATGAAGAAGGTCTGGAAAATGTTTTCCGGCGCCACGACCGCCTGGCGGAGGCGGTGCGCGCCGCCGTCCGCGCGTGGGGACTGGGGATTGTCTGCGAAAACCCAGGGGAATATTCGAGCACGGTGACGGCCGTGTTTACTCCGGAAGGCCATAACGCGGACCACCTCCGCAAAGTCATTCTCGATAATTTCGATATGTCCCTGGGCGCGGGGCTTTCCAAGCTTCAAGGCAGAGCGTTCCGCATCGGTCACATCGGCCACATGAATGACTTGATGCTGCTCGGCGCGCTAGGTGGAGTGGAAATGGGGCTGCGACTTGCAGGCGTTCCGCATCAGGCGGGCGGCGTGATGGCGGCTCTCGAACATCTCGGCGCGCCGGCAAAAGCTTCGCAGCCCCAGTCGGCGACTGCCTGACCGGCGGACTGCGGCGGGAGTTTGGACAAAAACTTCCTGAACCCAATTACCTTTCCCCGCTATCATGAGCGAACTACCACTCAGCTCGCACGGCAAACCTGTTGACACATTCAAGGATGCGCCTGCTCTTGAGAGCGAGCTGCGAAAAAACGTGGGCGGCGAGGTTCGCTTTGACCGGGGCAGCCGGGCGCTTTACGCCACCGACGCTTCGAATTACCGCCAGGTGCCCATCGGACTGGTGATACCGCGAAATGAGGACGACGTTGTGGCCGCCGTCGCCGCTTGCCGCAAATTCGGCGCGCCCGTTCTGCCGCGCGGAGCCGGCACCAGCCTGGCCGGACAATCCTGCAACGTGGCCGTGGTCATCGATTTCACCAAGACCATGAACAGGATCATCGAGCTTGATCCCGCGCAACGTTTTGCCCGCGTCCAGCCCGGACTGGTGCTCGACCATCTGCGCGGCCAGGCGGAAAAACACAGGCTCACTTTTGGCCCTGACCCCGCCTCCCACAACCGCTGCACGCTCGGCGGAATGATCGGCAACAATTCCTGCGGCACCCATTCACTTCTGGCAGGGAAAACTGTGGATAATGTCGAGGAGATGGACATCCTGCTCTATGACGGCACGCGCATGAGAGTTGGCCGCACCCGCGACGAGGAATTGCAGACCATCATGAATCAAGGCGGACGGCGCGCAGCCATCTACCAGGGGCTGCGGGATATTCGAGACACTTATGCGACGCTCATTCGCGCGCGCTTTCCCAGGATTCCGCGTCGCGTTTCCGGCTACAACCTCGACGAACTTCTGCCCGAAAACGGATTTCATGTAGCGCGCGCATTGGTGGGAACCGAAGGAACGTGCATGACGGTGCTTTCCGCACGGCTGAAATTAGTTGAAAGCCCGCAGCAGCGTTCCCTGGTGGGGCTTGGATACGCGGACACTTTTGCGGGCGCGGATGATGTTCCGAAAATTCTCGAGTTCAATCCCATTGGCCTGGAAGGATTCGAGGGTACTATGGCGGACGCTCTCCGCAGGAAGGGCGCATCGAACCTCGAACTCCTTCCCCCGGGAAGAGGGCTGCTTCTGGTGGAGCTCGGTTCGAATGACGCCGCCGAGACCGAGCAGCGCGCGCGGCGAATGATGGAAGCGGTCGGACGCGGCGCCCATGCGCCCAACATGCGCCTCTACAATCAGTCGGAAGCGAAGGCGCTGTGGAACATTCGCGAGGCGGGCCCGCGCGCTGCGGCGTTTTCACCCGGCGCGCCCATGCGTTGGGAAGGCTGGGACGACGCGGCGGTGGCGCCCGAAAAATTGGGCGCCTATCTTCGCGACCTGCGCAGGCTCTTGGACGAGTTCGATTATCAGGCAGCCTTCTACGGCCACTTCGGCCACGGCTGCATTCACATGCAGGTCAGCTTTGATTTGCAAAGCGAGACAGGCATTCGGAAATTCAACGATTTCCTCAATCGCGCCGCGGACCTGGTGGTGAGCTATGGCGGTTCTCTTTCGGGCGAACACGGCGACGGGCAGGCTCGTGCCGCGCTGCTGCCCAAGATGTTTGGCCCCGAACTGATCGATGCCTTCTGCAAATTCAAGACCCTGTGGGACCCCGACGGGAAGATGAATCCGCATAAAGTGGTTGACCCGTACTCACCCATCGAAAACTTGCGGCTGGGCGCTGATTTCAATCCGGCTCAGCCCCCGACAAATTTCAAACTCCCTGAAGATGCCGGATCGCTTTCGAATGCGACCTTGCGCTGCATCGGCATTGGCGCCTGTCGCAAGACCGATGCGGGCACGATGTGCCCGAGTTATCGCGCCACGCTGGAGGAGCAACACAGTCCGCGGGGCCGCGCTCACCTGCTGTTTGAAATGCTGCAAGGCGAGGTGCTGAGGGACCATTGGCAGGACGAGCACGTAAAGGAATCATTGGATCTCTGTCTTTCGTGCAAAGCCTGCAAGAACGAGTGCCCGCTCAACGTGGACATTGCTACCTACAAGGCCGAATTTTTGTCGCACTACTATGAGCACCGCCGCCGCCCCCTGCGCGCCTACGCTTTTGGCCGGATTGACCGTTGGGCACGGCTGGGATCGATGGCTCCCTTCATTCCGAATTTCTTTGCCCACGCGCCCCTCTTCAGCACATGGTTGAAAGGAATTTTGGGCATGGCTGCCGCGCGCAAGATTCCTGCGCTCGCCACGCAGAACTTTCAAAGCTGGGCCAGGCGCAGCATGATTCCGGGCCTCGGCGAAATACCGCGAGAGCGAATCCAGTCTCAAGCGGCATCTCGGGGCCAGGTCATCCTTTGGGCGGACACCTTCACCAATTACTTTCATCCGGGCACCGGCCGCGCTGCACTCAAGGTGCTTGAGCACGCGGGATTTGAGGTGAAGGTTCCCCAAGACCGCCTTTGCTGTGGCCGGCCGCTTTATGATTTTGGAATGTTGGACCACGCCAAGAAATACCTGCGCCGGGTTCTCGAGGTTCTCAAAAACGAAATCCAATCGGGCGCGGCGGTCATCGTCCTGGAGCCGAGTTGCGCTTCCGTATTCCGAGACGAGATGTGCAACCTTTTTCCCGGCGACGCGCTGGCCGAGCAACTCCGTCGCCAGACTTTTTTGCTTAGCGAGTTTCTGGAGCAACGCGCGCCGGATTACCAACCGCCGCGCCTGGAACGCCGGGTGGTGCTGCACGGACATTGCCACCAGAAGGCTTTGATGAAAATGGGGCACGCGGAAGCGCTGCTTCGAAAAATGGGCGCCGACCTGAATTCACTAGAGGCGGGCTGCTGCGGTATGGCCGGACCATTCGGTTTTGAAAAAGATAAATATGACGTGGCCCAGGCGATCGGTGAACGCGTGCTGCTTCCCGCCGTGCGCGCAACCAGTGAGGACACGTTAATTGTCACCGACGGCTTCAGTTGCCGCGAACAGGTTTTTCAAAGCACTGGCCGCCGCGCCTGGCACCTGGCCGAAGTAATCCAACTCGCGCTCGAATTGGCTCGCTCCGGGGCGGAGGTGAAGCCAGCGCATCCATTCACTTCCGCCGCCGCCCACTAAATCATACTAAACCGGATTAAATCGCATACAAAAGTGAAAATATATTGACATAAATCGCCACATTTTGCTACTAGAACGGTACATGACCTTTTCCTGGGCCCGGGCAGTTTGGCGGAAGGGTGGCGCGGCTTTCCGGCGCGCCGGCACGATTTTCATTTCAGGGGCCGCGTTGGTTCTGCTCTTTTCCCCGTGCTCGAACGCCCAGATGTCCGCAAGCATCACCGGCCTGGTCACGGACCCCTCCGGCGCGGCGGCGCCCTCAGCCACCGTGACGACGAAAAATCTTGAAACCGGAGCGGTTCGAACCAGCACCACGGATGGTGCGGGACGCTACCTCGTGCTCGCGCTTTCCGTGGGAGAGTATCAAGTCACTGTGCGCCAGCCCGGCTTTCAGGATGTCAATCGAGCCGGAATCAATTTGGTGGTGGGACAGGAAGCTCGTGTAGATCTTAAATTGCGCGTGGGACCCGTGAGAACCCAGGTCACGGTAACCGGGGATGCGCCCATGATCAGCCCCACAACCCGGGACATCTCCGGCCTGGTCGGAGAACAACAAGTCAAGGAGCTTCCCTTGAATGGGCGGAGCTACGATCTGCTCCTTCAGCTCAATCCCGGCATCGTCAATTTTACTTCGCAGAAAACCGGCGGGACCGGTATTTCCAATTCGACCACCGGCAATAACTTTGCGGTTTCGGGCAATCGCCCTCAACAAAATCTGTTTCTACTTAACGGAGTGGAGTATACCGGCGCTGCGGAGAACAACATGCAGCCGGGCGGACCCAGCGGCATGTTGCTCGGCGTTGATGCCGTGCGTGAATTTAATGTGCAACGCGATTCCTACGGCGCTCTATTCGGCAAACGGCCCGGCGCCCAGGTGATCATGGTCACCCAGTCGGGGAGCAATCAATGGCATGGGACCACCTTCGAGTTTTTACGCAATAACGTCTTGGACGCACCCAATTACTTCGATCAGGGCTCAGCCCCGCCTTTTCAGCGCAACCAGTTTGGAGCATCGTTGGGCGGCCCGCTCCAGAAAGATAAGACCTTCTTCTTTGGCAACTATGAGGGTTTCCGTCAAAACTTGCATCAGACCTCCGCGGCATTTGTTCCCGACGCCACCTCGCGGGCGTCGGCGGTATCCAGCGTTCAGCCCCTGCTGAATTTGTGGCCGGCGCCTTCCCCCGGCGCCCCGGACTTTAACGGAATCGCGGAAGTCTTCAGCAGCCCGCCCCAAACCATACGTGAAGATTTGGGCACCACCCGGTTCGATCGCAACTTTTCTGAGCGCGACGCGCTGGCGTCGATTTACACGATTGATGACGGCGGCGACGTGACCGCCACCCCCGCCAACCCTTTCAGCACAGACATTCTTACGCTGCGCCAGCAGGTCTTCAGTCTCGAAGAGACGCATGTTTTCTCCGCTATGACATTGAACACCGCACGCTTCGGGTTCTCGCGCGCGGGCTACTTTTTCACCGGGGAACCTACGCCGGGGAGTCCAGCGGCCGGCGTCCCCGGGTTTCTCTCCGGTTTGCCGGTTGGCGCCGTGGTGGTGGGCGGGAGCGCGGCGTCCAACCCCCAAGCCTCCATCGGTCTGGCGGGAAGTAACAATGGCAGTAACCTGCACATCGCCCGTAATCTTTTCACCTATGAAGATCGCCTGACGGTAAAGCGCGGGCGGCATCAGTTGAGTATTGGTGCGTGGTTTCAGCGTTTCCAGTCGAATGAAACCCTTGCGCTCAGCCAGTACGGGCAGGCAACGTTTTCAAGCCTCGCCCAGTTTCTGGCCGGCACGGCCAATAGCTTCCTCTATACTCCCGCGCCGACGGAGATGAACTGGCGCTCGTTGTTGGGCGCTTTTTACGGGGAAGATTTAATCCGCGTCAATCCCAAGCTGACTTTCTCCCTGGGTTTTCGCGACGAGTTCACGACAGGTTGGAATGAGGCGAACGGTCGGGCCAGCAATTATTTATTTGACAAGGGCATCATCTCGACTCAACCGCATATCGGAAGCGCCCTCTTTTCGGTCAACAATGCAAAGGTCCTGCCCCAACCGCGCCTCGGGCTGGCGTGGAGTCCCATGGGTCCGAAAACCGTTTTCCGCGCCGGGTTTGGAATTTACGACGACCTCCAGGATGCGCTGGGGTATCGCGCCGACCAAAACGCGCCCTTCAACTCGACTTACAACCTCGCTTTGCTGCCTGTCTCTAAATTTCCCATTGATCCTTCCTCACCGGTTCCGGCGAGCGCGAAATTTGGCCCCGGTGGCGTTCAACCGGACATGAAGACGCCGACGCTTATTTCGTGGTCGCTGCGAATGGATCGGGAAATTTCTCCCAACACGGTCTTGACCATGGGCTATGTAGGTTCCCATGGGTACTATGAACTGATCGGCATCGACGCCAACGAGCCTATCCCCACAATTTGTCCCGCGTCTCCGTGTCCGGCCGTCTATCCCACCTTTGATCCTGGTTTACCAGTGAGCGCCGCCAATTCTCCCACCCGCGGCTTTCCCAAAGGCTCGCCGCTCGCGGGAGCGCCTGTGCCGGCGGGAACATATTACATTCCGCCTGGCGCGCTGCGAGCCAATCCGGCGTTGGCCAATACGTGGACGTGGTTTTCAGTCGGCACCAGCTCCTACCATTCGCTTCAGGTGGACTTGAGGCGCCGCCTGAGCCATGGCCTGTCAATCCGAGGTGTCTATACCTGGTCGAAAGCACTCGACGATGGAGATTCATTGAATCAAACCACCGCGGGGAATGCTCCCGGATTGGCGTCCAATCCATTCAATTTGCGGGCGGACAAAGGGCTCGCCACATTTGACGTTAGAAATGTAGCGGTGATCAATGCGCTCTACTCGTTGCCCTTCGGAAATCGACAAAAATATGCCAACGGGGTCCAAGGCTGGAGGAAGGGGCTGGTGAGCGGTTGGTCGTTGGCCAGCATAATCACAGCGCAATCCGGCTTCCCGTTTACGCCCCAATTGAGCTACAATCCCTCGAATAACGGCGACACGCGAAATCCTGTGCGCCCCTTCTTAAATCCCAATTTCTCGGGCCACGTCATCCTGGGCAAGCCCCGGCAGTGGTTTGATCCTAAGGCGTTTATCGCGCCACCCTCCGCCAGCGGTTTCTATGGCAATCTCGGAAGAGACACCTTCATTGGTCCGGGGCTTGCCACATGGGATTTTTCCGTGCACAAAGACACGACCCTTCGCGAGGGCCTGAGCCTGCAGTTGCGGGCGGAAATCTTCAACCTGCTGAACCGCGCTAATTTCAACACTCCCAACCTCATCGTGTTTACACCGCCTTCCACTTCCAACCCAACCGGATTGTCGGGCACGGCCGGAGCGGTTACGGGCACGTCCACCAGTTCCCGGCAGATTCAATTCGCTCTCAAACTTCTCTGGTAGGTCATTCGGATCATCACATGAAACCACGCTCCCGGTTGAACTTTTCAGCGACCTCTTGAATCCTGCTTCAAACATGCTGTAAATTTAGAGCTGCTTCTAAAAGGGAGTCAGAGATGATTCGCATTGCGAAGGCCGTCGCATTCCTGGGCTGCACGGTAATGTTCAGTGCCGCGCGTGTTTGGGGCGGGCAACCGGCGACTTATGTTGGGTCAAAAGCTTGCGCCACTTGCCACGAGGAGATTTACCGGCGCTGGCAAAAAACGCCCATGGCCAACGTGGTTCGCGACCCCCGCGAATATCGTGATGCCATAATCCCCGATCTTTCCCAGCCGAATCCGTTGGTGAAATTCACCCAAAAAGACATCGCGCTCGTCTACGGAAGCATTTGGAAGCAGCGTTACTTCACCAAAATCGGCGACGACTATTTTGTCGAGCCGGCCCAGTGGGACATTCAGAATCGGAAATGGCTGCCTTATTTTGTGAAGCCTGGTGAAGACTGGTGGGCCACCCTCTACCCGGCGGACAACATGAAGCGGCCCACCGGGCCTTTGTGCGATGGGTGCCACTCCGTCAACTACGACATCAAAACCAAAACTGTGACCGAGTGGAACGTGGGCTGCGAGCGCTGCCACGGCCCCGGTAGCGAGCACGTGCAGAGGCCCCTGCCCGGCACCATCATCAATCCAGCCCGGCTCGATTACGTTCACGCCAATGACGTTTGCATTCAATGCCACGTGCAAGGCCGTCCCCCGGCCAACCCGATGGGCGGAAAATATTACGACTGGCCGGTGGGTTTCAATGTAGGACTTAACTTGCAGGACTTTTGGAAACTCGAAACACGCCATTTGGGCGCTACGAATTTCTACTACTATGCCGACGGCACGGCGCGCAAGAACCGGATGCAGGGAAACGATTTTGTGCAGAGCCTCATGTACCGGCGCGGCGTAAAATGCTTCAGTTGCCACGACGTGCACGGCACCGACAATGCGGCGCAGCTTTTGAAGCCGCCCGCGGTGATGTGCCTGGAGTGCCACGGTCCGGGTTCGCCTAACGGGCCGCACACCGTCACGATTGAGGAGCACACCCACCACCAGGCGGGCAGCCCGGGCAGCGACTGCGTGAACTGCCACATGCCCAGGAACCAGACCGAAGGCGTTCCCGGGGCCTTTATTCACGCCCATACTTTCCGCTTCATTACCCCGGCCATGACCGAAGAGTACAAGATTCCCAACGCCTGTAACCTTTGCCACCAGGATAAATCAACCGCGTGGGCCACGGACGCGCTCCGACGCTGGCCGGAACGCTCCCCCTGGCGCGTGGAGTAAATGCCGGCAGCAGTAATTGAGTACAATTGCGCGAATCCGCCGACTGAACTGATCGGTCGAAAATTCACATGGGTGGCGCGGAATCAGAACACGCTTCCAAACCCCTGCTTACGATTTCCACCTTCTGGCACCTTTCAACACTCTGGTGTTTGCCTTTCCTGACTTCCCGCTTCATCCTCGCGCCTGTATTTAATTGAAATGTTACACACCCTTAATCTGCCTTTAACACGCGCTTGAGAGCGTAGATGTTTCACAATCCTTGGCAAGAATTCCCGTCAAGGTTTGTCCATTTACAACCGGCACCCAAAGCGATTCCGGAGGGAAAAATTCAAATCGGGAGAGTCGTGACGAAAACACCGACGATGACGTTTCTGCCTCCATCGCGTGCGATGTCCGGTTTTGCCCAATTTGAGCTGCCACAGATGGTCTCGGAAGCTCCTTCGTGGCGCCTATTCATATGTCTCGGTTGGAGAAAATATTCTCCTCCTCGTTGACACAAATGAGAATCCAATTTTCAAATTAACGCCAAAGGTTGTAATCAGCAGAATCTAAATGAGTTTCCGGACCGGGTCGTACCAAGTTTGGCAAAGCGCGTGCCTTCTAAATTCTTGCCCTCATTATGAGGCGGGGTTAACGTGTGACCGGGGGCCGAGGATTAGGTTTGATATCCCGAGAGTACTCAGGAGGAATGAATGCAAATCAGGAAAGCCGTAGGCAGATTACTGACCATTGGACTGCTCATCTCAACCGCCGCGATTTCGGGTTTCGCCCAACAAGTGGCGAGCGCGCAAAGCCCGTCCACCGGGACAACCGGCGCGGGGGATGAAGTGACGACATTGAAGCAGCAGTTGGCCGCCCAACAGAAACAGATTGAAGCGCTTCAGGCGGCATTCAACGCCATGAAGCAAAAGCTGGACCAAACAGGCAGCTCTTCGCAGAGCGGCTCTGGCCAAGCGGGGAGCGTGGGCGAAGTTGCCAGCACCACCCCGGTGGTGCCCAAGGGCGTGGGCAAGTCTGACCTGGCTGGCGACACACTCGCCGTCGCAGGCCCGGTCGGAATTCCGGCGGCCAGCCCGCTCCCCAAGGATGCCGATGAGGCCTCACCGCTCCAATTGCGGGTGGGCAGCGCCTATGTCACCCCGGTTGGATTTATGGACTTCACCAGTGTGTGGCGAAGTCATGACGGAGGGAGCACCATTGGAACGAACTTCGGCGGCATCCCCTACGGCAACGTTTTCCAGAATAATCTCAGCGAGTTCCGCCTGAGCATGCAGAACTCCCGCGTCGGTTTCCGCGTGGATGCCAACGTGCATGACGCCCATGTGATCGGTTATATGGAGTCCGACTTCCTGGGCAACAATCCCGGAAACGTCGAGGTCAGCAGCAATAGCAACACCATGCGCTCGCGTTTGTACTGGGTGGATGTGCGGAAGAACAACTGGGAAATCCTGGGCGGCCAAACCTGGAGTTTGCTCACGCCCGGCCGCAGTGGCATCTCACCTTTGCCCGGTGACATCTTTTTCACTCAGGATATGGACGTAAACTACCAGGCCGGCTTATTTTGGGGGCGCATCCCGGAGTTGCGGTTTGTCTATCATCCGTCCACGAAGGCGGCTTTGGCTTTCGCCATCGAAAGTCCCGAGCAGTACGTCGGCGGATCGGCGGGGGGTGGTCTCGTCACCTTCCCGAAGGCTCTCGCTTCGACCTACGCGGGGGAGTTGAACGTCGGAAGCAACACTTTTGGAGTCCCCAACGTTGCCCCGGATTTCATCGCCAAACTGGCCCTGGATCCCTCCAGCAGGATTCACCTGGAAGCGGGCGGCATTGAGCGCAATTTCAAGGTTTGGAATCCCACCACCTCAACCACCTATTCGGCGGCGGGCGGAGGCGGCTTTGCCAACGCGAACGTCGAATTATTCAAGGGCTTCCGACTCCTTACCAACAATTTCATCAGCGATGGAGGCGGGCGATATATCTTCGGCCAGGCCCCGGACCTGATCGCTCACGCCGATGGCAGCATTTCCCTGATTCATGCCGATTCCACCGTCACCGGTTTTGAGGCCACGCAGAAAAACACTCTGGTGTTTGGCTATTACGGCGGCATCTATATTGGTAGGAACGTCGCCATCGACGCCACCGGCACTCCGGTGGGTTATGGCTTTAAAGGGTCAGGTTCGGGCCAGAATCGCGCCATCCAGGAAGGAACTTTTGGTCTCAACCAGACCATTTGGAAGGATGCGAAATGGGGCGCATTAAATTTCATCGGCCAATACTCGTACCTCACCCGCAATCCCTGGTCCGTGGCCAGCAGCCAACCCAGTAACGCCAGCTTGAATATGTTGTTCTTCGACTTGCGCTATACCTTGCCCGGCTCTGCTCCCACCTTGGGCAAGTAGTCCGACGTTGTTCATCTCATGTACACCGGGCCGCGCGTTTGAACCACGCACGGCCCGTTCTGTTTTCCCTCTCGTCCGCTTGAGTCTGCCACGCCTTCCATCCGGGCGCCGACGCCTCGCGAGCCGATGCCGAATTGGCCGTGGCCCGGACGCAACTGATCCAAGCGCGTACCACTGTGCAAACCTTCCGGGCCGCGCTGGCGGATGTGCTCGGGTTCCAGGGGACGCACTTCTAGATCGATTCCGCTCCTCGCACCGCCGCCGGAGACAAGCCTGGCCCAATTCCCGCTTTCGTCACACCCTGCCGCCATCGCGCAGTTCGCTCAGGTTGAGCAAGAGAAGGCCCGAGAGCGTACTCCGGATCGATCCCACGTTCCCCGCTTGCTCGCCCAAGCCTCGAAACACTCGAGAAATTGGCCGGTGCCCATGAAGTCGCGTTGTACCAACTTTTTCTTGAAGGCGAAGGAAAGCCACAGTCCGTCGGCTCAAAGGATGCAGGGAAACTAGGTCCAGAGGAACGCGGGCTCTTTGACGCCTTCAAGAACTTCGCCAAAAGGGATAGAAAGTTTGTCGTTGCGCTGGTCAGAACCAAGGCAAAAGAACATCGCGCTACCAGACTGACCACCTCACCCCGGGAGCCAGTGTTTCCCTGATTATCCAAGAAACCTTCAAAGAGAGCGCCTTCAGGCGCGCGCTTTCATTCCTTCACTTTCCCCTTGCACTTCGACAGCAGAGTGCGTATATTGTTCCCTGTAGAAGCGAAAGGGGGAGCGTATGCGTAACCAACGAATCGATCTGCCGCAGGGA
>DASYZE010000090.1:0-102662 GCA_035946625.1 Terriglobia bacterium | reverse complement strand
CCCCCCCCCCCCCCCCCAACATGAGTCCGCCATCCCCACCTACCAACTGCGACCTACCACCTACCTCATATTGTCAATCATCGCGTTCGCGAAGGCGCTGGTGCCGAGTTTTTGGACGTCCGTGGCGCCTTCCATTTTCATCAATCGTTCCAGATCATACGTTACCCGGCGTTGGGCAATGGTCGCGGCCAGCGATTTTTCGATCAGGTCGCCTACTTCCGGCCAGCCCATGAATTCGAACATCAAGGCGCCGGAACGAATCACCGCGCCGGGATTAATCATGTCCTTATCAGCGTACTTGGGCGCGGTGCCGTGAGTGGCCTCAAAGACTCCGTAGCCATCGCCAATGTTCGCGCCCGGAGCCAGGCCCAGTCCGCCGATTTGGGCGGCGCAGGCGTCCGACAAATAATCGCCATTCAAGTTGGGGGTGCAGACCACTTCGTATTCTCCGGCGCGAGTGAGGATCTGCTGCAGCATGGAATCCGCGATGCGGTCGTTCACCAAAATTTTTTGTTTCCACTGGCCTTTTCCGTGCGTCGCGTAGATTGAATCCAACGTGGTCTTTACCTCTTCATAAATTGTTTTCTTAAAGGGCTCGTTGGCCATTTCGAGTCCTGGCTCCACTTGGGCCGCGTTGGCCTCAATGGAAATATTCGGATCGGCATCCTTGTTCCCCAGCGCCCAGCTTTCGCGCTCGGTGACGATTTGCTGGCGGAATTCTTTTTTGGCCAGCTCGTAGCCCCAATCGCGGAACGCGCCCTCGGTAAACTTCATAATGTTCCCTTTGTGGACTAGGGTCACGGTCTTGTGACCGCGGTCGATGGCGTACCGAATGGCGCGGCGGATTAATTGACTGGTTGCGGTGATGGACATGGGCTTGATGCCGACGCCCGAGTCAGCGCGAATCTGTTTTTTATTTTTGTCGTCGCGCAGCACTTGATTGATGTATTCGATCAGCTTTTGAGCCTGGGGCGTGCCCACCGCCCACTCAATGCCGGCATAAACGTCCTCGGTGTTTTCGCGGAAAATAATGATGTTCATCGCTTGCGGGTTTTTCACCGGCGAGGGCAGGCCGGGGATATATTTCACCGGCCTCCAGCAGGCATAGAGGTTCAGCAATTGCCGCAAGGACACATTCAAGCTGCGGATGCCGCCCCCAACTGGCGTGGTCAGCGGGCCTTTGATGGCGATGCGAAATTCCTTGATGGCGTCCAGCGTCCCCTGGGGCAGCCACTCGCCAAATTGGCGGAAAGCCTTCTCGCCGGCAAAGACTTCGTACCACGTGATCCGTCGCTTGCCGTTAAAGGCGCGGTCCACGGCGGCGTCAAACACGCGCCGAGAGGCCTTCCAGATGTCGCGCCCCGTCCCGTCGCCCTCGATGTAAGGGATCACGGGGTTATCGGGCACGGAAAACTTGCCGCCCTCATAGGCGATGGCCTGGCCGCCGGCGGGCACCGGTGTATTGTTATAGCTTGCGCTCATTCCGGCTCCTGGTTTTCATCGTTTAATATCTCAATTTGTCTTCAGCAGGCTGCGCAGCACCGTGGGCAGGATGCCTCCGTTGCGGTGGTAATTCACTTCCACGGCTGAATCCAGGCGCGCGACTGCCTTAAAGGATTTCCTCGATCCATCCGGGTTGGTGGCGGTGAGGGTGACTTGGGCATGGGGCTGGACGTGGTCGCCAAGCCCGCTGATGTCCAGCGCTTCCTGGCCGGTCAAACCCAGCGAGGCCGGATTCTCACCTTCCATGAACTGGAGAGGCAGCACCCCCATGCCCACCAGATTGCTGCGGTGGATGCGTTCGTAGGTCTCAGCCAGCGTGGCGCGCACGCCCAGCAGTAGTGTGCCCTTGGCCGCCCAATCGCGCGATGAGCCGGAGCCATACTCTTTTCCGGCTATTACGATCAGCGGTACGCCGTCCGACTGGTAGCGCATAGCCGCATCGTAAATCGTCATCTTTTCACCGTCGGGAAAATGAATAGTGATGCCGCCTTCGGTTCCGGGCAGCAGAAGATTCTTCAATCGGATATTGGCGAACGTTCCGCGCACCATCACGCGGTCGTTGCCGCGCCGCGAGCCGTAGGAATTAAAATCCATTTTCTGAATCTTACGTTCCAGCAGGAATTTTCCTGCCGGACTATCCGCCGCAATATCGCCGGCGGGCGAAATGTGATCGGTGGTGACGGAGTCACCGAGCAGCGCCAGCACGCGCGCGCCGCGAATTTCACGGATGGGCGAAGGTTCCGCTCCGAACTCGGTAAAGAAGGGCGGCTCCTGAATGTAGGTGGATTCCTGCCGCCAATTGTAAAGCGCGCCGCCCGCCACCGGGATGGCGTTCCAGGTGGGATTGCCGTTCCAAACGTTTCCATATGACTTTCTAAACATTTCCGGCTTCACTGCCCTGTTCATGGTCTCCGTAATTTCTTCCTGTGATGGCCAGATATCGCGCAGGAAGACGGGGGTGCCGTGGCGATCTTTGCCCAGCGGCTCGGTTTCCAAATCCGTATCCACCGTCCCGGCCAATGCGTAGGCCACCACTAGCGGCGGCGAGGCCAGATAGTTGGCGCGCACCTGCGGATGGATGCGCCCTTCAAAGTTTCGATTGCCGGAAAGGACGGCCGCGGCCACCAGTTGGTTTTCAGAAACCGCCTTCGCCACTTCGGGCGGGAGCGGGCCGCTATTGCCGATGCAGGTGGTGCAGCCATAGCCCACCAGGTTGAAATGAAGCGCGGCCAGCGAATCCAGCACGCCCGCCTCTCTCAAATATTCGGTCACGACTTTCGAGCCCGGCGCCAAACTGGTTTTCACGTGTGCTGGAACGGTGAGCCCGCGTTCGGCGGCTTTTTTGGCCAGCAGTCCGGCGCCAAGCATTACCGACGGATTGGAAGTGTTGGTGCACGAAGTGATGGCGGCAATCACTACCGCACCGTGGCCAATCGTTTCCAGGTTGCCGTTGAAATGCACCGTGCCCGTGCGTCCCAGATCCTGCTGCGGCAAGCCGAAACCGCGCTCCTTCACCGGCGTGACCAGGGCCTTTTCAAAAGACCGCTTCATGTCTGAAAGTGCCACGCGGTCCTGGGGACGCTTGGGCCCGGCCAAACTTGGTTCCACGGTGGCGAGATCGAGGCCCAGCGTATCGCTGAATTCGGGGTCAGTCGTCTGAGGGGTGCGGAAAAGCCCTTGTTCCTTGGTGTAGCGCTCCACGCGATCCACTTCCGCGTCAGTGCGCCCGGTTTGGCGAAGGTAGCGCAGCGTCTCATCATCGACGGGGAAAAATCCCATGGTGGCGCCATACTCAGGAGACATGTTGCCGATGGTGGCGCGGTCGGCCAGGGACATTTGCGAAAGGCCATCGCCAAAAAATTCCACGAACTTATCCACCACGCCTTTTTTGCGCAGCATCTGAGTCACGGTCAGTACCAAATCCGTGGCGGTAACGCCCTCGTGCAGGCGGCCGGTCAATTTGAAGCCCACCACTTGGGGAGTCAGGAAATAATAGGGCTGGCCCAGCATGGCCGCCTCGGCTTCGATTCCGCCCACCCCCCAGCCGAGCACGCCCAGGCCATTGATCATGGTGGTGTGCGAGTCCGTCCCCACCAGGGTGTCCGGGAACAGCACCACCCCGGATTCATCCTTTTGCTCCACCACGACTTGGGCGAGAAATTCGAGATTGACCTGGTGCACAATGCCGGTGGCGGGCGGCACCACGCGGAAATTGGCGAATGCCTTTTGTCCCCAGCGCAGAAATTCGTAGCGCTCGCGGTTACGGTCGAACTCGATGTCCGCGTTGCGCGCCAAAGCCACCAGAGATCCAAAAACATCCACCTGCACCGAGTGGTCAATCACGAGGTCCACGGGCACCAGTGGATTGATTCTGGCCGGATCGCCGCCCAGGCGCTGCATGGCGGAGCGCATGGCGGCAAGGTCAACCACGGAGGGGACCCCGGTGAAATCCTGGAGGATCACGCGCGCCGGCTTAAACGGAACCTCGTGAGCGGCGGGCGATTTCGCGTTCCATCCGGCCAAAGCGCGAACGTCTTCTTCCGTCACCAGGGTGCCGTCACAATTGCGGAGCACCGATTCCAGAAGAACCTTGATCGAGAATGGAAGGCGCGAAACATTTCCCATTCCGGCTTTTTCCAAAGCTTCGAGGCGATAAATCGATACAATTCCCCCACGCATCTCGAGCGCCGAGCGCGCGCCAAAATCGTTCTTCATTTTTCCCGCCATAGAGTTCACCTTCGGGCACTAGCTCCGCGCATGCCACCGCCACCTGCTGAAAATGCCGCACCCCCCTTCCAATATCTACGAGCCGGACACCAAGCGACACATCGTATGTGCGCCCCTTCACATACGTGCTGGCCCGGGGATACAAAAATATGCGAGCCAAGCAAGATATCATCCGGCACGCACGAATTCAAGACTCGAACAACACCACAACACCATCTGGGTAGACGCTCGATGAATTTGGAGTTCGAGAAGTTCGTTGGAACTATCGCGGTGCGACGGCATCCCCTGCATTCGGGGAAAGGCCGGCGAGG
Organism: Terriglobia bacterium; assembly: GCA_035946625.1. Taxonomy (GTDB): domain Bacteria; phylum Acidobacteriota; class Terriglobia; order UBA7540; family UBA7540; genus DASYXZ01. The sequence continues at coordinate 98,121 of DASYZE010000090.1, read as the reverse complement.
CGGAGGCAAAGTGCCTGCACGCGATTCGAGATGGCGGGCAGCAGTGCGGTCAACCTATCCTTCGCGTTGATGAGTCCCCAACCGCGGACAAGGGTCTCAACCTCTTCGGATAGCCCGGCTATTTCAGGCAGCTTCCTCCCCGCCGAGCCTGTAACGAGGCGGACGGCGTGATCAACCGAACAGATAAATGCTGCGTCGCGTGCCAGCGCGTCAGCATCCGCGGAGGAGATCAGGCCGGCCGCGCGCAGGGCGGCAATCCGGCCTGGAACATTTGTTCCCGCGGGCAGCGGAAAAAGATGGCGCAGACGGAGTGCGGCAAGCGCCAACTCCATTGTGCCGAATCCCCTGGGTGGGGCTTGACTGCGGGAAGTTGGCGCACTGTCTTCCGGAGCAAATTTCTGGAAAAGCGGGCGCAGGCTCTCCTCGAGATTCAAACAGGAATCGAACCGGCTGAAGAGCACTGAGGTGACCCGGTCCATCAGTTCCCGACCTCGTTCGAAGTTGCCGGCAATCGGGCAGGCGTCGGCAAACCTGATCTCTTCTTCCAAAGTTGCTTCCCCCGCAAGATATTGTAATAGATCATCTTCTATAATCACCAGCGCGCCCTTGGGTTGCAGCGGCGCTTCCACGGGGAACACATTGCCTTCGCGGGTATAACTCGAAATAATCTCGACAATGCGCTCCGTCAGGCGGCAATAGGATTTAATTTGCATTTCACTCGAACGACCTGGGGCGACAAAGACCAGTTCTGCGGTTGACCCGATGTCAAATTCGCATCGTCCCAGGCGGCCGAGACCGAGCACGACGACCTGGGAGCCATCGTGACCACCCCTTAGACCTAGCGACCGCGCGGCAATCTCAACCGCACTGGATACACATCGGGCGGCAAGCCTGTTCCACCGATTTAAAGCGGCGGCGATTGAAAGGAGTTGCGAGCAATCCCTTGCCCCTTGCACAAGCGTTTGAGTCCTGTACTCAGTTCGAAGCATGGCCATTTTTTCGGCCAAGCTCAATCCGTTCTCTGTTGCCCATGGGAAAGGCGTCACACATTGCACGGAGGCGGAAGCAATCCCGGAAGCCTCCGGGGATGATCCGCCTCCCATCGGTGAAGATTTTTGCATCCACATTGTCGTTTGCTTCGGGGAACCAGCCAAATCTTCGGGTGGCAGCGATCCGAGAATCACCAAATCTTCCGGATGCTGAATCATGATTTGGGCCAGAAAAGAGCTGGCCGCAGTCATGTCAAGGGCGCGCTCGAGCAGCGCCGGGATCTGGCGCACCGCCCGAAGTTGCTGGGAAGAACCCAGAATGGCGGAGATAAGTCGCGCCGCGTCATTCCGCGCCCGAACTCCCAGCGGCGCATCCCGCGCCATGGCAGCCAGCTCCGGAGCGCATGAGCCGAGCAATCGCACGGCGGCATGGAAAGGATCATGCCCCAGGTCCGGGGGCCAGGCGGTAACCGCACTCAAGCCAAAATCAGCCGAGGCAGTTGCAGCAGGGGGCGCCAGGATGAGGCGCCGATTAATTTCCTGCACCACAAAAAATGTTTGATTGAGCTGGGTGACTAGCGCCGCACCGGCGTCGCCGTGGGAACCTACATCATTGCTGACTCGGCGCGCGAGGCGCTCCAAAGCCTGGCCGCCGGCGGGCAAGTGATGCGGGCGGGGGCCGGCTTCCAATTGGATACGGTGCTCGACCTTGCGGAAAAATTCGTAGGCTGAGGTGAGGCGGGCGAAATCCCCATCGGAGAGGTGGCCCTTGTCGTGGAGTTTGCGCAGCGCGAGCAGCGTGCCGCCTGAGCGAACCCAGAAATCATTGGCTCCGTGGATGCGCTGCAGGCTCTGGGTTAGAGATTCGATGTCGCGGAGACCCCCCGCATGGAAATTCACATCCAGTCCGGCCGCGACGCTCTCGCTCCCATCCGCTGCCGATTTTTCGCGCTCCTCAAGCTTGCTTCCGGCGTCTTTGGAGCCGCCGCTCGAGCGGTAGATGTAAGGTTCCACTCCATGCAGAAACTCCCGTGACAGGCGCGGGTCTCCGGCCGAGTGGCGCGCCTTGGTCAACCTTTGGAGTTCCCAATCGCGCGCCCGGTGGTCGTAATATTCCAGGGCTGAATTTACGGAAATCGCGAGGTCGCCCTGCTCCCCTTCCGGCCGCTTGCCCAAGTCCACCCGGTAAACCTCACCGTGCGGGGTGGGCTGGGTGATGGTGCGATGGACCGCTTCGGACAGGCGGACGTAATACTCCTTGTTCGAAATAACCGATGCAGGTTCGCTGCCCCCCGCCGTTTCACCGTCACGCGCGTAGAGGAAAAGCAGATCGATGTCCGGACTGTAATTCAGCTCGTTGCCGCCCAGTCTTCCCAGCGACATGATGCTGAATCCGCTACGCGCGATGCGGCCCTGCCGGTCACGGAATTGCGGCAGTCCATAGCGCTTTTCCAACTCGCGGTCACAGTAGGCCAGCGAGCGGTTCAAAATTACGTCGGCCAGCGTGGCCAACTCGAGCGTGGTTTCCCCCAGAGAGGAAAGACCCAGAACGTCTTTGAGCGCGATACGCAAAACATTGCGCCGCTTGAAGCGGGCAAGTTGTGATGATAACCAGAGATCAGGATTGGTGACCGAGTAGCGCGCGAAATCCTGCATCAAATCCTGGATGGATTTTACTGTGGTCAAGTGCCGGTCGCGGGCAAACTGAATCACCAGCGACGGGTCCGCCAAAACGGTCTCCCCCAGTGACTCGCTGTAACCAAAGATGGCCACCAGATAGATCAACGCCGCGGGATGGCGCGACAAGTCTTCCGACACTTCGGAGGGGCAGGCCTCCACATACCGTTCGAGCTGGTGCAAGGTTCCCTCTGGGTCGGGAGATTGGGCCAGCAACGATGCAAGTGGCAGGAGCAAGGCGGGCGCCAGCCGCTGCTCCAGGTGCGCAAGGCTCCCACTCGCGCGAGCGTTGTCCAGAAAGTGCAGTGAGGCGAATTCATCCCGCATGGTAGGCAATTATATATGACTTGAAGCCCGCGCCCGCGCTGGCAGGCGAACAATGGTGATTGTTTTTCAGGAAGAAGTGTGGCGTCATGTTCATTGCCGGCTTTAGGGCCATCGCATTGGTACGACGGCAAGCCCGGCTTGCCGCCAGGTTGAGGATCATATGCCTGAGCCACAACTACAGGGGTCGGTGCTGGTGCTCATCCTTTACGATATTTGTGAAGAGATTCGGCTGGAAGATTTGCGACAGATCCTGGGCGCGCAGCCGCCCGGCCGCGAACCGAGCTTTAAACATCCGGCCCCGGAATACGTCCGGTTTCAGCGGCCCCCGGTGGTGGAAACAGTGGCCGCGATCGCCCTCGAAACGGGGGAAACGGTGACGGGCCGGATGAAATACTACGATTATGGAGTGGTGAGCGTGGAGTTCCAACTCCCTTTCAAAGGGGATTGGGAAAGTTTGGTAAACCTCTCCTCGCGCCATGTTGCGGGGCAGGAATTCGAGAAGCGAGCCATTGAAGTCGCGCGCCAGAAGGTGAAGCGGGTCATCCCGGCCCTGGTGAAGCCGTATGAAAATTGGCTGACGGAGGACTATTACATTTTTCACATTGTTGAAGCCGAGGGCCATCCCCTGGCGGCCAACATGGTGAAAGAGCATGGCGACGAGATCGCGCAAATCGTCCGGGGAGAGAACGTAAAGCTCTCCGACGAGGAACGCCGCGAGGTGCTGGCGTCCTGCATTTCCTATTACCCCTCGGATCTTGCGGTGTTGGGCTGGAACGCGGCCTTTCTGTACGACACCGTGGCGGGCGCCGTCACCACAATCCAATTGCTTGAGTACGCGAATTCGCAACTGCTCGAATTTCGCTATTACGATGAAGTGCTGACACGGCGCCTCGCCTCGGTTTACCAGTCGTTGGACAAGGGCACGGGGTTCATGGCGCGCTGGCGGCTGGCCCGGGCTTCGGCGCGCCTGCATACGCTGCTGCTGGATGTGACCGAGCTGACGGAACGAACGGACAATGCCATCAAGTTCCTGAGTGATATGTTTTCCGCGCGCCTCTACCGGCTGGCGGCCAACAAGGTGGGCGTGCTGGATTACAAAAGCCTGGTCCAACAGAAAATCGATACGGCGGAAAATCTGTACAAATTTATGGTGGACCAATTCAACCAGGGCCGCGCCTTCGTCCTCGAGCTTATGGTGGTGATCATTTTGATCATCGAACTGGTGTTTTTCTTCGGCGGAAAGGGCTGAGTACGCGCCTCCTGAACACCTGGCAGGACCGCATGAAGAATTCAATGGAACTTTTTTGAGCTTTTTGTTACGTTACCAACTCTTCCGCTGATTCCTGACGCGCAGATTTTACGGGCGCTGCCCTTCGATCGCCCAAGAAAAGTTTGTTGAAAGCGGGAATTCAAGAAACTAAGGAAGGAGCGAAATGTTCGTACCGAAGCGAATGTTCCTGACCAAGGGAGTGGGAAAGCACAGGGAGAAGCTGACGAGCTTCGAGTTGGCCCTGCGATCGGCCGGGATCGCCTCATGCAACCTCGTTCGCGTCTCCAGCATATTCCCGCCGAGGTGCAGGTTGATTCCACGTTCGGAGGGCGTCAAGGAGCTGAAGCCCGGGCAGGTGACTTTTGTGGTGCTGAGCGAGAACTCCACGCGCGAGCCGCACCGGTTAATCGCAGCCTCGGTGGGCGTGGCCATTCCCTCGGACCGAAATACGTTCGGCTACCTTTCCGAGCACCATTCGTTTGGACAGCCGGAAGAGGTGGCGGGAGATTATGCGGAAGAATTGGCGGCAGAAATGCTGGCCACCACGCTGGGCGTGGAATTCGATCCGGACCGGAGTTGGGACGAGAAGAAGGAAATTTACCGGATCTCGAACAAAATTGTCCGCACCATGCAAATTACCCAATCCGCGATCGGCGACAAGCGCGGCCTTTGGACCACGGTGCTGGCGGCGTCCATCTTGCTCGGAATTGGGGAATAATATTTCGATCCATTCGACCGTGACCCAGGGCTGCCTTTTCCCTGCCCGGTGTGGTCACTCCGCGGTCTGCCCGGAACAAAATTCCAAGATGAATTGAGAGGTTGCCATGCGCAAATATCAGATTCTCACCAAACCCACCCGGCCGCTGGCCATCGACGGAAAGAAAAACGTTGGCGCCCTGCTGGAGAAGATGGAAGGCATCTCCTTTCAAGGACGGAATTTGGGGACGGCGTATCAAGTCTGGCGCCGCATGCTTCAGGACCGCGTGATGATCATGATGGGCCTTTCGGGCGCCATGATTCCCGGCGGCATGCGGCGACTGGTGGTCTACATGATCAAAAACCGCCTGATCGACTGCCTGGTCTCCACCGGGGCAAACTTCTTTCACGATATGCACGAGAGTATCGGGCGTCTGCACTTCCAATGCTCGCCCAATATTGACGACGTGGAATTGCAAAAGAATCTTATCGACCGGATGTACGACACGCTGGTGGACGAAGAAGAGTTTCGCGAGGAGGACGCCTTTATGGGCAAGTTTGCGGCTTCGCTCGACCAATCGCGGCCTTACACCACGCGCGAATTTCTGAACCTCATCGGCCAAGAATTATCGAAGCGGTCCAAAGAGGAGGGGATCGTGACTGCGGCCTACAAGGCCGGGATCCCACTCTACTGCCCCGCCATCGGCGATTCCTCCATCGGCATCGGTATCGCGGAAAACCGCTTTCTGGGCAAAAACCATTTTACTTTTGACGTGATCGGAGACGTTTTGGAAACCGCGCGCCTGGCGGGCGAATCGCCGGCGACGGGCGTGATTTATTTTGGCGGCGGCACTCCCAAAAACTTCGTGCAGCAAAGCGAAGTGACGGCCACCTTTATGCGCAATGCTCACAACGGCCACAAATATGCATTGCAGGTGGTGACGGACGCGCCCCATTGGGGGGGCCTCTCCGGGTGCACGTTTGAGGAGGCGCAAAGCTGGGGCAAGATTGCGCATGACGCCAGCATGGCCACCGTCCATTGTGATTCGACCATCGCCATCCCGGTGCTGGTGAGCGCGCTCTCGGAAAATAAGGCGATCATTCGCAAGCGCAAGAAGCCGGTTTTTGAAATGGGCCGTGAGCTTCGCTTTAAATTCCCGAAATAAAAAAGCCCGAGATTAGTCCGGGGTGCGCCTGCAAGCAGAGCGCAATATGACAGGGTCTCCGTGAAAAACCAGGAAAATTCGGCCGAACCAAAGCTGGAGGCGGAGATTGGCCGGGTCGTCGAAGATTTCCGGACGAAAACTTTGGAGACCATGGAGGGGCAGTTTAATCGGCTCATTTACATTGCCTCGCTTCGGGACTACAACACCGCCCGTTATCACCACTACGGCCTGGAGACGCGCCACGGCAGTGAGGCCGTGGATGAAGGCTTGCGGCGGTGCCACATCAGCGTTTTTGAGGAATTGATGGCGTTGCCCTTGCAAGATCAGGCGCGCGATCTGATTCAGTTTTTTGAATCGGTGAAGGAAGACCCATCCAGGATGATTGAGGCGTGGCAACGGCTGCGCTCGTTTCAGATCCTTCCTCCTGCGGATTGCCACCCCCTGGCCCGCCAATTGTTTGACAAGAATATGGAAGTGTTGTTAAGGATCCTGCAGGAAACCGATTTGTGGGCGCTATTGCACGAGCCTCATAGCAACGCCGACCACCTGGCCTAAGACTTCGCCCTCATCAGGAACGCGGATGGTGCGGGGCCCCAAGGTCGAGAGAGGGTGAGGAATCATCGTCAGATCCTTCCCGCGCTGGAAACACCAACAGCATTCATAACTATAACGAAGCTCAATGAAATAAATCGGGCGCCCGGCTTCGTCAACCCAGCCATCGTTCATCACCCGCCGGCGGGCCTCGTCTATTTGAACGATGGAGCCCGGGCGCAGGAGCGGGCCCATGGTGTGGTCATCCAATCCGATATAACCGTACCGGAATGTTTTAAAGTCAAGCGTGGCGAGCAGGCCCAGGGGAATCTCTCCCCAGGTCTCAATGAGGCGGGAAATAAAGGCGGTCTTTTCCGGGCGAAACCCCGGATCGAACCGGATGGGAAACCGCATGGTCCTTTCCGGATCATCCGCTGAAGCGGAAAACGGGTGAGTACGCGTCAAAGGTATCATCCGGCGGTGCTCCTCCATTTTCCCCAAGTCTATTTGATATAGGGCCAGAACATCATTCAAATTCATGTGGTAGACCACAGCCAGGCTGTAAAGTTTGAAGACGCTGGGGAGCGATCCGTCGTTCTCGATTTGGTTCAGGCGGGCCACGGAAACGTTAAACTCGGAATTGTGCTCAGCCTCGGCGATCCCCAGGGTAAACTCTTCGACGGCTCGGAGAGTCAGGTTCAGGCGTCCGCGAATCTGTTTCAACTTCAAGCCGGCGTTGGTCGCGATGCCGGCGCAAGAGGTGAGCAAAACGCTGTTGTGTAGATCAGGCATGGATAGCATGACCCATTCTCCCCCGGAAAAAAAGGAGTGCGGGAGCTCGGCTTTGCCGGGCTTGAAATCGATGCAAAACGCGCAACCAAAACCCAAGCTCCAGGATAGGGCTGATTTTAGTTCAACTATATCCATTTTCTCCATATAAATTTCGTTATTCTTTCGTCATCCTGTAGCGATTCGTCAATGGGCGAGGCATGCGACGTGGATTCAATTCGACCCCGCGGGCATGGGCCCGCGCAGGGCGAGTCATGGGCGACCAAGACTCCCGTATCTCATTCAGATTTGCGAGTACGAAGTCGGACGCAGGAAGGCATTACTGATATTGCATACGATTTCTCCGTCCGTATAGCCCGGGGTAGTGCTCAATTTCTTCCATTCGGGATCCGCGCCAAAAGTCGCCCAACCCTTATCGTGCGCTTCCATGCTCTCGAAGGTGATCATGTAGGTCAGTTGAGGCTGGTTGGGACCGATAAAAGTATCGCCAAAAAACACCGGCAGGAGGCCGGCTCGGAGAAATATGGGGATCTCGCCCGAATTGAACATCTCGATCTTTTTCCGGTGCGCCTTCATGCTGTGACTTTCATACGTGCGTAGCTCAAAAATCCGCCCCTTCTGCTTATCCCCAAAGTTGGGAGGCTTAACATGAGGAAAAGTCTCGAAGGCCGCCATCAGCGAACTCTCCATGCGAATAATCGCCGGATCGGTGGAAGGCGTGTTGAGGACGTCGGCCCCCTTCTTCAGGAACTCAGGGTCGGCGGACAATCGCGTCCAGATAGTGGCACATGATTCGAGCGACTGGTGGGGAATAAGCACATAAATCGTCGGGTTGGAGGGCCCCACCAACACATTAAAAATCCCGATGGGCGCAACGCCCAACCGGTTCATCGCCGGCAGCCACGCGGCGCGAAGATATTCCTCGAACCGGGTTTGTTGCCGCCCCCGGTAGAGGTGATAGAGCCGCAGCTCGTAGTACTCCCGTTCCTGCCGGTCGGTAGTTTGAGCCGCCATGCCAGAATTACCCCCTGCCCCGCCCGCCAGAGCGGACGCCGTTACCGAGGAAGCCAAAAAAGATCGCCGGTTCATTTTAACTCTCCCTGGTTGGAAATTTTCCATCTGCGCACTTGCGCGCATCCTTTCTCCCCGAAACCATGGAAGGATACTTCAGAATGAGCCTCTGAATCCAGATTTCATTGGTGCCGGCTAAAAGCCATCAGAGTTGTATTTTCTCCCAAGAGAATATCCCGCAAAAGTCCGGCAGGTGTATAATGCTCAGTTTCAAATTGAAATTCCGAGGGGATTGATATGGAGAGGTTAATCAAATCCAGGCATAACGGGAACTATCAGGAAATCGTCCGTCCCGGCACCCTGCGCTTTCTCGACTTTGGGCGCTTGCAGCTTGCGAAGGGCGAACGCCATTCCGCCGCCACGGGAACAAGGGAGTCAGTGCTGGATATCTTTTCCGGCGCCGCGAACATCTCCATTACCGGGTCGGGTGGAGGCAAACAAAGTTTCACCAAAGTGGGTGGGCGCGCCGACGTTTTCTCCGCGCCGCCCGTAATGGTTTACATTCCTCCCCAGGCGTCCTATGAGGTTGTTGCGGAATCCGAGTCTCTGGACGCGGGAATCTTTTCCGCACCCTCGAAGTGCGTGGCGCAACCGGCCTTGCTCCAAGGGCCGGTTGTGGAGGCAAAGGAAGTTGGGCGCGACAATTGGCGGCGAACGGTCTATTCAGCGCTGGACCTCAAGACACCCGCCGAGCGGCTGCTGGCGGGCGAAACGCTGAACCCGGCCGGCAATTGGTCGAGTTATCCTCCGCATAAACACGATCGCTCCAATCCTCCACAGGAAGCGGTTCTGGAGGAGATTTATTTCTTCCGGGTCAAGCCCAAGGGTGGGTTTGGATTGATGTGGACTTATACCGCTCCGGGCGATCCCGAGGGTTTCTCAAACGTCTTTGTGGTTGAAGATGGTGACACCGTTCTGCTGCCCAAGGGCTATCACCCTGTTGTCGCCGCACCGGGGTACGAGCTCCATTACACCTGGGTGCTGGCCGGGGAGGAACGCCGCTACGGGGCCTGGGCCGATGACCCGCGCCACGCGTGGGTGAAGAACCAGTGACGAGGGGCCATTGGCAGGAGACGAGCAACAAAAACTAATATTCGGCCAATGCTGATAATCCGCCCCTGGTGGTTGACCGCTCTTTTTCATAATGCAAATTAAATTATCCTATTCGGACGTCAGCCCTTTCGAAATTCCTGAGCCCAACATTTTGGCGGTTCTCGAACCGCGCACCATTGAGCCCTCAACGCCGGTGGAAACTTTGGTGGAAGAAGCGCTCAATCATCCGATTGGGTCGCCCGCGCTCGAAGAACTTGTTTCGCCCGCCTCCCGCGTACTCATCCTGGTGGACGATATTACCCGTCAGACGCCCGCCTGGGCTTTGCTCCCGGCAATTTTGCGCCGCTTGGCCGACCGCGGAATCAACCGAACCAACATTAAGATTCTGATTGCGGCAGGCACGCACGCCCGGATGAGTGCGAGTGAAGTGGAGAAGAAACTGGGCCCGCAGATTCCACACCAAAACGAAGTGGTCATCCACCATTGGCAAAACGATGAAAACCTCAGACCGATTGGCGTCACAGGGGACGGGACGCCGGTGCGGGTCAATCGCCTTCTGGGTGAAGTGGATTTCGTTCTGGGTGTGGGGCAGATCGTTCCCCACCGGGTGATGGGCTATACCGGCGGGGCGACCATCGTGCAGCCGGGAGTTTCCGGCCGTGAGGTCACCGGATACACTCACTGGAAGAGCGCCCTCTTTGCCGGACGCGATATCCTGGGCGTGGCGGAGAATCCCGTGCGCCAGGAAGTGGAACGCATCGCGCGCCTGGCGGGACTAAAATTCATTGTTAATGTGGTGATGGACGCCCATCACCGGGTCATCCAAGTGGTGGCGGGGGACGTGGTAGCAGCACAGCGCCAGGGGGCTGAATTCTCACGAACCATTTATGGAATTTCGTTGCCGGCGTATGCAGATATTGTGGTGACGGAATCCTATCCAGCGGATTACGATCTTTGGCAGGCATCCAAAGGGATTTATTCCGCGGAACTCGCCGTGCGCCAAGGCGGCGTGGTGATTCTGGTCACACCCTGCCCTCACGGCGTCTCCGACGAACACCCCGAAGTTGAGCGCCTGGGTTATCTCGGCTTTGATGATGTGAAGGCCAGGGTCGAAAAAAAGCAAATCACTGACCTGGTGGCGGCGGCACATCTGGTCCACGTGGGGCGGGTGATTCGCGACCGGGCCCAAGGCATTATGGTCTCGCCCGGAATCAAGCCTGAGACTCAGGCTCATTTGGGGTTCAAGTCCGCCGCCACACCTCAGCAGGCACTGGAAAAGGCATTTGGAATCGTTGGCTCGCAGGCGAAAGTCGCGGTGTTACGCCACGGCGGTGACGTCCTTCCGCTGGTAAAAGATGAAGGCAAGGGATGAGTGAAGTCAACGCCGCTGCCGTACCGGACCAGCCTGAAGCGCCGTCGCGTGTCGGCTACGTGCGCTGGATTATCTGTGCCCTCCTCCTGCTTGGCACCACCAAAAATTACATGGACCGGCAAGTGCTGGGCGTCCTCAAAGATACGCTTCAGCACCAGATGGGTTGGAACGAGATTGATTACAGCAATCTGGTGTTTGTTTTTCAGGCTACTTATGCCATCGGCATGGTGGTGGTGGGCCGCGTGATTGACCGCCTGGGCACGCGCATGGGTTTCGCGCTGGCCATGGTGTTTTGGAGCCTGGCCTCGATGGGCCACGCTTTCGCCGGCTCGCTCTTAACCTTTGCCATCGCGCGCGGGGCGCTGGGGCTGGGCGAGTCCGGCCTGTTTCCCGCCAGTATCAAGACCGTGGCCGAATGGTTTCCGAAAAAAGAACGCGCTCTTGCCACCGGCATCTTTAATGCAGGAACCAATGCCGGTGCCATCGTGACGCCCCTCATTGTTCCCTGGATCACAATCAATTACGGCTGGCAGTGGGCTTTTATTTTTACCGGTTCGATGGGTTTTGCCTGGCTGGTGCTGTGGCTGATTTTCTACCGGAAACCCGAGGAACACCCGCGCCTCTCGCGGGCGGAATTCGAATATATCCGAAGCGACCCCCAGGAGCCTGTCACCAAAATCAGGTGGTTGAGCTTGCTCTCGCACCGTCAGACCTGGGCTTTTGTCGCGGGCAAGTTCATCACCGATCCAATTTGGTGGTTCTATCTTTTTTGGGCGCCGGATTTTCTTCAGACCCATCACGGTTTAACCTTGATGCAAATCGCCGCTCCGGTCACTGCGATTTACGTTATCTCCGATGTGGGCAGCGTGGCGGGTGGATGGCTCTCATCTTCGCTAATCAAGCGCGGCTTTTCCGTAAATGCGGGGCGAAAAACGGCCATGCTGATTTGCGCTATCGCCGTGCTTCCGGTGGTGTTTGCGTCAACGGTAGCCGGAGTTTGGAGCGCGGTCGTCCTGATCGGTCTTGCCGCCGCAGCCCATCAGGGATTTTCCGCCAACATGTTCACCCTGACCTCGGACATGTTCCCCAGCCGCGCCGTGGCTTCCGTGGTTGGAATCGGCGGCATGGCCGGCGCTGTGGGAGGAATGCTGATTGCCAAAATTGTAGGCTACGCCCTGCAATGGACTGGGAGTTATACGATTCCCTTCATTATGGCGGGCGCCGCATATCTGGTGGGGCTCGCTTGCGTTCATATGCTGGCTCCCCGCCTGGAGCCGGTGAAGCTGGATTAATGTCGGAGATCGGAAATCGAGTGAACCCTCTATGGTGTGAATACTTCTGGCAAATCTGAAATCTCATTCACGATGCACCCGCAAACCTTTCGAGTAATCCCTCAATGGCGCCGGCCAGACGTTCGGCGGTAAATGTATCAGGCAGAGGGATGGATAAGACGGGTCGCTGGGTTTGTGCATCATTTTGAAACAGATGAGAAAGCGCGCGATGAATGGTCTCTTGTCGCTGGGGAGGGTTGACCACTGAAGTTCGAGGCACGGAAATCGACTCCAGGAAATTCAGCCCGGCTTCAAAGAGTTTCGCCACGGCGTGACCCGCGTCCGGGATGGTAGGAGTAGACTCGGAAAGAGCCTGAGGGCCGGAAACCTGTGCGGCTGACGCTCCCTCAAACGCGCCGGTTACCGGCAAAGCGGCCGTAGAAGCCTCCGATATTTCTGCCGGTCCCTCTCCCACATTTTTTTCCAAGTCTTTTGTGGGAAGCGCAGCCGTCGCAGGCACGGTCGCTTCGCGAGCCGCTGCGGGACTCTGAGGGCCTATGGGGTCGCAAAAGACTTCGTTGATCACCTGCATCATGCTCTTGCGTCCGAGCTTTTCAAAGCTCACTTCGTCCGCGGTCGACTCGAAAAGGCTTGCAAACAACGCCTTCTTTAATTTCATCGTTTCCCAGACCCGCTCCTCGATGCTGTTTTCGGTCAATAGATGGACCACCTGGACGGGGTGGGCCTGTCCATACCGATGGACACGCCCGATCCTCTGCTCCAGCCGCGCCGGATTCCAGGGTGGTTCAAAATTCACCACGGCCGAGGCCACTTGCAGGTTCAGGCCAACGCCGCCGGCGTCGGTGGAGAGAAATACTTTGCAGTCCGCGTCGTTGGAGAATCGGGCTATCAGTTCACCCCGCTTGCGGGCAGGAACTCCGCCGTGCAACGAAACCCATTTGATTTTCAGCTTGGTCAAGGCCTCGCTGACCAGCCGTGTCATTCGTTCATACTCGCTAAAGACAACCACCTTGCGCTCTTCTTCGATCACCAATTCGCGAATAATCTCGCGGAATTCTTCCAGCTTGGGCGAGAAATTTGTCGCCTGGTCAAAAAGGAAAGTGGAGTTGCACAACATGCGCATATTCTGGATGCAGCAGGTAATTCGGCGCAGGTCGATTTCGGAGAGCCAGCCTTGCCTCTGCCATTTGTGCATGAGCCGGGCCAGGATTTCGCTCTGCTCATGATAAGGGCCGGCTTGTTCCTCCGTCATCCGGACGCGGTAAATTTGATCGGTGCGGGGCGGGAGCTCGGGAAGAACTTCCTTGCGCGTGCGCCGAAGAAGTATGGGTTTGAGCTGCTGATGAATCCGCTCCAGGCCGCGATAGCCGAGTAATTTTCCCTTCTCATCCTCAATGCGATGTTCTTTAAGAAAGCGAAAGGCTGGCCCCAGGCGGCGGCCATCCACAAATTCAACCACCGAATAAAGCTCCTCGAGCTTGTTTTCCAAGGGTGTGCCGGTAAGGACGAAGGCGTAGCGGCTCTTAAGCTGTTTAACCGCGCGCGCAGTCGCCGTCGCCCAATTGCGGATGCGCTGGGCTTCATCCACGATGATCAGGTCGGGGCGTAGATTTCGCATGTCGTCGAGATCCTTCATGACCAGCTCATAGCTGGTGAGATTAAAGAAGGAAGGGTGGGCATAAAGTTGTTTTCGGCGGGGCAACGGCCCATCGATGACTTGCGCTGAATGAGCGCAGAATTTCTCGATTTCGTTTTTCCATTGATATTTAACCGAAGCAGGCGCCACCACCAATACTCGCGCGATGCCGCGGCGCAGTCGAAGTAACTCGGCTGCGGCAATAGCTTGTATCGTCTTGCCCAAACCCATATCATCCGCAAGTATCACGCGTCCGCGCGAAGCCGCGAAGAGCGCGCCGCGAATTTGGAAAGGAAATAGAGTGGCTTTGAGCAGGTCTGGCAGCGGATTCTTGCCCTTGGCGAGCTTGGCCAAATGCCGTTGTTCTTCCTTCAGCCCCACGGCCAGTTCGTTTTCTCTGTCCACGTAGTCCAATACGTCGCTATAGACCACCGCTGTCTCGTCCGCGGCGCGAAGATTTTCCAGAATCTGCTCGAACTGGTGAAGATGGATTTTTTGCAGGAGTCCATTGGGGTCAAAGTATTTGGTCCCAATTTCTTTCAAGCCTGGCGAGGGGTGGGTGGGAAGGCGCAGAAGTACGCCCAGTTCCTCGCCATATTGCAGGGAAAGCGAGGCTCGGGTACGGTGGTATTTCTGGCGATCAAACGACCGGCCAAAACGCTGGCGCAGCCTCAACAGCAGGCCTTCAATGTGCTTGCAGGTTCCCAGAGTGTTCACGGAAAAATCGGCGCAAGAGCAGAAGTTTTCAAAAAGGCTTGGCCCTCGCATCGCGACTCGGTACTTCTTGCCGCTGGAGGATTTCACTTCGTAGTCGCCGTAAGCATGGCCGGCGGGCCTGGCCAAAATAGTTTGAATCGCAGATCGCGCCCGAAGCTGGCGAGCCGAAATTTGTTCCTCGACAAGCATGGTGTGCGCCTCCCTGAAATGTGAACGGACTGTGAGGATATCAGGAACGGGCGGGTGATTAAATAGCCGACCCAATGAAAAATGGAGTATCCTGCCGGGCTTGAACTCATTGGGAATCCGTGTGGCTATGAAGAATCAAAATCCGCCAGAAACTCAATTCGCCGCCGGCTTGGGGAAAGGCGGGTTGACCAACGCGCGTCGCTGGTCGATTGTCGGACTTCTTTTTGCCGCCTCCGTGATCAACTATTTTGACCGCGGCACGCTATCGGTCGCTCTGCCCATGATTTCGGCCGATTTCCGCCTCGGACCAGAAGTGAAGGGAGTGCTCCTGTCTTCTTTTTTCTTCTCTTATGCGCTGATGCAATTACCGATGGGTTGGTTCGCGGACCGCTTTAACCTGCGCTGGCTTTACCTGGGTGCCTTCGCTATTTGGTCGCTCGCCCAGGGTCTGACGGGTCTGGCGGCCGGCCTCGGAATGCTGATTCTTTTCCGCATTCTGCTGGGAATTGGAGAATCGATCTACCTGCCCGGCGGCACCAAAATTGTCAGCCTGATTTTCAAACCCGAGGACCGCGGCCTGCCCTCGGGCATCTTTGATTGCGGCACCCGGGCAGGCCTCGCGATGGGCGCCCCCATCACCGCTTTGCTGATCGTTCACTACGGCTGGCGGAAAATGTTTGTGATTGTGGGATTCGCGGCCATATTCTGGCTGATCCCCTGGCTGCTGGTATTTCCATCCACCCTCGGTGGCTCCAAGGGGAAAAACCCGAATAAGGAGGGAGTTCGTCAGCAAACCACCGGGCGCTGGGTCACTTTGAACCGCAACCTGGTTGGCATTTGTCTTGGTTTTTTCTGTTTTGACTACTATTGGTATCTGCTGGTGAACTGGCTCCCCGACTATCTGGTGACGTCGCGGCACATGACCTTGCTGCACGCCGGCGTTTACTCTGCCCTTCCCTACATTGTTTTTGGCGCCAGCGAGCCGCTGGGTGGATGGGTCGCCGACCGTCTGGTTCGCCGCGGCTGGGACGAGACGCGAACGCGCAAGTGGATCATCACAGTCGCGTTCCTCACCAGCCTGCTCCTAATTCCGGCGGCGCTCACCCCCAATGCCACCTCGGCCATTTACCTGATCGCAGGCGCATCACTGGTGGGCCTGGCGACAGCCAACTTGATTGTCATTCTCCAATGCTGCGCCCCAGAGAATGAGGTGGGTATTTGGACAGGATTTGAGAATTTTGCCGGAAACGTGGGCGGAATTCTCGCCCCGGTCTTGACCGGTATCCTCATCAAGAAGACGGGCTCATACCTTCCCGGATTCGCACTGGGCCCGCTGATTTTGATCACGGGTTTGTTGGCCTATTGGTTTGTCGTTGGTGAATTGAAATCGCCGGAAACGATTCCCTCTGAAAGCGCAATGTCGGCTTGACATGAGCGCGACTTTAGATAAGATTCGCTGCGCGGAGTTCCTCGCCTGGGTCTGAGGTTAGGAGAATCAAGCACCGTGACGCAAAAGCATGTTCAGGGACGTTTTCGGTCCACCTCGATCATGGCGGGTGTGCTTGCGCTCGCGCTGGGAACGCCGCGAGGAATTTCGGCACAAACCAAAATCCCCAGCCTGCCGGACCATATTCCTCCCAAGCGCTCGTCGCAAATTAAAAATGGTTTCGGCATCAACTCCGACCTGCCCCGCGATCCCTACCTGCCCTGGAATCGCTGGTGGTGGACGCGCATGTTTGATGCGGGGGTGAGTTGGATTCGGATTGGCCAATACGAAAACAGCTCCGAGCCGACCAGTTGGGACTGGGTGGAGCAAAAGCGCGGCGTCTATTCGATCTCACCCGAGGTCGAGGATTACGTGAATTCGCTCGTCGACAGCGGAGTGAAAATCCAGGTGCAGCTCTTGTACGGCAATCCCATGTATACCTCACCGGCAGGGCGCCGGCCCGATGCCATAACACCGGAGCCGGGATCTTTTCACAATGATGATCGCAGCCTCTACTCCGTCTTTTGGCCCCCGAAAACGCCAGAGCAGATTGAGGCGTTCACCCATTACGCGCAATGGATGGTCAATCATTTCCGCGGCCGCATTCATTATTACGCGCTTTGGAACGAGCAGGACATTGGCTACTGGAATCCGTGGGGCAATCCGGAAGAGTACGGGCGGCTGCTGAAAGCCTTCGTCCCCGCGGTCCACGAGACCGATCCCGAAGCCAAAGTGATCTATGGCGGCCAGGCTGAGCCCACTCGCGATTTTACCCGGCGCGCGCTCGACACCTGCCAATGCGCCGCCGGCATAGACGTTTATGCCTACCACACCTATCCCGGGTACGGCCGAAACGTGAATCCGGAAAAAATGGATTCGGGCGCCTACGGCAAGGAATCGCCCCGGGCGCTGCGGGATTTCGTGCGCCACTATCCCGGCATCCGTTCCGATATTGAGTATTGGGACGATGAATTCAATTCCATCGGCGCTTGGATTGGTTCGGACGATTCGGTGCAGGCCAAATACATTCCGCGCGGGCTCATTTACAACTGGGCGGCTGGGGTGCGCACCTTCGTCTGGCTGCTGACTTCGGGGACTGACGGCAATGAGTATGACGATTTTGGATTCATTCACGGCCGGCGTTATCTACCCGATGATTTCACGCCCCGCCCTGTCTTTCACTCGCTTCAAAACACCAACGCGCTTTTTTCGGACACGAAATTTGATTCTTCCATTCAGATTGCTCCTCCCAGCCTGCCTCAGACGCGTCTCTTAAAAGGAATGCCGTTTCTGGCCTACGGGTTCCGGTCGCCGAAAGGCAAAGCCATTGTCGCTTACTGGCTGGCGGCTCACAGCGAGCCCGGGAACAAATTTCCAGCGCTGAAGGTCACCATGAAAATTAAGAACTCGGGAATTAAACACCCCGTGCTCATTGACGTCGTATCAGGCCAGATCACGCCGCTGGCGTGGAAACAGGGGACAAGCGACATTCTGAATTCGGTCCCGATCCGGGATAGCATTCTGGCCATCGCCGATGAAAATTATTTCGACTGGCCGGTGCTGCCCGAAGCCCCGAGCTCACTTACCGTGGCAGTCACGAAAGGCGCGGCACAGTTGAGGTGGGAGGTTCATGGAGGGAATCCGACGGGCATTAAGGTGGAGCGCCAAGTGACTGGCGATGGCTCGGAAGCCGGACGATGGGAAACAATCGCCAAACTTCCCGGCGGCAGCGCGGAGTACGGCGACACCAAAGCTCCGCAAAGCGGGCGCGCGGCATACCGCGTTCGCGCGTCAAACGATGCTGGTGAATCCGCCTACTCTAACATTGTGAGAGTGACTTACTAACCAGGGCTCTGCGACAGCTTCTGGATTGCTCATGGCAGGTAGTTGAAATAATTATGTAGAGCCGCCCTTCAGGGCCGCACGCACGATGGCAAGTTAAATACAATCTGCCGGGCTAAAGCCCGGCGCTACGCGATGCCAAATTTACCGGGTTTTTGGACGATCTGATCGGAGATGAATAACCATGGGTAAATTAGCCATTACGGGAGGAAAGCCGGTCCGCCGCAAACCGTTTCCGCCCTGGCCCCTCTACACGCGCGAAGAATCGAGTGGCCTGCAAAAAGTCCTTGCCAGCCGCAATTGGGGGGGCTATCCATTTCCCAACCGGCTGGCAAATTCTTTTGCCGGAAAGTTTGCACGATATCACGGCGCAAAATATGGTCTGGCGGTGGCCAATGGCACCATTGCCATTGAAGTCGCATTGAAGGCCGCCGGCATTCAGCCCGGCGACGAAGTAATTGTTCCGGCTTACACCTGGGAAGGTACGGTCGGACCCATCCTGCTCATGAACGCCATTCCCGTATTCGTGGACGTCGACCACGACTCGTACTGTCTGGACGCGAAGTTAATCGAGAAAGCGCTCACCCCCAGGACGCGCGCCATTCTTCCCGTACACCTGGCCATGCGCTTTGCCGACATGGACGAAATCGGACGGATCGCGCGCGCCCACCAACTGGTGGTGATTGAGGACTGCGCCCACGCCCACGGCGGCAAGTGGCGGAATAAAGGAGCGGGCGCCACCGGAGATCTCGGCTGCTTCAGTTTTCAATCGAGCAAATTGATGACCTCGGGCGAGGGCGGCGCGGTGATCAGCAGCAACCTCGAATTCATGGAGCGCGCGCAGTCGTTTACCAATTGCGGGCGCGCCAGCACCACGGACCAATTCGCCCACCGATTCATCGGATTCAATTATCGCATCACCGAATGGCAGGCTGCCTTGCTTGAGGTACAACTGAAACGCCTTCCCCGGCAACAAAAGATTCGGCAAGCGAATATGGACCACCTGGAAAAGCGGTTGCGCGGAACCCCCGGCCTGGGCTTCCTGAAACGCGACCCAAGGCAAACCCGCGTGGCCGCCTACCAATACGTTTTCAAATACTCGCCCGAAGATTTTCTGGCGGTAAATCGCGCCGCCTTTTTGGGCGCGCTGGAAATGGAGGGCATCCCCTGCGACGGTCTTTTTTACGAGCCGGTTTACAAGAGCGCGCTCTTTCCCGTGGACCCGCGCGAATACCCTGTCCTAAGCTGGGGGCGGCCCGAACCGCTCGACCTGAAGAACATGTACCACTGCCCGGTTTCAGAGCGCGCCGCCTATGTGGAGTCCGTCTGGCTGCCCCATCACATTTTTCTGGGGAGCCGCAAGGATGTGAACGATATCGCCGACGGAATTTTGAAAGTATGCGAGAACATCCGCGAACTCGAGGGTTTGGAGCATCCGGCCATCGAGCGCAAGGGCATGAGCCGGGCGGAAAGACCGCGGGTGGAGAAACGCCAATACTGATTTGAAACATCCGCTTGCAGCAACATTCAAATTTAAGCAGGACTGCCTAAAATCGACTATCAATATCCACTATGATCCTTTCCCTGACGCCCGTCCGTTTCAAGCTTCATGCCGCACGAGTCTTCGGCCGCAAAGAAGGCGTTGTCTGCGGGGACCTTCGGTTTACATATCAGGAATTCAACGAGCGCTGCGACCGGCTGTCTGACTCGCTGCTGGCGCTCGGGCTCGCCAAAGGCCAAGTGGTGGCCTTCCTGAGCTTCAATTGCCACCGGCTGCTGGAGGCGTATTATGGCGTTCCCCAGCTTGCCAGTATTCTGTTGCCTTTGAACATTCGATTAAGCGCGGAAGAATTGGTATACATTTTGAATGACGCGGAACCCCGCTTTCTTTTCTTTGATCCCGAATTCATTCCCCTGGTTGATTCTTTGCGGCCAGACGCGAAATCTGTGGAGCATTTCATTGCCCTGCGCCCCGATGCGAACGGCACCAAGCCGGCATGGGCCCACCCCCATTTCTATGACGATCTCCTGACTGGGGCCGAAGCGCGCTCCATCGATTATCGCGGGATTGATGAGAATTCGGTGGCCGAGCTTTTCTATACCAGCGGGACCACGGCCCACCCCAAGGGCGTCATGCTGACCCATCGCAATCTTTACCTTCATGCCTTCTACACGGGCCTCGGATTGCGCGAAACGGACGCTTCCGTCGGCCTTTATACCGTCCCGCTCTTCCACGTCAACAGTTGGGGGACGCCCCACATTCTTACCTTGGCCGGCGGGCGGCATGTGATGATCCGGAAATTTGATCCGACTACGGTCCTGGAATTGATCGAGCGCGAGCGCGTCACCCGGCTTCAAATGGTGCCAGCGATGGTGATAGCCATGATCAATCACCCTGACTTTGCGAAATATGATTTGAAATCGGTCAAGGAATTAATCATGGGCGGCGCGCCCACAAGTACGTCTCTCATCCGGCAAGTCGAGGAAAAAATTCCCGGGTGCACGGCCATGGGTGGCTATGGCCTGACGGAAACTTCACCGGTGATTACGCGGGCTGAAATCAAAGCGCATCTCCTGGATGATCCCCGGGACATTCAATTGCGTCGCAAGGCGACGGCGGGGTACGCCTTCGCGGGCTCTGAGGTTCGAGTGGTGGACCCGCACGGAAATGACGTCACTCCGGACGGAATGGAAGTGGGTGAGGTGGTGGTGCGGGGCGACGTGGTGATGGCCGGTTATTGGAAACAGCCCGAGGCGACAGCCGGCGCCACTCGCGACGATTGGTTCCATACCAGCGACCTGGCCACCATTGATGAGGAAGGCTACGTGCTCATTGTCGACCGCGCCAAGGATATGATCCTGACCGGGGGGGAAAACGTGGCCTCCGCTGAGATCGAGCGCGTTCTCTACGGCCACCCCGCCGTGATGGAGTGCGCGGTGATTGCAGTTCCCGATGACCAGTGGGGCGAAGTTGCGAAAGCCATCGTCACCCTCAAACCGGGAATGCTGCCCGCCGACATCGAGCTAATCGAGCACTGCCGGAAGCATCTGGCCGGTTTCAAGGTGCCGAAGTCCATCGAGTTTGTTCAGAGCCTCCCCAAAGGCGGGACGGGAAAAATTTTGAAGAAAGTGCTGCGCGAAAAATACTGGGCCGGGCGGGACCGACGGGTTTCGTAAGTGCGAACGAATATCAAAACAGCCTGAAAATCAATCCCACGGTGAAAACCAGGTTGTTGTTGACCGGTACGTTTCCCAGCAATGAGCCCAGGTTATTACAATTGGGTAGTTGGATGGTGCAGAGATTGACGCCCGGAGGAATCTGGGGACTTAGGGCTCCGGTCCCACCTCCCGAAACAAAATCTCGAGCATCCAGTCGAATCCCCCAATGTTTGCGCGGATAGATTTTGACTCCCGTACCCAAATTGAACGTCATCGCGGTTCCGGCGCCGAGTGGGAAGGAGGCCTCACCGAACGGAGTGGCGAGGCTTAAATTTCGGCTTCCATTGCGGACAAACCCGACCCCTGGGCTGATATAGAGAACGGCGCTTTTGGTGTGGAGAAAGTCAAACTCGCCGTTGCCGAAAACCATGTTCATGTTGGCGGCGTGAGCCACAATGGTCCCCGTGGGGAGTCCGCCGACGGGAGGCAGGGCTTCGGTCAAAGTCCGGGTTTGGTTGCTGTACATATAATTCGCGCTTAGGCTGAAGCTCTTCAGAATCTGAAAGGTAAACCGAAGCCCATAGTCTCCCTGGGCGGCGCTTTTGAATGCTGCCCCCACACTCTGCCCGGTAATGCCGCCCGTATAAACCTCAAACTCCGCGCCCAAGGCGGGGCGGAAAAGTCCTTTCACCGGATTGATGGGGTCAGGATCAGCCGCCCGCGCCGGGCAGGTCATCCCGGTGATCAGAATCAACCCCATGATTGCCGTCCGAAATTTGAACATGATAGGCCCTCGCAGGAGGAGAAAATTTTGACCAGTCACCAAACTCTACATCGCACGGAAGAAATTGTGTCCGAGGAGCCGGCCCCGGGGCAGCGCAAATTCGCGCCAGAGAATCCAAACTCCAATTTCCATGCCCGAAGCGCTCCGTCGTGCGCCGGTCATTTGCCCGTGGGCGGAACCCGATCCTTTTCCGGCACGATGCGGATCAGGCTGAACGGCCTTTGCTTCACTTCTTCGGTGAATTGTTTCAAGCTCTGGCTGGCCACGCGGATATTCTCCAACGACTCGTCCAGATTTGGGCGATCCGAGTCGAGCGTGTCGTCAATGTCCCCGGTAAGTTTTTGCACCTGCAGCAACGATTCGCGCAGGCGTAAAAGAAGGTCGTGGAGCTCGGGGCGGTCTTCCGAAATCATCGAATTCACATTGGTGATCGTTTTGTTGGCGTTATCCATGGCGGCGTGCGCGCCGTCCATGGTGGGGCCGAGCTTGGCGCTCGCTTTATTGATATTGTCCAGGGTTGATTTCAACCCGGGCCGCGTTTCGGCCAGCATGGCGTCCACGTTGGCGAGCGCGGCACTCAAGTGCTGCCGATTGGGTTCATCCACAACCAAATTCAAATTGGCAATCAACTTGTTCGCGTTATCGGCGATCACCAGGACCTTGTCGTCCAGGTCGGTCACCAGCTTGTTGGCGTTCACGGTGATCGAATTGACATTGGCGAAGACGTCGGCGAGTTGAACGATTTCGATGGCCGGGATTTCACTCCCCGGGGGTAGCAAAGGAGCGTTCCGGGTGCCCGGAGATACTTCCACGTAGTTATCTCCCAGGAAACCCAACGAGGAAATCCGCGCTTTTGAATCTGCCCGAATGGGAGTCCCATCCGCCACTTCCAATCGGACGCGGATGCGCGTGGTGTCCCCTTTGTCAATTCTGGCGTCCTGCACGGTTCCCACTTTCATTCCCCCAAAGCGGACAAAGCTCCCGGGCTCGAGGCCGCCGGCAAATTTAAAATACACGGTGTAAGCCACTTTGGGCTTGCGGAAAAGGTTTACGCCACCCACAAAAACCAGGGCCGTCAAAAAAATGACTGCCGAAACTACCACCACCGCCCCGACCTTGATTTCCTCATTCCCTTTTGCCATAAAGCTATCCTCTCCTGGCTAGTCGAGACTCAGGCAGCCAGGGGCCCCGAACTTCATCCACCCTCCAACCACTCAGGCAGGCGGCTGGGTCAGCTCGTGCAAATACTTTTGCGGATCCTCCACATCGGATTCGGGAACCCGATTCAGAAACTGCTGAACGCGCGGATGGTCGCTCCCCTCAAGTTCGGCCAGGGTGCCGATGGCAATGACTTCGCCCCGGTCCATCATGGTCACGCGGTCGGCGATAATCCGGGCACTGGGTAATTCGTGGGTCACCACGACGATGGTCATTCGAAAAGCGTTTTTAAGCTTTACGATCAAGGAATCAATCCCCGCCGCGGTGATGGGATCGAGGCCGGCGGAGGGTTCGTCAAACAACAGGATCTCAGGATCCATCGTCAGCGCGCGGGCCAGGCCGGCCCGCTTCTTCATGCCGCCGCTCAATTGCGCGGGCATGTAGTCCTCGAATCCCGACAGGCCCACCAGATCCAGCTTGATGCGGGTCATGATGCGAATGGTGGAATCCTCCAAATGAGTCAACTCGCGCAAGGGCAAAGAAACGTTCTCCTCGATAGTCATGGAGTTGAAGAGCGCGGCGCTCTGAAAAAGCATTCCTATTTTCGGGCGCAGCAAATTAAAGCGCTCTTCCGTCATGTGGCACACGTCGTGGTTCTTGATATAAACATGGCCGGAGGACGGCCTTTCCAGCCGGATGATGTGGCGAAGGAGCGTGCTTTTGCCGGTTCCGCTTCCGCCCAGGATCACCATCGTCTCACCCTTTTGGACGTCCAGGCTGGCGTTTTTCAGGATCTGGCGCTCGCCGTAAAAAGTGCAGAGGTTTTCCACGCGAATCATGGGACCTTCAAAGCTATCGTGAGCCATAGTTAACCCGTATAATAAAAGATCGCGGTAAAAATTACATCTGCCAGGATCACCAGGAAAATAGATACGACCACCGACGACGTGGTGGCCTTCCCCACGCCTTCCGCGCCGCCCCGCACAGAAAACCCCTCGAAACAACCCACCTTGGTAATGATCAGGCCAAAGACAACGCTTTTGACCAGGCCTGTCCAGATATCACGCATGTGAAGGGAGTCGCGATTGTAAGCGAGAAGCGTGTAAATGTTCTGATCGAGCTGAAGAACTTCAAAAATGCCGCCTCCCACAATGCCGGCGAGATCCGCCAGGATAGTCAAGCAAGGCATCATGACGATCATGGCCAGATATTTGGGCACCACCAGATATCTCACGCGGTCGAGGCCCATCACATCCAGCGCATCGAGTTCCTCGGAAACCTTCATGGTGCCGAGTTCAGCCGCGAAGGCTGAACCGGACCGCCCGGCGATGATGATGGCCGTGATCAACGGCCCCAGCTCGCGCGTCATGGAAACGCCCACCAGCGCCGTCACCATGAAAACCGCGCCAAATTGTTGAAGCTGATATGCCCCTTGAAGCGCCAGGACCAGGCCGATGAAAAGGGCGATGAGCGTCACGATGGGAATGGAATCCACCCCCACCAAAACCATCTGATGAACAGAGTTTCGCCACTTGAGAGGACGCCCCTTGAAGGGGGCGACAAAAGTCCAGTAAGCGGCGTCTCGGGAAAGCTCGATCAACCCGCTGACGTAGCGAATCAACCCGAGGGTGTTGCGGCCGATGTAGGTCAGAACGGATGTCATGACCTGCCTAAAGGGAATCCAAGACCGTCAGGCTTAGAGTCCCGCGAAGGGTTGGATGGTGGAAATTTTTTCCAGGGCTTCCTTCTCATTGTCAAATAGCGCAAACACTTTGTGCAGCCGAGCCAGCTCCAGGACCGAGCGGGCATTATTCCGCAAGCCAAAAAGCCCGAAGTGCGTCTTCTTCTCGCGGGATAATTGCAGCCCCTCCACGAGGGTCGCGATGCCCGAGCTGTCAATGTATGTTACTTCCGTCATGTTGATTAAAACACTCGGAGCCCCGGATTTCATTTCGCCCAGGAGCTTTTCCCGCAAGTCGGGTGAAGAGTAGAGATCCACGTCGCCGGAGCAATCCAGGATGGCGATTTTATCAATCATTCTGACTTGTACTTTCATCGTTGGCGGAAACCTTTCGGGGAAGGTATTTGACCATGATGAGCCGATTCCCCGCGTCGAAGTGTTCGTCGAAACAGCACGAATCCATAAACGAATGAATGAAAAATGTACCCAGCCCGCCCGGGCGGACTTCATCGAGCTGCCGAGGCCGCACCTTCTCCGGATTCACCTTGGGTGCCCAGTCTTCTAAAATGAATTCCATCCGGTCCGGGAAGGCCTGAATAATGAGGGCCAGCTTGCCATTTTGGCTGTTCTTATAGGCGTGGCGAATGACATTGGCGGCGGCTTCGTCAATGGCCATGGCCAGCCAATCCACGTCTGACTCCGGGAATCCGGCTTGTTGCGCTCGATATTTTACCACAGACCTCAGGACGTTCAGCAATCTTGGGTGGCTGCTAATCACGATTCTCATGCGTTTGCAACCGTCTCATGCATAGGTTACCTTCCAGATTGGATGCTTCGCATCATTCTTTTCAATCACAGCGGATACTTGCCGCCTTCTTCCGTCCAGAGATGCGTCCGTCGCCCCGGCAATGGACCAGCAAATTTCCGTCGAATCTTGAGCCAATGGAGCCGGGTCGGTCAAAGAACACGCCATACTAGCAAGAATTGGGTGTATAGGGCGAGAGAATAGTGGTAGCGGTCCAAAACCTTCTTGAGCGAGTTCGTATCGTATCAGGGACCATCAGGAATCCGTACCGGCTGCCAAAATCTCCGCTTAGAAGTTTCGATACCTCAAACGGCCGGATCCCGCCGCTCGAAGCGGGCGTTCGGGCGGGAACCCAAGCACAAATCTTCGGGCACACCCTAAGACTCGTCTTGAGTCTTGTAATCACACGCTTCCCGGCAATCGCGACAGTAATACTGCCCGTCATCCGTCAACCGAAGTTCGTAATCAGCGTGGCAAAGGGCGCAATAGCGATTGCAAGTGCACTGGTTCTCCGGCTTGTCACACACCAGACATTTAAATTCTTTGGTGAGCATAGGGTCACTCTCCTTCCGTTCCCGCGCTTCGGGCTGCGCAGGACGCCAGGCGGCCCCATAACAAGAAGCGACGCCCGGGCAAAACAATCCGCACCCAATCAGATTGTCGGTCATGGGCGGTTCAAAATCAAGGACTCACCAAACCGTCTGCCGTTGTCTTGACCCGCCCTTCTGGAATGTGCTAGGTTGAAAGTTCCTGGTTTATCCGCTGAATTTAAAATCGACGGAGGGGATCGCTTGGCCTGCCAGGCAAACATTGCGTTGAAGCGCACGGCCCTGAATTCCGTCCATCATGCCGCCGGCGCGCGCATGATCGAGTTCGGCGGCTGGGAGATGCCGGTCGAATACTCCGGCATCACCGAGGAACATTTGGCGGTCCGCACCCGCGCCGGACTTTTTGACGTGAGCCACATGGGCGAAATAGATGTGCGGGGCCACGCCGCGCTGGCGCTGTTGCAATTCGTGACCTCGAATGACGTGTCGCGCCTGAAGATCGGCCAGGCGCAATACACCGCGCTGATGAACTCCCGGGGAAGCGCGGTGGATGATTGCCTTGTCCATCGATTGGGTGAGGACCACTATTTCCTCTGCGTCAATGCCGCCAACACGGACAAGGACTACGAATGGATCATTCGCCACAATTCTTTTGGGGCGGAGATTCGCAACGTTTCGAACGAGTACGGCCAGGTCGCGCTGCAAGGACCCAAAGCCGTCGGGATCATGAACCGGGCCACGGGAGTGGACTGGTTCGGGCTCCGCTACTACTGGTTCTCAAACGCCAGGTGCTGCGGGGTGGAGGGCATGCTCGCCCGCACCGGGTACACCGGCGAAGATGGATTTGAGTTTTATTTCCCCCCTGCGAAATCCGAACAGGTTTGGAGCGGACTGCTGGAGGCGGGCAAAAACGACGGTCTGATTCCCGCCGGACTCGGAGCACGCAACACGTTACGCCTGGAAGCGGGTTACCCGCTCTACGGGCACGAACTGGATGAGGAGACCACCCTGCTCGAAGCCAATCTGGGTTGGATTTGTAAGTGTGAGAAGGGCGAATTCCTGGGGCGCGAGGTGCTTGAAAAACAAAGGGCGGAGGGCGTGGGGAAAAAATTAGCGGGGTTTGAAATGACCGACCGTGGCATTGCTCGCGATGGTTACGCGGTGCTCGTGGGCGGCAAGAAAGATGGCCTCGTCACCAGCGGCTCTCCCGCGCCTTTTCTCAAGAAAAATATCGGAATGGCCTATTTGCCCGCGGGTCAGGCTGAGGCCGGCCGGCCGATCCAAATTGAGATTCGCGGCAAGCCGGTTTCAGCAGTGACCGTTCCCTTGCCGTTCTATAAACGTCCCCAATAGTAGCGGGCGCTCTTGGCCCG
This sequence comes from Terriglobia bacterium, assembly GCA_035946625.1. Taxonomy (GTDB): domain Bacteria; phylum Acidobacteriota; class Terriglobia; order UBA7540; family UBA7540; genus DASYXZ01. Next base: position 70,510 of record DASYZE010000090.1, on the reverse strand, counting down.
GCGGGAATTTCAGGCTCAAAAATTCTGAGGGCTTGGGCTGTCCGCGGAAGCTCACGGCCCGGCTTCGAGTCAAGGGGAGATCACTCCTTCATGTACCCAAATGAATTGCTTTACACCAAGGACCACGAGTGGATTCGCGTGGACGAAGACATGGGCACTATCGGGATCACCGATCACGCTCAAAAAGAATTAGGCGACATTGTCTTTGTTGAACTTCCCAAGGCGGGGGATCACGTGTCCGCCAGGGAAGTTTTCGGCTCGGTCGAGTCCGTGAAGGCGGTTTCAGAAATCTTCTCGCCGGTCACGGGCGAAGTGACCGCCGCCAATCCGAAACTCCACAGCACTCCGGAACTGATTAACACAGACCCTCACGGCGATGCATGGCTTATCAAAGTGCACATGGCGGACCGGGGGGAAATCGACAGCCTGATGTCGGCCGACGAGTATGAAGCCTACCTCAAGGAAGAAAAGGCCCACTGATGCGCTATTTGCCGAACTCCCCTGCCGAGCGCGCCGAAATGCTCCGCGCGACAGGCCACGATTCCATTGAAAAGCTATTCGACCAAATCCCCTCTGCTCTGAAGATGGCTGGCCCCATGAGCTTGCCCGGGCCGCTGTCCGAGCCGGAAATCCTGGAATATTTCCGCGAAGCTGCGAGCCAATCCAGCCGTGATTACATTTCCCTGCTGGGCGCCGGCGCCTACTCCCATTACCGTCCGGTGGCGATTGACGCCCTGCTCTCCCGGGGGGAATTTTTTACCGCCTACACGCCTTATCAGGCTGAAATCGCCCAGGGCACGCTTCAGGCGATGTTTGAGTTCCAAACGCTGATCACTCAGCTGACGGGCATGGATGTTTCGAACGCCTCACTCTATGACGGCTCCACCGCAACCACGGAGGCGGTCCTGATGGCCATGCGCATCACCCGCCGCAACCGGGTGGTGCTGGCGCGCACGCTTCATCCCGAATACCGCCACGTGCTTCAGACCTACGTGCAACATCAGGGCGTGGAATTGTACGGGGTGGGATACAACAGCACTGGCCAACTCGACCTGGAACAACTTGAGGCTGCGCTGAAAACGGAAACAGCCGTAGTGGTCATCCAGTCACCGAACTTTTTCGGAAGCATCGAGCGCGCTGAAGAAATTGCCGGAATCGTCCACAAGAGTGGGGCGCTGCTGGTGGTCACCATCACGGAGCCCCTCTCGTTGGCCCTGGTTCGTCCCCCTACGGATGCCGACGTCGTCTGCGGCGAGGCGCAATCCTTCGGCGTCCCGGTAGCCTACGGCGGCCCTTATGTGGGCTTTTTGGCCGCCAAAACGCAATTCGTCAGGCAGATGCCTGGCCGATTGATCGGGCAGACCCAGGACACGGAAGGCCGGCGAGGGTTTGTGCTTACCCTCGCCACCCGCGAACAACACATACGTCGGGAAAAGGCGACTTCCAATATTTGCACCAACCAGTCGCTTTGCGCCCTGGCCGCCACCATCTATCTTTCGCTGCTGGGGAAGAAGGGGCTGAAGGCTTTGGCGGAACAGAATCTTTCGAAGGCCAGCTACGCCGCTGCTCAATTGCGTGCCATCCCTCGCGCCTCGGTTCCATTTAGCGCGCCCAGCTTCAACGAATTTGTGGTCAAGACCCCGGGCCCGGCGGAAGAATTGTTGGCTGCACTGCGAAAGGAAAAAATTATCGGCGGCCTCGATCTCGAACGGTATTACCCCGAGATGAAGAATCACTTGCTCGTATGCGTCACGGAAACGGTGAGCAAAGGCGCTATTGACCGGATGGCGGCGGTCTACGCGCGGGTTGCTGCGCGCTGCGCGGAGCCGGATCGCCACCGCGACACCGTGGCCGCGGGCCGCCCATCCTCTTAACGCTCGATAATTAGGATGGGCCCGTTCTAATTCCAACCGCCACTCCACTCTATGAAAAATCGCAATCGCACGGCAAGGCCACACGTCACCCGCAACGAAGATTTGATCTTCGAGCAGTCCTCCCCGGGAAAGACCGGGGTTGACTTGCCGCCGCTCGATGTGCCCGCCGCATCGCCCGAACGCCTTTTGGGCGCAGATATATTTCGTTCCGAAATTAAAGGCTTCCCGGAAGTTTCGGAGACGGAAGTGATCCGTCACTTCACCCGTTTGTCCACCTGGAATTACGGTGTGGACACGGGACTCTATCCACTCGGTTCGTGCACGATGAAATACAATCCGCGGGTCAATGAAGTGGTGGCACGCCTGGAAGGCCTGGCCACCGATCACCCGTTTGCTCCCGAGGCTCTGGTGCAAGGCTGCCTGGAGATTCTTGCCGAAACCGCCCGCTGCCTCGCTGAAATCACCGGCATGGACGCGGTTTCACTCCAACCCTCGGCGGGCGCGCAGGGTGAGCTGACGGGCATCCTGATGATTCGCGCCTGCCTGGCCGACCGGGGCAATCCGCGGCGAATTATTCTGATTCCCGATTCCGCGCACGGGACCAATCCTGCCAGCGTCCACATCTGCGGATACGAAGTGAGGAACCTGAAATCAAACGCCCGCGGCTGCGTGGATTTGGACGAGATGGATCGAGCCATGACGGAAGACGTGGCGGGTCTGATGCTCACCAACCCCAACACGCTGGGCGTTTTCGAAGAACAGATTCAGGAGATTGCCCGCCGCGTTCACGCCAAGGGTGGCTTGGTTTACATGGACGGCGCCAATATGAACGCCCTGGTGGGCGTGGCCCGCCCCGCCGATTTCGGCGTGGATGTGATGCACCTGAATCTTCACAAAACATTTACCACCCCCCACGGCGGCGGCGGGCCCGGCTCGGGGCCAGTGGCGGTGAAGCAATTCCTGGAGCCCTACCTGCCTGCGCCCATCGTGGAGCAGTCCGCCGACGGAATCTACCGCTTGAATTTCAGCCGGCCCAAGAGCATCGGACGCGTTCGCGCTTTCCAGGGAAATTTCGGGATGGCGGTGCGCGCTCTCGCCTACATTCAAGCCAATGGAGCCCCCGGTCTGCGGCAGACTACATTGGACGCCGTCCTGAACGCGAATTACGTGCGCAGCCGGTTGAAGGACGTCTACGATTTGCCTTACGATGCGCCCTCGATGCACGAATGTGTATTCTCCGACCGCAAACAGGCTGCCCGCGGAGTCAAGACCGGAGATATCGCCAAGCGCCTGATTGATTATGGATTCCATCCCTACACCACTTCATTTCCGTTGATTGTTTCGGGCGCGCTGATGATCGAGCCCACCGAGAGCGCCGGGAAAGCCGAGCTGGACGCGTTTGTTGAAGCGATGCGCTCGATCGCGCTCGAAGTCGAGGAAGATCCGCAGTTCGTTCAAAAGGCCCCTTATACCACCAGAGTCACCCGCTTGGATGAGACGGCCGCCGCCCGCAAACCCGTCCTCCGCTGGGAACCAAATTCATAATCAGAGGGGGAGTCTAAGATGGGCCAACCCTCACCCAGTGGAACCAAACCTCACCTCGTGATCATCGGTGCGGGATTCGGTGGACTGTATGCCGCCCGCGCGCTCAAGCATGCGCCGGTTGAGATCACGGTCATCGACCGACGCAACCATCATCTCTTCCAACCTCTCCTCTATCAGGTGGCCACGGCCGGGCTTTCACCGGGCGATATCGCTTACCCCATTCGCGCCGTTCTGGCCCGACAAAAAAACACCCGCGTGCTGCTGGAGGAGGCGCTCTCCATCGAGCCCGCTTCCCGCACGGTTCAATTGCGCGACGGCAGGCTGAAATACGATTATCTGATCCTGGCCACCGGCGCGCGCCATGCCTATTTTGGCCACGATGATTGGGAGGCGTTTGCGCCAGGATTAAAGAGTCTGGAAGATGCCCTGGAAATCCGCCGCCGGATTTTGCTCGCCTTCGAGAAAGCCGAACGCGAAACCGATCCTGGAAAGCGAAGCGAGTTGCTCACCTTTGTGATCGTGGGGGGCGGCCCGACGGGCGTGGAAATGGCAGGCGCCCTGGCCGAAATTTCCAGGCAGGTCATGATCCGCGATTTTCGCTCCATCAATCCCGGGGATGCCCGCATCATTTTGCTTGAGGGCGGCCCGCGAATTCTTCCCACCTTTCCCGATGATCTTTCGGCTGCGGCTGAAATTTCTCTCAAGAAACTGGGCGCCGAAGTGCAGACTAAGACACCGGTGACATCGATTCAACCTGGATTAGTCATGGCGGGCGGAAAGGTCATCCGGGCCGCCACCCTCCTTTGGGCAGCAGGCGTGGCGGCATCGCCACTCGCCCGTTCCCTTGGGGCGCCACTCGACAAGGCGGGACGGGTGAGGGTGCAACCCGACCTTTCGATTCCAGGTCATCCGGAGATTTACGCCATTGGCGACATCACGGATTTCCAATCCAAGACAGGCAAACCTCTTCCCGGCGTGGCGCCAGTAGCCATCCAACAAGGCCGGCACGCAGCTCTGAATATCTTGCGGTCAGTGGGCAGCAAGCCCACTCTGCCATTTCATTATTTGGATAAGGGCACTCTGGCCACAATTGGACGCGCCGCAGGCGTCGCAGATCTGGGCAAGCTGAAATTTTCAGGATACTTTGCCTGGCTCGCCTGGCTGTTTGTGCATATCTTTTTTCTCATCGGATTCCGAAACCGGTTCGTCGTTCTCTTCGAATGGGCTTGGGCTTATTTCACCTATCAGCGTGGCGCCCGATTGATCACGGGCGACATTGACAAGAAGCCACTGGAGCCGCAATCACTGTGAGCGGCAGTTTTGGCGCAAACCAAGCCAAAATAGAGGGCTTATCCGGTATAGTACTCCCCCCCCACCTATAGGGTATCTCCCTGTGAGACCGCACAATATTGTGGTTTTTGTGCTTTACAACCCCATTTATCCGTGCTAAGTTTTGTTTGATTTGAGCGGGATTTCTCGCAACAGCCTTTGTTCGTGCGCCAGCACGGATGGTCAGATTGGAAAGATGCGGGTTTACGCGGCAGCGTTATTCCTTGCAGTGGTGCGGAGACCCGGGGAGGCCGTCTCTTGAGGCTTCGTTCCCTTTCATCTCTGATCATTCAAAGCATGTTCCCAAAAGTTTTTGAGAATGGAACGATCTTGGAAGGTCGCCAAAGACTGAGCGGGAGGAATCCAAATTGTTTAAGCTGAAGAAAGTTGAATTGCTTGGGTTTAAGTCGTTCGCGGACCGAACCCGCCTGGAATTTGCGGAGGGCGTGGCGGCGGTCGTCGGTCCCAATGGTTGCGGCAAATCCAATTTGTCAGACGCCATCAGTTGGGTGCTGGGAGAACAGAGCGCGCGTATGTTGCGCGGCGAACGCATGGCGGATGTCATCTTCAATGGCACGGGCACCCGGCCTCCCACGGGTTTGGCCGAGGTCAGCTTAACTCTGATTGACCCGGATTACGTGGCCGCGCCCGCCGCGGAGACAAACCTTCAAGTAATCGAAAACCCGTCGGAGGAATTGCAGCCCAGCCTCCTGGATGAACCGGAACCGCTGGCGGGGACCATCCAGCCGGAAATTCCCGGCTCGAATGGACACGGGACATCGCCCTCGAATGCAAAAAAGTTTCATCCTCACCACACGGGGGAGATCGTGGTGACACGCCGCCTTTTCCGTTCCGGCGAAAGCGAGTATCTGATCAATGGCGAAATCTGCCGCTTGCGCGACATCCAGGATTTATTTATGGGCACCGGACTGGGCCCGGAATCCTACGCGATTATCGAGCAGGGCCGCATTGGGCAGATTTTAAGCTCGAAACCTTCAGACCGGCGCGCCATCATCGAAGAGGCGGCCGGAGTATCAAAATTCAAATCGCGCAAACGCCTGGCGGAGGCAAAACTCGAGTCTTCGCGCCAGAACCTCTCTCGCATCACTGACATTCTGGAAGAGGTAACGAAACAGGTTAACTCGCTCAAACGGCAGGCCGGAAAAGCCCGCCGCTATCGCGAAATGCACGAGGAGTTGCGCGGGCGGCTCAAGATTGTTTTATCCTCGCGGCTTCTGACGCTTGAAAACGAATGCAATCGGCTCCACGACGAATTAGCAATTCTGCAGGACCAATGTTCGGTGTCCGGACAGGAACTTGCCGGGCTTGAACGCGAGCAGAAATTGGTAACGGCCCGGTCCGAAGAGTTGGAAAACCAACTAACCACATCCCGCGAATTAATTGCGCAAGGCGGGCTGGAACAGCAGCGGCTCCAATCGAGGATCGACCAGATCAATCAGCATATCGCAACATTGGGAGCGCGGGTGCTGGAAGCCACCACCGAGAGGGGAACGCTTCAGGCTCAGCTTGAATCTCTTAATCTCGAAACCGCCGAACTCACCCGCCGGGCCGGCCAGCTCAACCGGGAATTAGCCATGGCTCAGGAAGACGCGACGGATTTGTTGACGAAAAAGGTTGGCCTGACCGAGCAGGTCGCAAAAGGCGAAGCGGATGTTGAAGCCACGCGCCAGGGACTTCTGGCGGCTGTGAGCGCGGCGGCCGCCTTGCGAAATCATCTCGTACAGTCGGAAGAAATAGGCCTGGGACTTGAGCGCCAGATAAAGCGCAATGAAACCGAAACGGCGGCAATCGAATTGGAACACAATCGATTGGCGGCAGACCTCGAAGTTCTTGGATCCGATCACATGCGCGGCGAAAGCACACTGGCGGGCCTGGCGCAATCTGTTTCCGATACCACTGGCACTTTGAGCCGAACGCGCGAAGAAGAAACGGAAAGCCGCCGGCAATTGGAAACCCTTCGCCAGGAATTCTCCGCAGTGGTTGCCCGCAAGCAAGCTTTGGATGAGTCTCTGGCCCGCCACGCCTACACCACCGAGAGCGTGCGGAAGCTTCTTTCCCTCCACCACGTTGACAACGGCCACAGTTTTCGGCCCATGGGATTGCTGGCGGATTTTGTGGAAGTATCTCCCGGATATGAAGAAGTGGTGGAAGAATTCCTAAAGCACGACTTGGAGTGCGTGGTGGTTGAAGGTCACGACGAAGCAAGGTCCGGCATCGCTCTGTTGAAAAATGAAGGCGCCGGTCGATCCACTTTTTTTGTGACCCGGCTCTCTTCGGGTGGCCATGCGAATGGCCACTCCGATCCTGAAGTCCGCTCGGCGCAGGGCGTGGTGGCGCAGGTTCGCGACCTGGTGCGGTTTGAATCGCGTTTGGGATTGAACGGCGACTTGCCACTGCCAGCCCTCCAGAACGCATACCTGGTTGAAGACTCAGCCGCGGCGGAGCGATTGGCCGGTCAATACCCCGATTACCATTTCCTGGCTCCGAGTGGCGAACATTATCATCACCGCCTCGTGACCGGGGGACGCGGCGCCAGCGCCGGCCCGCTGGCTTTGCGGCGGGATTTCCGGGAACTCGAGCGGCGCACGGCCGACCTTGAAGATTTGGTGCGCGAGTCGGGGGCGAAGTATTCAGAGCAATCGGCGCGGGTGGCGCGCCTGGAAGAACAGTTGCGCGGTTTGAATGCTGAAAAAGGGGAAGCGGAGAAGAAAGCCGTGCTGGCCAACGAAAAAATGCGCCAGGCACACGAAGATTGCGCCCGCGCCACCGAGCGGTTGCGCGTTCTCAAGGGCGAGGGCTCGGCGTTGGCAGGCGAGCGCCAATCTGTTTTGGTCCGCGAGGCGAGCCTGCGCGCGCAACTGGATGCGGCGGCGGCGGAGCAGAAGCAGAGAGAAAACGAAATCGAGCAAACCACTCTGGTGTTGCGCGACCTTCGCTCGCAGCTCGACCAGATGACCCAGAACCACGCCGCCGCGCAGGCGCGCGCCAGTGCTCTGGAAGAGCGAACCCGCGCCGCGGAAACGGAGCGAGTTCGCGTGCTCGCGCAGACCGAGGAAGTTCGCGGGCGTATCACGCGACTTTCCCAACAAAGCAAAGGCTGGGGCGAAGAGCAATTTGGAATGACCGAAGAATGCGAAGCGGCCCAGGCGCGCCGGTCTGAGGTTGAAAAAGAACAAGAGGTCTTGAGACTGCAATGGGTCAGCCTGGAACGGGAGTCGCAGGGGGTGAGAATCCGAAGAGACCAGCTCGGTCCGATGATAGACGCGGCCCGGGCTGCTTTTGAATCCCTCCGTGACCAGCGCTCGGAGGCGGAGATCGGTTTGGCCCGTGCGGAATCTGACCAGGCTCACCAGGCCCGACAATGCCGCGAGGAGCTGAATACGGAGCCCGCGCAATTGCTCGCCGAGCTTGCGCCTGACTGCGCGCTCTCCGGCGAATTTCTCCACGCCGCCGAGGAAGAGCTCCGGGCCCTGAAAGCGCGCATCGAAGCGCTGGGACCCGTGAACATGATGGCCCTCGAGGAATTGCAGGACGCGGAGGACCGTTTCACGTTTCTCGAAACGCAAAGGCAGGACTTGCTGGTTTCGATCAACGACACAGCGCAGGCGATCAAAGAAATTGACGAGGTGTCGCGCCGTCAGTTCCTCCAGGCGTTTGAGGCCATCAATCGCAATTTTGCCGAATCGTTCCGAACGCTCTTCGGCGGCGGTGTCGGTGAGATGCGGCTGAGCGATGACGGCGACCCCGATAGCGGCCTCGACATCGTGGCCCAGCCCCCCGGGAAGCGCTTGCAGAACGTCCTGCTGCTTTCGGGCGGAGAAAAAGCCCTGGCCGCTTTGGCGCTGCTGATCGCCGTATTCCGGTTCACGCCCAGCCCCTTCTGTATTTTGGACGAAGTGGACGCGCCCCTCGATGAATCGAACGTGGACCGCTTCACCCGGCTCATCCACCAAATGAGCCAGCACACCCAGTTCATTCTGATCACCCACAACAAGCGGACCATGGAAATCGCCAAGCTGATGTATGGCGTGACCATGGAAGAACCTGGAGTTTCCAAACTGGTTTCCGTCCGATTCGAAGAATTTGAGCCTGAGCCTGAGGCGGTCCCGGCTTAAAAGTTCCACGTGGGAAGATGCGCCCCGGCGCTCCACCTCCAAAACCGCGCCTGGATCGTGATCATAGTCAACTGCACAATTATTGTGCAAACCTTCCGGGAGTTCCTTTTGCGGCAAAGGCCATCCCAGGTCTTGCGATGAATTGCGGGTACCCCTTGCTTACAGAGGGTTCGCCGCAAGAGTGCGGTCCATTTTTTTCGTTGACATCTTATGGCGATGGCTTAAAATTATCGCTCTCATAAACCTGTGACCAAACAAAACCCACACACTCCCATTCGAGAAACGCAGTTGCCGGGCGTGAAGCTTCTTTCACGCGGGAAGGTTCGTGATGTTTACGAGGTGTCGGGCGAGCGCCTTCTGGTGGTGGCCACCGATCGCCTTTCGGCTTTCGACGTGGTGATGGGGGAAGGCATCCCGGATAAAGGGCGGGTGCTCACCCAGCTTTCCTGTTTCTGGTTCAATTTTTTTCGGGGTACCATCCCGCATCATTTTCTAACCGCGCGCATGGCCGACTATCCGAAAGAGCTGAAGCCTTTTTCGGACCAATTGCTGGGTCGCTCGATGCTGGTGGAAAAAACGCGTCCGTTCCCGATTGAATGCGTGGTGCGGGGTTATCTGGCAGGTTCGGGCTGGAAGGATTACCAGGCCACAGGCGCGGTTTGTGGAGTAAAGCTCCCCGCTGGTCTGCGCGAATCTTCGAAGCTGGAGCACCCGATTTTTACTCCCGCCACCAAGGCTACGGAAGGGCATGACGAAAACATCGATTGGAATGAAACCGTCCGGACCATTGGACGCGCGAGCGCGGAAAAGATCCGTGAGTACAGTTTAACCCTCTATGAAAAATCGCGCGATTATGCGGATAGCCGGGGGATTCTGCTGGCGGATACCAAGGTTGAGTTTGGCGAAGTCGGAGGGAAGATTATTCTGATTGACGAGGTTTTGACTCCCGATTCCTCCCGTTTTTGGCCCAAGGACGGCTACCAAGCCGGAAGATCGCAGCCTTCGTTTGATAAACAGTTTGTGCGCGATTACCTCGAATCGATTCACTGGAACAAGAAGCCTCCACCTCCCCCGCTTCCCGATGAGGTGGTGAAAAAAACCAGCGATAAGTACAGGGATGCTTTCCGGCGGCTGACAGGTCATAATCTGAGCTGAAGCAAGCTGGTTCAGGCTCCGAAGGAAAAAGTGGGTACATGGAATTGGCTTGATTGGACTCTCACCACCATTGCCGTCGTGTCCATTGTCACGGCAACGATGAAAGGGTTCATCCAGGAATTGATTTCACTGGCTGCGGTTTTGGTTGGCCTGGCCGTCGCGGCACTGGGCTACCAGTGGGCGGCATTGTGGTTTGAAGACCTGACTCGTTCGCACGACGTAGCCCTGGCCGCCGGCTTCTTGACATTGTTCCTGGCCATTCTGGTGCTGGGCGCTTTGATATCGTCGATGGCAAGGAAATTGATCAAGACTGCGGGATTGCAATCATTTGACCGCATCCTGGGTGCAATTTTTGGGGCTTTCCGGGGTTTGGCGGTGGACTGTATTTTACTCCTCGCCCTGGTCGCATTCGCGATCAAGCCGGACGCTGTGAATCAATCGGTGCTGGCTCCCTACGTCACCACCGGGGCGCGGGTCATTGCGTTTCTAATGCCGGCAGACCTTAAATCGCAGTTTCGGCTCGGTTTTGACAAGTTCAGGGAAGCCCTGATTCAGCAGGATAAAAAGGCGCCCAAGAATTGATGGGAATATCTTTCGGATCATTTTTATTTGGAGCTGGGCCATGAAAGAGCAACTTGATTCCCTCATCGACCAATTGGTGGACCATGGGATTTCGTACGAGGATGCTTTGAGTGAGTTCGAAAAAAGATTTATAAAGAAGGTGATGGAAAATAGCAAAGGTAATCAATCGAAGGCCGCTCAAATGCTGGGAATACACCGCAATACGTTGAGCAGGAAAATCGGAGCGCTTGATCTCGATCACCGGCCCAAGCGCCGCAAGGGCTCGAGCCGATGAACTGTTTTTGATTGTCGACGCGCTTCCCAATTGACCTTGTCGGAATCTTGATCCAACCAATCCAAGCCCGTTTCGATATTCGCACATCCACAAGCAGTGCTCGAATCCCAACCCTTCCTCAGTGACCGACCCTGCGACGCGGCCTCGGTCTCGGCTTGGGCTTGGCTTTGGCCTTTTGACCGGCGGCCAAATCGTCGTCATTGATGGTTCCATCCAAAGTGATGGTGAAATTGGGCGTCATGGCATATTCCGCCATCGTCCCTTGGAAGCGAACTGGGGCCCCAGTGGCGAGGTTCTTCGCTTGGGGTTGTTGATCCCTCAAGGTAATGTCGTAAGTTCCGTCTTTGGCTTTGGAATCATCACTGATGTCGATGTGGACCAACGTGGTGCCGGGATCTGTTCCGGGTTCGACGCTATCCACAAATCCGGGCCCGCCGAACGGCTGGCCCTTGAGCGCAGCCCATTGCTGCTTTTCCGTGTCGCCACCGGCCTTGAGCGCATCTTCATAACTGTAAAATGCGTCGACAAACTGGTTGCCAGTGGGCGCGTGCTTGGGGGCGGGCGCCACCTTGAAGCCATCGGGCGGGTTGACGGAAGTCGCTGCCTGAGTAAGGATGTCCTGCTCGCCTTGATCGGAACCGTGTCGATTGGTGTAGACCTGATCGTAATACTTCTGGAGAGCCGCCGCGTTGGGACTTTTTGATGCGTTGGCCAATGCAACCGACCGGGCCAAACTCCAAATGCCATTGTCATAGTCGGGCGGCGAGGATTGCAGGTAAGCCTGCCCGAGCATGGAGAAGGTGAGGTTGTTACCAGGATCATCTTCCGCAGCGGTCTTTAGGGACGTGATGGCAGCCGCATAATCCTTCTTTTGCAAAGCTACCCAACCGATAGTTCCGTTGAAAACAGAACGTAATCCCTTGATGGCCTGATTGTATTGATCCTCAGGAACGTTGGCGGGTTTCTGCAGCTTCTGAATAACCTCTAATCCATGCTTCGCGTACCCATCCACTTGGGTCAATTTGGCGTCAGCGTCAGCGTCTGTAGGCTTGAAAACGAAGGGCGTGGCAAAACAAACGTACCTGAGCGCGTCAAGATTGTCGGGATTGGTAGAGAGCGCTTTCTCGCCCGCTTCAATGGCGTGAGACCCATCGCCCAATTGTTGGTAGGCCGTCAACTCCTGGAGGTAGGCCAAATCCTTAAAATCCGTATCTGTGAACTTGGCCAGGAAAGCTTCCGCCCCGGAAATCTTCTTGTGAGCGTCCTTTTCGTTGGCTACGGCCTGAAAGGCATTATACTCATCCGTGCTCTTCCATTGAGGCCCTTTCTTTTCACCCGCGGCTTGTTGAGGGGCAGCCCAAGCGAGCTTCGGAGTTATCCCGGAAAATCTCTCTCCAACCCTTGCGGGCCGGGCAAGGGCCGACCCGCATCCGAGGCTGACCAGCAAGACAGAACCGACAAACACGAGATTTTTCTTCATTTGGTTGACGACCTCAGTTCATAGGGTATGAGCCCAGTAATTTCAGGATTTGCCCCGTACAAGCTCCGGCCTGCCTGGACGGATTACATGAAGGCTCCAGTACTTGCTTGATGCCAGAATCGCACACGAAAGCGACAATTGAAATATCAAGACTCACAAAACTTTGCAAGCAAAATCTGAAGGCCTTTCAAATTTTTAATCCCCTGCCCCTATTTCATATCACTACTCATATCATAAGATGCAAGACTTCCGCAGGGTGTCGCCCCTGGCGTACCTCAACTTTCTTGCGAGTTAAAGGCGGGATCGTTACAATTGGAGCAAGATGCACGCAAGCAGTCAAGGCGAATCACTGGCGGAACGCGCTGAAAAGGCTGCTTTTGCTCCCCGACAGCGTGTGGAGCATTTTATCAGGGAAAGGGCAAAAGAGGTCCTTCTCGCGTTTGCGCGCAATCCCAATCTCCAGGAACCCGACCTTTTACGCCTGCTGGAAAGGAAAGATCTGCCTCCGGAAGTGCTCCGGGAGGTAGCTAGCCATAAGGAGACGGCTCGAAGTTATTCTGTCAAGCTGGCGCTGACCCGGCACCCCCGGACGCCTCGGCTCGTTTCGCTTCCCATCTTGAAATTTCTCCACCTCTTCGATCTGGTTCGTGTCTGTCAGACTCCCGCTGTGCCCACGGACGTGAAGCACGCGGCTGAGGAAACTATTCTCAAAAAAGCCGAGAGAATTCCCCGTGGCCAGAAAATTTCGCTCGCCCGGCGTGGTTCCGGGCACGTTGCGGCAGGCCTGCTTTTTACCAACGACCGGGAATTGATTCGAGCCATTCTGGATAATCCCTATCTCACTGAAGCTCACGTGACCCGCCTGCTATCCCGTGGGGATCTGCCTGCTGAGGGGGTGGAAATGATAGCTGCCACCGAAAAGTGGTCCCGCCGCTATGACGTTCGGCTGGGGCTGATTCGAAATCCTCATACTCCTTTCGGACGATTGCTGGGGTTCCTACCCGACCTCGCGGTGAGCGACCTCAAAGAACTTTGCCTCGATCGACGCATGCCGGAACACCTCCGCAAATATATTGCGGCGCATTGCCTGCTGCGCATCAAAAAATCCCGGCGCGGAAACGCAAGCACTGAGTGATGGCGCCGACTTTTCTTGACACTCCTTCCTCCCTTCGCTAGATTGACCGTAGGCCCCCGGGCCGTGAGCCGAATTCCCCACTGGGCGAAACGGCATCGAATCGCTGCAAATAAGAACGAACAATGAGGAGCGCGAGTGGCGTTTAGCTGGCTCGACTTGGTGGTGGTGGTCGGATATCTTGTGGCCATCACCCTCTTCGGTGCTCACTTTGGGAAGGGCCAGCGCACACTCCACGACTACTTTCTTGGTGGCCGCCGCCTGCCCTGGTGGGCCATCGCCTTTTCAGTGGTCTCGGCAGAAACCAGCATTCTGACCATTATCAGCGCACCCGGAATCGCCTACCGTTCGAATATGGCTTTTTTGCAACTTGTATTTGGGTACCTGGTGGCCCGGGTGGTGGTCAGCTTCATATTCATCCCGCGTTATTTTGCCGGAGAACTTTTTACCGCGTATCAACTGGTGGAGCGCAGGTTCGGACCAAGGCTGAAAGTCTTTACCGCCGCCCTCTTCCTCATCAGCCGCGCCCTAGCGGAAGGCGTGCGCGTCTTCGCCATCTCCATCTTGATTGAAGTAATTTTCAAGACGGGCGTCCTGACCTCGGTTATCATGATTACCGCGCTGACCCTCTTCTATACTTTCAAGGGCGGAATTACTGCGGTCATATGGACGGACGTCATTCAACTGCTCATTTATCTTTCCGGGACGGCGCTGGCGCTCATCCTCGCCATCCACGCCATCCCCGGAGGCTGGCATGAGGTCGCCCGCCTGGCGCGCTCGGACGGGAACAGATTTCAGGTATTTGATTTCCGTTTTAATTGGCAGGAGCCCTATCTCTTCTGGTCGGGCCTGGTGGGAGGAACTTTCTTGACCACCGCCAGCCACGGAACCGACCAACTCATCGTGCAGCGCCTGCTCGCGGCCAAAAACAAAAGCCAGAGCCAGGCGGCTCTGTTGTCCAGCGGCGTGGTGATTTTATTTCAATTCGCTCTTTTCCTTCTGGTGGGCGTCGCCCTTTTTGCCTTTTATCAACACTTCCCGCCCGCCGCACCCTTTGCCAATCCGGACAAACTCTTCCCCACCTTTGTGGTCACCGAGCTCCCACAAGGCCTGGCGGGCCTTCTGGTGGCGGCCATCATCGCGGCGGCCATGTCCAACTTGAGCGCCGCGCTCAACTCGCTGGCTTCCAGTTCTGTAATGGATTTTTACAAACCGTTCATTCGCCCTCACGCTGATGAAAAAGAATATATGCGCATCTCGCGCGGCATGACGATTGTCTGGGGAATTGTCCTCGTGCTGGTCGCGATTGTGGCCCGGCAGTTCCATGAGAGCGTGCTCGAACTCGCGTTGACCATCGCCTCCGTGGCTTACGGAGCGATGCTGGGAATATTTCTGCTTGGGGTCCTGACCCGGCGCGTCACCGCCAGCCACGCCTTGCTCGGTGCTTTGCTGGGACTGGCCACCTTGCTTTATGTGATGAAATTTACCACCATCGCTTGGACGTGGTACGTGGCGATCGGAACCACGGTGACATTTGTAATCGGATGGGGCTCAAGTTGGATCCTCGCAAGCGAGGCCCATCCAACCGCCCGGGCAAGCTGAAGACTCCATGGAAAAACGGACCGAACTGATCAAAGGATTGGGAATCTACGGGGCGGCGTCCGTGGTGGCCGGGACCATGATTGGCACGGCGATTTTCGTGGTCCCGAGCAAAATGCTCAACCTGGTGGGGACCCCCTGGATGGTCCTCCTGGTGTGGGTAGGCGCGGGCATCCTGAGTCTCTTCGGCGCACTGGGGTACGCCGAGCTGGGCGCCGCGATTCCGGAAGCCGGGGGCGAGTATGTTTACATCCATCGCGCCTACTCGCCCATGCTGGGATTTCTGTATTCGTGGACTCAGTTTGTGGTGGCCAAATCCACTTCGATTGCCGCCATCGCCACCGGCTTCGTACTTTATTTGAGTTATTTTTTCCCCACCCTCACTCAAGTGGTTTGGCAGCTTCAACCTGCATGGGGGGATCACTCTTTCACCTTCAAGCTCACCGGGCTGCAACTGGGCGCCACCGCGATGATTTTTCTCCTTTCCCTGGTTAACGTTCTGGGCGTCCGGCGAGCGGGCGCCGTGCAGACCTTATTCACGGCCTCCAAGCTTCTGGTTCTGGCTATGATCATCGTCCTGGGGCTGACGCTCGGCCACGGCTCATGGGATCATTTCAAGGCACTGCCCGCCGCTGCGTTTCACGGCGGAACCCTCGCTGCCTTTGGCGTGGCCACCGTTTCCGCGCTCTGGGCCTATGACGGGTGGAACAACCTCAGCATGGTTGCAGGTGAGGTCAAAAATCCCGAGCGCAACATGCCCGCTGCCCTGATCTTTGGCACCCTGCTGGTGATTGGCGTCTACCTGCTGGTGAACATGGCATACTTCTATGTTCTGGCGCCCGCTGACGTCGCTCACACCCAAACTGTGGCTGCGGATTCCGCGCGCGTTTTCCTGGGGGGAAAGGGTGGGGCGTTTGTCGCTATCGGAGTGATGATTTCGACCTTCGCCACCCTGAACGGTTCCATACTTTCCGGATCGAGAATTCCCTTCGCCACCGCTCGGGACGGCCTGTTCCCTCAACCTCTGGCGCAACTTCATCCCCGTTTCGCTACTCCGGTGGTGGCGATCGTGAGCCAGTCATTGGTGGCGGGACTCTTCGCTCTCAGCGGCCAATACGATACCCTTTACACCAAAGCGATTTTTTCGGAATTCCTCTTTTATGCCCTGGTAACGGCGGGGATTTTCGTTTTGCGTAGCCGCGAACCCAACCTTCCGCGGCCCTACCGCACCTGGGGTTATCCTGTGATTCCCGCAATTTTTGTGGGACTCTCGGTCTTGTTGCTCATCAACACTTTTGTGCAACAACGAACGGACTCACTCTGGGGACTGGCTTTGGTGGGGAGCGGCATACCCTTGTATTTCATCTGGAAACTATGGCAACGAAAAACAAATTCTTGATGGTGGCAATGTATGCCTGCCCTGGATTCCTCGCACTCTTGTTGGGTGCGGCTTATCCGGCGGCCAGCCAGCAGTACCATCGGCTCCTCCCGGACTCCCGCCGCGGCAGAAAGGTGAAAAAGCAAAAGCCCCCAGTCGTTCGAAACATTTACCGGCGAAAGGTCTTGAACGCGCACCCCCTCCGGATGTTCTATTACTACGACGATTTTCGTGGGTTCGAATCACTCCAGACCCACGGTCCGGGGATCACGGTTCTCGCCCCCCAATGCTTTGCGGTGGATGGCAATGGCGCCGTTCACGGATCTATTCCCGCCCGGGTCATGGCTGCGGCCAAGGCAGCGCGATTGCCTATCATGCCGCTGCTATTCAATCAGGGATTTGACCGCGCCGCGGTCTCTGCCTTGCTGCACAGCGTGGCGGCCCAGCAGCGCGCGGTCCGCGCCATGGCCGAGCTCGCAGATCGCGACGATGACGTGGGTTTCCAAATCGATCTCGAGAACATGGCTTCCGCCGATCACCATCTCTTCACCCTCTTCGTCAAACGAGCTTCATCCCGACTGCACCAGAACGGCCGCCTTTTGAGTGTTGCGGTAACCCCTCAATTCTCAGCCGCGAAGGCTGTTCATCAACCTCACTGGAAAACCACACATGATGAAAGGTCGGGCCCGTACGAATGTCGCGCCCTTGGTCACTATGCCGACCTCATCACCCTGATGACTTATGACCACTCCAGCCGCAACGGCCCGCCTGGTCCCATTGCCGGGTACGCGTGGGTAAAATTGGCGGTTCATTACGCCATCCGGCGTGTACCGAGCTCAAAGCTTTTGCTCGGCCTACCCCTATACGGGAGAGAATGGACCACGGGTGGCGCAAGTTGGGAGAGCAGGTCGCTGACATCCGGGGCCGTAGGAGCGCTTATCGAACGGCCGGAAGTTCACGTCCAGTGGGACGCGCGGTGGCGCTCGCCTTGGTTTGAATATAACGACGGCGTGGCGCAAAGGACGGTCTGGTACGAGGACAGCCGCAGTCTTAAAGAAAAGCTGTCCTTGATGCAGCAGTACGGGCTGAGAGGATTTGCCGCTTGGCGCCTGGGCGATGAAGGCCCGGAATTCTGGCCTTTGATAGCTGCTTCAAGAAAGGACCAAGGCCGTGGCTCCCTTCGTCACCGACCGCCTTCCGTGGCAGTGAAACAAAGGTCGAAAATCGAATCCCATCCGAATGGTAATTCTGCTTCGGAAGCAAGAACCGGCGGGCGAAGTGGCCTCATCCGGTAGGATTGGAAAAACAGCATGCCCAACCTGCGATTAAAAGTCATCATTATGATTTGGCTGGGTGCGCTGGCCCCGGCCAATCTATTGGCCCGAAGCGTTTGGTCCGTAGTGGCCGCGAAAAAGCTCGACCCCAGAGTGGTGCGGCAGCTAACTGATCTGGCTCGCCAAAACCTCGCCACTCTCCGGTTTTTGTCGGCTGCACCCAAAGCGACCGCCAGGAACGCGCGCGGGAGTCTCACCATCGAGCTCCGTGGGGCGGAGAACCTCGATCAATTCGTGGAGACTTTGAAGAACTCTGCCGGGGATTCGGCAAAGAATCTCTCGCGCAAGCTGGCCGGGGACGGTTACCAAATTGTTGCCGTCTATGATAAGGCTCCGGGCCCGCTGCATATCGAAGTCAGCGCAGCAAGCGCCAACGGCCTTCATAACGCGCTCTTGCGCTTTCCGCAAATCCTTCACGGTCCGCCGTCCAGAATTTCCGCGGTCTTGGCCCCGCCTCCTCAATCTTTTTCGCAGCGAATGATGGACCACGGCCTTCAAATTTCGATAACCGATTTTCCATCTTTCCCCGAGCGCGGCATCGTGGAGGGATTTTACGGCAAGCCCTGGAACCCCAAGGACCGCCTGGCCATGCTGAGGTTCGAGGGCCAGCACGCCATGAATGTTTATTACTACGCACCCAAGGACGATCCTTACCATCGCGCGCTCTGGCGCAAGCCCTACCCACCCGCACGGATCAAGCAGTTGAAAGAACTGGTGAGCACTGCCCACGCCAATTTTGTGGATTTCTGTTTTGCCATAAGCCCGGGGCTTTCCATGGTTTATTCGAATGATACGGACTTCGCCGATCTCACCGCCAAACTTGATGCTGTGGAGAAAATGGGTGTGTCATGCTTTGCCCTCTTTCTGGATGACGTGCCTCAGGACCTCCAAAATTCGCAGGACAAAATCCGGTTCAAATCGCTGGCAGAGGCTCACGTCTACCTCATCAACAAACTCTACCAACACCTGAAATCGCAATCACAAGAAAACCGGCTGGTGGTCACACCCACTACTTACACCAACAATCAAGGCGCTCTCGATTACATCCGGGAGGTGGGCGCCGGGGTGAACGCAGACGTGCCGCTGATCTGGACCGGCATCCAGGTGGTCTCACCCACCATCACCGTGGCCCAAGCGCAGGAGTGGGGCGCATTGCTCCGTCGCAAGCCCTACATTTGGGATAATTTCCCCGTGAACGATGGCATCCGTTGGCGCGTGAACCTGGGGCCGCTGCGTGGCCGCGACCCCAATCTGCCGGTTGCCGTGAGCGGATTTGTCTCAAACCCCATGATCCTGCCCCATGCTTCCATGCTCCCTCTGCAAACCGTTGCCGAGTACCTTTGGAACTCCGGTGCCTACGACCCGGATGCGGCCGAGCGCCGTGCCGTCGCTGACCAATACGGCAGGGATGCCGGGCGCGATTTCGCGCCCATCCTCAACACTTACGGCGATTACTGGTGGGACGATAATATTTTCAAGCCCCTCTTCACCGAAGAACGAAAAGTCATAGACATCCCTGCCATCAGGCAACGCAATGAGCTGCTGGCGGCGACGGAGCAAAAGCTCCGCCGAAAGCCCCGCTACAAAATTCTGATGAGTGAACTGTCGCCCCTGCCTCCCAAAATCAAATCACGCCTGGTGGAAGTTCTGGACGATCCTGCCTTCCGCCTGCTGCCCGACCAGAAGATTGTGTGGCGCGACGACTATGACGTACTCTATGCCCCCCGCGTGAGTGATCCTATTATTCTCGATGGGGATTTTTCCAAGTGGCGGGCGGGGCCGCTTTACGTCCTCGACCAAAAATCGCAGATCATGGCCGGCCATACGCTCTGGCGCGGGCCCGATCAGTTCTCCGCCCGGTTTGCCCTAAGCTGGGACGACCACTTCTTTTATATCGGAGTGGACGCCACCGACCCGGACTTGTACCAGCCTTTCTCCGGGCGCGACATCAGCAAGGGCGACGCCGTCTCTCTGCTGCTTGAAACCGCGTTTCGCAAAAATTTTACCAACACCTCTCCAAACGGGGACGAGTACTCGCTCACCTTCAGCCCCGGAGACTTTGCCGCTGTCAAACCCGATGTTTATTCGGCGGATGATTACCTTCCGCCCCGTCCCGTGCCGCGCGACTATAGCCGGGAAATCAAAATGGGGTGGAAGAAAACGGGAACGGGATTTTCCGGCGATATCGCCATTCCGGTGGCGTGGTTTGACGGCGGACAATTTCATGCGGACTACGAGATCGGAATTACTCTGAGCGCGCAGAAGGCCCTTCCCCGCGACCCGGCGGCCGCGAGTGATCGCAGAGAAATCCCGCACGTAATCTTTCGCTCCAAGACGGACCACATCTTTCCCGCCCGCTTGGGAAATCCCTCAACTTACCAAAGACTCGTATTGATGGACTCCAGAAAGCCGTAGCCTTGAAACGATGTTAAAAAGGAGAGGGGTGGGCGAAGGCAGGCTCAATTTGCGGAAACTTATTTTTTTTGCAGTGCGGGAATTATGTACTGGGTGATGTAAAACTCGTAGGCCTTTCGGACATCGTCGGTGATCGGCGTGTCATTGAGGGGACGGTCCGCGGTCGCGCGCAGGTACATGTCGCCTTGGCGCCCCAAGGGCCCTGGTTCGGATTTTACAAATTTCTCCGAATCATCGTCGCCAAAATCATAAATCTGCTTTGCCGTGTACGTTTTGAGCTGTTCGGGCGCCAGCTTGTCCAGAGTCCGGACGTGAATATTGAGTTTTCCAAAACTCCGATTCTTGTCATAGTCGACGCTGAGCACGTGCTGGAATTCCGCCTCCGGATTAGCTGAAGTCTTGTCTTTATACACGTCGGCCAGCACATAAAAGTCGGAAAGTTTCCCATCGCGCGTCTCATCCAACAATTGAAAAAGGCGAACGGTGGGGTCGTTGGGATCAACGGGCGCAGGCTTTTCTTTCGCGCTGGCCAGCGTCCGGAGGACGGCGGTGGCCAGCAGGAATACGACTATTTCCGCGCTGACCCTGCGCCATGGAAAATTACCGGGCATCCCCAATCCTCCTGCTGTAAGTATAAGGTCCGTGCAGACAACGTGAGTTGGCTTTCCAGGAAGTCTCATCATACACTTCCCGTTCCATGTCAACAAGCGATTCCATCGGGTTCACAGGTATAACCCTGAATTCGTACCTCGGTTCGATTGCGGTAATTCCAGTCCGAATCGCCACAAGAAAATAGGCCCGTTTCCGGTCGCTGCGGTTGGTAATGGTGATAATAGAACTTTATCCTAAGGGTAAAGCAAGTACTTTCTCCGCATTTCGCGGAACGCTTCCAGCCCATGCTGTTCCCAGTCATAGGCCATTCGCCGGGGGTCGCGGCCCTGCTTGATGCCTTCCAGGATTTCATGCGTGCCAACCAAAGCCAGTGTCTTGTCCAGTTGGAAATCGTTGGGAAACAGTTTGTAAAGCGCGGCCGCGAGTTCCACCCCCAGTTCCGGCGAGTCGAGCGCCTGGCGGTCCAGCAAAACAAATTGAATGCCGTGGCATGTTATGCCGGAAAAACGACTCTCATGCGGAGTGAAATTGACGGAGAGAAACCGGACGCCCTGAATTTGGCGGCTATTAAGGTATTCTGCAAGTTTCGCGCCATCGATCCACGGCGCGCCCAAAACCTCGAAGGGTGTATCCGTACCCCGCCCCACGCTCAGGTTGGCGCCCTCCACCATGCCCACTCCCGGGTAGAGCGTGGTTTCAATCAGGTTGCGTAAATTGGGCGAGGGATTAATCCACCGCACGCCCGTTTCGTCGAGCCACTCAGTCCGTTCCCAGCCTCGCATCTTAATCACATGAAGTGGGGCGCCCAGTTTGTTTTCCTGATTAAACATTTCCGCCAGTTCCCCGAAGGTCATCCCGTGGCGAACGGGCATAGAAAAATAGCCGACGAAGGAATGGAGATCAGCGTCCAGTATGGGCCCTTCCACGTAAAATCCAGTGATCGGGTTGGGCCGGTCGAGGACAAAAACCGGAATTTTTTTTTGGCCCGCCGCTTCCAGCACGTAACCGAGCGTTGTCGAGTAGGTGTAAAAGCGCACGCCCGCGTCCTGAATGTCGAAGACCAGCGCGTCCAGGCCCGCCAGCATTTTTTCGGTGGGGCGCAAAGTTTCGCCATACAAGCTGTAGACGGGCAACTTCGTTTTGGTCTCTACCGTTGAAGCCACACGTTCGTCCGCGGTTCCGGCCAACCCGTGCTCCGGGCTGAAAATCGCCGTCAGCTTCACGCCCGGCGCCCCTGCCAGCAGATCGATATTCCTCCGCCCGGCGGAGTCCACCCCGGAATGATTGGTGACCAAACCAACCCGCAGCCCGCGCAGCGCCGCGTAATTTTCCGACTCGAGCACGTCCAGTCCCGTTTCCACTTTTCCGTTTTGGGGCGCACGCTCGCGATAGCTGTTGGCCATTTCGCAGTAAGAGGTAAGGGTCGGACAGTCCGCCGCGGCCGCCTTGGTGGGTACCACTCCAAACGCCGCCGCCGCGATGGTGGCCACCTTCGAGCGCAAGGCGATCACGTTGCCCTTCCCTATGGGATGTACGGCATTAGTCAACAGAATAACGTAAGTTTTGGAAAGGGGGTCGATCCAGATGGAAGTTCCGGTAAAGCCCGAGTGGCCAAAAGAACCGACGGGAAAAAGTTCGCCGCGATTGGAGGAAAAGGGCGAGTCAATGTCCCAGCCCAGGCCGCGCACTGCCGTCTTGCCATAAGGTGTGGCGGGCGACGTCATTTTTTTAACCGCCGCCGCGCTCAGAATCCGCACTCCGTTTAGCGTACCGCCGTTCAGAATCATTTGGGCATAAATGGAGAGATCGTCGGCGGTGGAGAAAAGTCCGGCGTGCCCCGCCACTCCGCCCATGTTGTAGGAAGTCGGATCGTGAACTTCTCCCCAAAGCATTTTCCCCGTTGTCCCGTGCTGGTATTGCGTGGGCGCAATCCGCTCGCGATCTATTCCGGGAAACTGGAGGGGCTTAAAGCGCGTGTCCTTCATGCCCAGCGGCTTGAAAATGTGTTCGTCACTATAGGCATCGAGCGTTTGTCCCGTCAGGCGGTGTACGATCTCGCCCAGCGTTTCAAAATTAATGTCACTGTAAATAAATCGCGTTCCCGGGGGGGCGATGGGCTTCTCCGCCACAATCAGTTTGAGCGCGGTATCGTAACCCGACCATTCCGGATCGAGCGGCAAGTCCCCTCGGAGGCCGGAGAAATGCGTCATCAGCTCGCGAATGGTCATGTCCTCTTTGCCGTTGGCCTTGAACTCCGGCCAGTATTCGGACACCCGGTCTTCCAGGCGAATCTTCCCTTCATCCACCAGCTGCATCACCGCCGGGGTGGTGGCAATTACTTTGGTCAAGGACGCCATGTCGAATATGGTATCCGCTGTCATCGCGCTCTTCCGCGGGACCACCGACCGGTTGCCGAAGGCGCGCCGGTACACCACTTTTCCATCGTGCCCGATCAGGACCACCGCGCCGGGACACTTCCCCGCTTCGATGGCCTCTTCGATGACGGGCCCAATCGACTCCAATTGCCGGGCGGGGGATACCTGGGTAAAACCAGCCGGAGGGTGTGGTGACGCAAGCAAGGCGAGGAAGGGTAAAACGAGGAATATCCAGATGAAACGAAAACGGGAAATTTTATTGATTGGTTTATTCATCCTAAGAGGGGTTTGGCTTTCCCTCAGCAATCCTGGTTAAGAAATTTCCTGAAGACACGCAGGCTTACACCCCCAGTGTCCCAACTGACCGCCGACTTGTCAATCACCAGAATCCCGATTTGGATTTGGCAGCTTGATGTGCCGTGGAATTTAAATAAGCGAAGATCTCCCGCAAAGACGCGAAGTCGCCAAGCCTCGCAAAGGGAAAACGTATTTTATCTTCACTTTATAGCTTGCACCTTGGCGCCTTGGCGTGAGGACCTACCTCCTTGAAACCTCACTTGAACCCGCCAGCCCTTGACATACCCGCCGTCGCGACTCCAATATGGAAACTGAGGCTGAGTTTATGAGTACCAGGCAAAAGCTGGCGCTAATCGTCTTGTTAGCGCTAGGGGGGGCGGCGGTGGTTGGCTTGATCCTCATCCGCGGCGCCGCAAACGTTCCCAAGCCGGCGCCCAATCAACCAACCTCGGCGGCTGAAAACGAGTTGATCAACAAGCCTCAACTCGAGACGGCCCGCCAATTATCCGCCCTGGCCAACACTCCGGAAGAGCGGCGATTGGCCCAGGATGCCGTGCGGGAAGCTGACCGCGAATTGGACTTGGAATTTGCCGCCGCACTCCAAGCCACCGCCAATCAAGCCTCCCCACAAACGCCGGAGGTTCGCGCCCTTCAACAACGCATTGAGTCGCTGCAAGTAGAAATCCGATCGGGCCAGGCGGAAGTGGATCGCCTCACCGCACTCGCCCAAAAGGCCCGGGGGGATCGGCAAGACAGCTTGCAAGAGCAAGTTGATGTGAGTGAGGCCGAACTCTCTCTATCCAAGGAAACATTGGGAGACGCCAAAGAGGACTTGATCCGAGCTGGCGGCGACCCGCACAGTAAAGTTCAGCAACTGGTGGACGAACACAAGGCCGCCGACCAAGCCAGCAATTCGACGGCGGCAATTTCCGCCAGCCCACCCGCGTCAATCTTCTCCCCGGGCAGCTTGCTGGCCACGTGGTCCCAATGGAGTCTGATTCGGAATAAGCTGGCTCAATTAATCCAGGCTCGCGAGGATGCTTACAACGCCGCGGCCGCGCGGGCGACCGAGCATGATGCCCTTGAACAACAAGTGGAAAAGGATCTGCCGCAAAAGAAGCAGGCCGCCGAGCGCGCAAAAAGCCAGCTTGATGCGAAAATCAAAACTTCAAGTGAGCAGGACAAGTCCGATTCAAGGAAAGCGGCGGCGGCAGCCCTGGCGTCGCTTCGTCGCCTTTCCCAAGACCGCAAGACCATGGCCATCCTGGACCAACAAATCCAGGGTCTGCAAGAACTGGGATCCACTTACAACCAGTGGGTCGTGCTGGCCAGGGCGGACCGACGCTCCGTATTGCGCATTGTCATTGAATCTGGTTTATGGATTATTTTGCTGCTGCTCGTCATGCTCCTCACCAATCGCTTGATTGAACATTTTTTCGCCCGCCTCCGCATGGAACAGAAACACCGCGTGACCCTTCATGCGGCCGCCCGTTTTGGCCTTCAGACTCTCGCTGTGCTGGCGATTCTTTTTGTGATCTTCGGGAAGCCCAATGAATTGTCCACTATCCTGGGCCTGGCCACCGCCGGCCTCACCGTGGCTCTCAAAGACTTCATCGTCTCGTTCATGGGCTGGTTCGTGCTGATGGGACGCAACGGCATCCACGTGGGCGACTGGGTGGAAATCAACGGCGTCCGCGGCGAAGTGGTTGAGATCGGCATGTTGCGCACCGTCCTGCTCGAAACCGGTAACTGGACCGACCACGGGCAGCCGACCGGCCGCCAAGTGGCCTTCCTCAACAGCTTCGCGGTGGAAGGATACTTTTTCAATTTTTCCACTTCCGGCCAGTGGCTCTGGGATGAGATTCAAGTGCTCATTCCCCAGGGACGTGACCCGTATCCTCTGGCGGAAAAGATCCGCGATATTGTGGTGAAGGAAACCGAAGGCAACCCGCAATCAGCGGAAGAAGAATGGCAAAGGGTCAAACACCGATATGGGGTGAGGTCGTATTCCGCAGAGACTACGGTGAGCGTGAAGCCCATCGATCAGGGCGTGGCGGTGACCGTTCGCTACGTGACGCGCGCCAGCCAGCGATCCGAAGTGCGCACCCGCCTCAACCTTGCGGTGGTGAAACTACTTCATCAAGGCGCGGAGACTTTACCTGCGGTTGAGAACGTTTCGGCAACTGCCACAACCCCAACCGCATAAATGAACCCGGAGCCTCGAACCACGCTGAGGATGAACGCCCCAAAAACCGCCGCGTGGAGATGGTGGAGCAATAAATGTCAAAATCAGTTTCGCGGTTTGAGAATCCACACAGAGGTTAAGCAAGTCCTAGCGGCGCGGTCCCCCCTGACTGTCCTACCGTTTTGAAGCGGCAGTTTCCAGCGCGTTGCGGACGTAAGGTAACTTGCGTGCCTGGCTTAAAGCCGTCTCGCCTTTTTTGGCCTTGATATTTGGATCGGCCCCGGCTTGGAGAAGGATCCTCGCAGTCTCCGAGTCACCAAAGTCGATGGTGGATGCGTAGAGAAGGGGCGTGTAACCAAACCGATCCACCGCATTCACATCCGCTCCCGCATCCAACAATGCCTTCACGGCCGCCGGGTGGTGGTCCACCACAGCCCAGTGCAGCGCCGTCATGCTGTCCGAATCCTTTTCATGCACATCCGCCCCGCCGGCCATCAACTGCTTCATAATGAGGGGATCGCCGAAAGCAATAGCCTGAAACAACGGGCTGGTGGGAAACATCCCGATGATATCCATGCGAAGGTTTGGGTTTCCACCCTTGACCAGTAGCATAGCGATATTATCGGGATCGCCTGCCATGGAGGCCAGGAAGAGCGGTGATGCGTTATTCAGGACACCCTTGTCGGGATTCACTTGAGCGCCGTGATCCAACAAAATATTTAGGGACTCGGACGTGCCTAAATAAGTGGAGGCAACCATCAATGCGGTATAGCCTGTTTTTGCTTTGGCTTTGACGTCCGCGCCGCGGTCAATCAGGAGTTTTACTTTGCCGGCATCCGTCGCCGCCATCATGAGGAGGGACGTGCCATCCGGCGTTGCCGCGTTGGGATCAAGCCCGGCATCCAGCTTTGCCTTCAGCTCCTCGGCAGTGCCAAATAGCGCCGTCTCCATCCACGGTTGTAGGTGCTTGGGCTGGAGTACCGGGAGCAAATGGGGAACAGCGGGGTGGGAGGCCTCCGGCAAGGTCAGCATCGCCGCCATGGCGGCCCAGCAAGTGGCGTCTGTCGAGATAAATTGGTCATGCGCATACGGCATCCCGGTTTCAATATAGGGCGGGCTAACGCTGGCGGGCGAAACCTGCCGCGTGTGGACGTGCCATACACCTTGCTTGTCCTGAGTGGAGAGGAGGTAGCGCAGTCCGCGCTGCCACGCCGGGTCAGTGACGGCCATTCCTCCGGCAATATGCAATGCCACCAGCGCTTCCCCCGTCGAGTATGCATCGGACTGCAAGTGGGGCAACTCCGGCCAACCCCCGTCCGCCTTCTGGAGACCAAGTAGCTCGCGGGCCGCGATCTTGATCTCCTCCGAATTCGCTCCGGCGTAGTGGAGCCCGAACAAAAGGTAAGTGTCCTCTTCCACGTTCTTCGGTTTAGAGGCGAGCAACCACTTTTTGGCGCGGGACTGGCGCTCCTCCGCCTCGCTGCGAAGCTGGGCGGGCATGTACAATTGCATGGCGCGCAACGCCACCGCGGTTGCCGTGATCTTGCTATAGGATTGGGGCGGGCGGTCATCATCGGTTGGCCAGTGGCCGTCGGCGCGCTGCCAGTTCGCGATCCGTCGCGCATAAACCGCTGTCACAAGGTTGGGCTTGATGCCGGCTGCGTGCGCGGCGACCAGCGCCCAGCCATCGGACGCCGCCGGATCCACAATTGAGGGGTCCTGCACGGCGCGGTCGATGGATGAGAAGTCGGGCGAAGTTGTCAATCCCTTGGCCGCAACCTGGGCCGCCGAGTCTTCGTCCACCGCAATGCCCTTCTGGCGCGCTATCTGATAGGTAAGCATGGGTAGCCCGTGATCGTGGCAGGAAAAGCAGGTCATGGCTTTGTAAAAGCCCTCCGTCCCGTGCTGGATCATCGCTACCGAGCGTTGGGCGGCCGCTTGAACCTGGGCGGACGAAATAGTCTGCGCGTGCAACGCAGGCAGGAACAGAAAAATAACTAATACTTTACGCATGATCCCCCCTTGAGGATGAAACTTCGGTTGTGGTTGGCAATCAGCCCGCGGCATCGTGGCAAATTCTATACCGCCTCAAAATATACATCCCATTTCATGCTGACGCAATAATTCGTTTTGACTTCGAGCTCGGGGCGCTATTGGGGGGAGCCAGAGAAATCGAGTGATCCTGTAAACAGAGATCTTATCCACTAGGTTCGCGAGCATTCTCGCGGTTCCATATTCAACTTCCCGCCCAACATCTTCTGCTATATACTGGCGCGCTGTTTATGTCAACGAGCGCTTCCACCAAAGGAACTTAAATGAAAATTACTTATGGAGACTGGTTGGTGGTTGCCGGGTATTTCCTCGTCAACCTTCTGATCGGTCTCTATTACCGCAAAAAGGCGAGCGGGAGCACCGGAGATTATTTCTTGTCTGGACGCGAAGTGAGCTGGTGGCTGGCGGGCACCTCGATGGTGGCCGCCACGTTTGCCGCCGACACGCCCCTGGCGGTTACCGGACTCGTCGCCACCCAGGGCATCGCCGGAAATTGGTTCTGGTGGAGCATGTGCTTCAGCGGCATGATGACCGTTTTTTTCTTTGCCCGTTTGTGGCGAAGAGCGGAAATTGTAACGGACGCGGAGTTGGTGGAATTGCGTTATGCCGGCAAGCCCGCCGCCTTCCTGCGTGGATTCCGCGCGCTCTATTTTGGCATCCTGATGAACTGCCTCATCGTTGGCTGGGTCAATCTGGCCATGGAGCAGATTCTCGGCACGGTTCTTGGCCTCACCCGGTTTCAATCGGTACTGGTCATTTTCGGAATCATTGCCATCACCAGCTTCTACACCTTCATCTCCGGCCTGTGGGGCGTCTTGTGGACAGACCTGATCCAATTTGTGCTGAAAATGACCATGGTGACGGTGCTCGCTTATTATGGCGTGCGCGCTGTCGGCGGAATGAATGCCTTGATCACCAAGCTGGGCGCGGTGGACGCCGCCCAGCGAGCCGCGCATGGTGGCACCGGGTCCATCCTCGATTTCATTCCGGACCCGCACTCTGCCTGGATGCCCTTCACTCTTTTTCTCGCCTTCGTGGGCCTGAGCTGGTGGGCTAATTGGTATCCCGGCGCCGAGCCGGGCGGCGGCGGATACGTGGCCCAGCGAATTTTCTCCGCCAAGGATGAGAAGCATTCGCTTGGCGCCACGCTCTGGTTCAACATCGCCCAATACGCCATTCGAAGCTGGCCGTGGATACTCACCGCGCTCGCCTCCATCATTCTTTACCCCGATCTGAAGAACAAGGAAACCGGAATCGGCTTCATCAAAGTCTGGGTGGATTACCTGCCTCACGCCTGGAGCGGCTTGATGCTGGCCGCGTTTGCCGCCGCCTATATGTCCACCATCGCCACCCAGCTCAATTGGGGATCGTCATACATCGTCAACGATTTCTACCGTCGCTTCCTCTCGCCGGGAAAGCCGGAGCGCCATTACGTTTCCGCTTCGAAAGTGGCCACGGCGCTGCTCGCGGTGCTCGGCGCCGGCGTTTCGCTGGTGATGACCTCGGTGGCTGGCGCATGGCAACTGCTTCTGGGCGTGGGCGCGGGAACCGGGGCGGTCTACCTGCTGCGCTGGTACTGGTGGCGGATTAACGCCTGGTCGGAGGTTTCGGCCATGACCGCGGCGGCGGTCACCACCGCGCTTCTCCAAATCAAGCTTAACGGCGAGGCGCTTATTCAGTTTTCCGGCACGGCGTCGGAGGTGTTCGCGAAAACTCTGCTGCTCACCATCCTCATAACTTCGGTGGTGTGGATAACGGTCACGTTGATGACCGATCCCGAGCCGCAATCCAAACTGCTCGAATTTTACAAGCGCGTCCGGCCCGGGATCACCGGATGGAAACCGATTGCCGCTCTGGCGCCGGAAATCGCGCCCGTCCATGATGTTTTGTATAATCTGATGGACTGGCTTCTCGGCTGCCTGATGGTTTATATGGCCATGTTTGGAATAGGCGAAATGCTTCTGGGTTCGGCGACCACCGGCCTGATTTTCCTGGTGATCGCGGCGGCGGCAGGGTACGGCATCTATTGGGACCTCTCGCGCCGCGGCTGGGAAACACTTTCGGGAAGAGGCGACCGGTAGAAGAAATTATGAATGATGAATGATAAATTATGAATTAAGAAAGACGCTTTGAAACGATTTGCCTTCGGCGTTCTTCAATCGTCATTCATCATTCGTTTTTTCCTCCCGCCCTCGCGGCTTCAGCCCTGGTTACTTAATCCATGGCCGCACCATTGCGCATCACCGAACGCGAAAATCCGGCATCTGCCTCGCTTGACACCAAGTCGACGCGCGAAATATTGCGCATCATCAATCGCGAGGACGACAAAGTCGCAGCCGCGGTAAGGCGCGCGATTCCGCAGATCGAGCGCGCCGTAGACTTGATTGTTGGGGCGCTCGAGAGGGGCGGCAGGATGGTCTACATCGGCGCCGGGACCAGTGGCCGCCTGGCCGTGCTCGACGCCGCCGAGTGCATCCCCACTTTTGGAACGGACCGCGTGGTGGCGGTGATGGCAGGCGCACCAGATTCAATGTTCAAACCCATCGAGGGCGCTGAAGACGACCCTCACCAGGCTGTCCGCGATTTGCAAAACATCAAATTGAGCCACTTCGACGCGCTAGTGGGCATCTCGGCCAGCGGGCGCACGCCTTACCCGATGGCCGGACTGCGCTACGCGCGAAATTTGGGTGCGGCCACCATCGCGGTCACGGCCAATCCTCGGGCGCCCATGCGAAAACTGGCCGACGTGACCATAGCCACCGTGGTCGGTCCGGAAGTAATCGCCGGCTCTACCCGCATGAAGGCGGGCACCGCGCAGAAATTGGTTTTGAACATGCTTTCCACCGCCAGCATGGTGCGGGTGGGCCGCGTCCTTTCAAGTTGGATGGTGCACCTAAGCATGAACAGTGCGAAACTTAGGAAGCGCGGCGAATTGATGCTCTCCAAAGCCACCGGGGTGAGTCCAGGGGTTGCTTCGCGTACCCTCGAAGCATCCGGCCGGCACCTGCCCGTGGCGCTTTTGATGCTCTGGAAAAATATTTCCCGGCGCGACGCCTTGCGTTTGCTCGAAGAGAGTAAGAATATCGCGCGCACACTTCGTGACACCTATGGGAAATGGAAGCAGGAAACGCGCGTCCGCAAAGCCAAATCTTCGAGGAGCCTGTTTTAATGGCCATCACAACCATCCTGGCCGGAACCGTTCTTACGCCGTCAGAGGAAATCGAAAACGGCGTCATCCTGGTAGACAGCCACCGTATCGCCGAAGTCGGATCCAGGAACTCCGTGAACATTCCCGCTGGCTCCAACGTCATCGATCACAGAGACCGAATCATCGCGCCCGGGTTTGTTGACATGCACATTCACGGTGCAGCCGGCCATGACTTCATGGAAGCCACTTCCGCGGCAGTATCCACCATTGGAGCTTTTCTCGCCCGCCACGGGACTACTTCCTACCTGGCCACCACCGTCACGGCGGGCATTGACCGGACGATCGAATCAGCCACAGGGCTCGGCGAGATCGTTAATGCGGCGCGCTCATCGGATTCTGTTCTTGGGGCGGCCGTAGCTCAGCCACTGGGAGTTCATTTCGAAGGCCCGTTTCTAAACGTCATCCGGCGCGGCGCTCATCCGGCCGCCGACATCCAAAAGCCGAATCTCGATATTCTCAGGAAAATTCTGGATGCCACGGGCGGCGCTGCTTTGGTGCTCGACCTGGCCCCAGAAATGGAAGGCTCTCTGGCGTTGCTTGAATATGCGCGCGGACGGGGAGTGCGCGTGGGGATCGGCCACTCCAATGCCACCTATGCAGAAGCGGAAGCAGCTATCGCCGCTGGAGCCACCCACGCCGTCCACCTTTACAATGCCATGCGCCCTTTCTCCCACCGCGACCCTGGGATTATCGCCGCCGCCCTGACCGACGATCACGTGAGCGCGGAACTCATCTGCGACGGACTGCACGTTGATCCCGCCGCTGTCCGCCTGATGGTTCGGTCCATGGGACTAAAGCGCGTTATCCTGATCACAGACAGCCTGAGCGCCACGGGCATGCCAGACGGCACTTACCAGTTGGGACAGTTCTCCGTCAATGTGGTTGGCGGCGTCTGCCGCACCGCTGAGGGCAACCTGGCGGGCAGCAGCATCGTGCTCGAGCAGGCCCTGCGGAATCTGGCGAAATTCACCGGATTCAGCTTTAAGGAGTGCCTGCCGTGCGCCACTTTGAACCCCGCAAAATTATTGGGATTGGAAAAACAAAAGGGTGTAATCGCAGCCGGGGCGGACGCGGACCTTGCGGTTCTGGACGCAAACTATGTTGTCCGGCAAGCGTACCTCAGAGGCCGGCCTGTAGTCGCGCCGGCGTGATCGCTGATGGAAAATAAAGGGTCCTTCAGGAGGACGATGAAAAACTACCCGGCATGTCATCCCGATCCGTCAGCCGACGGAGAGGGATCTCTCGATGTCTTAGAGTCAATCACTCAGATTCCTCATTACTCCCGGAGTGGCAGGGGGTAGGGCTCTTCCATCAGCTTGCAAGATTAAGGACGAAGAAAAGATCAATGGACAAATTCCTGATTGAAGGTGGCAAGCCGCTGGAAGGACAAATACGCGTGAGCGGGGCCAAAAACGCGGCTCTGCCGGCCATGGCGGCGGCGCTGCTCACCGATCAGCGGGTAGTCCTTCGCAACGTGCCCCGCGTCCGCGATATCGGCACCATGCGCAGCCTGCTGGATGAATTGGGCGTCGATTCCGCCGTCCAGCACGAGGAGCACGGCAATCGGGTCGAGATCCAGGCGCGACGACTCGAAAACTCGCTTGCGCCTTACGAACTGGTCAAGCAAATGCGCGCCTCGGTTCTGGTCCTGGGTCCGCTGGTGGCTCGCTTTGGGCAAGCCCGCGTTTCCTTGCCTGGCGGCTGTGCCATCGGCGCGCGCCCCATTAATCTTCACTTAAAAGGACTGGAAGCACTGGGCGTCAAGGTGGAAATGGATCATGGGTATGTGAACACGCGCGCTGATCGCCTGAAGGGCGCGCCCTTTTATTTTGACAACATCTCCGTAACCGGAACGGAAAACCTGATGATGGCCGCCACGCTTGCGGAGGGCGAGACGCTGCTCGAAAATTGCGCCAGCGAGCCGGAAGTGGTAGACCTCGCCGACCTGCTCAACAAGATGGGCGCTTCCATTGAGGGCGCCGGCACGGGCATGATTCGCATCCGCGGCGTGGCCAGGCTCCGCGGGGCGGACCACACCATCATTCCCGATCGGATCGAGGCCGGAACATTTCTGACCGCCGCCGCCATCACGGGCGGCCGCCTCACCCTGGAAGACGTTCATCCCGGCCACCTCACTGCCGTCGTCGCGAAATTGGCGGAAGTGGGAGTGAAAGTTTCAAAGCTCGATTCCCAAGTCAGCACGAAGGGACCCTGGCATCGTATGGAAGTTCAATCTTCAGCCCCATTGAACGCCGTGGATGTAATCACCCAGGAATATCCCGGCTTTGCCACTGACATGCAAGCGCAATACATGGCGCTGATGACTCAGGCGGTGGGCTCCTGCGTGATTACCGAGACCATTTTCGAGAACCGGTTCCTTCACGCTCAGGAGCTCCTGCGGTTGGGCGCCGACATCACCGTGGAAGGCAGGCGGGCCGTGGTGAAAGGCAAGACGCCTCTGAGCGGAGCGATGGTGCAAGCCTCAGACCTTCGCGCCTCCGCCTCGCTCGTTCTGGCCGGTCTCGCCGCCGAAGGTGAGACGCTGATCGACCGGGTTTACCACATTGATCGCGGCTATGAACGTATCGAAGAAAAACTGAGCAAGGTCGGCGCCAAAATCAGGCGGGTTTCCGAGGCAATTTAAATTCAGAAATTCTTCCTGGCTCTGTCCATTCTTATGGACGCGAGGAACCTTCCGCCCGTCTTCCACCAATTCATTGAAGTCAACCAAAAATAAAATGGGCGGCGACAGGTTATGTTCCTGCTTGCCGCCCATCCTTAAATCACTTTCTTCTCGAACCGCCTTAATGACCCGGGTTGAAGGCGCAGTTCGGATTGGTGGGACTTAATTCCAGGCAGACCTGTGAAGCAAGCATTCCAGCCGCGACCGCATTCTGGTTTGCCAAGATCGCCTGAGCGGCCGCATTGGCGGCCGCCTGCGCTGCGGCCTTCGCGTCTGCGTCCGCTGCCAGGGCATCGGCATCCGCCTTGACCGTCAAAGCTTTCGTGTTGTTGATCTTGTGCAGATCTACAATGCCAATCGTCCCTGCGACCCCTCCCGCGCCCAGCCCAGCGATGGACACCCACTGCGCCGTCGTCATATGCGATGCCGCTGCGCCCGCTCCTGCCGCCTGACCAGGTGCCGGTGATCTCGCCGTCTTGGGGGTGATCGCGATCGTCTGCCCTTTCGTCAAATCCATCGACCGGTTCGGGCCTTCCACTTTCAATGTCCCATCTTTCGCGGTCACCACTACTATGCCGTTGATCATCGCCACTTCACCCAAACTCTTGTAGCCCTTCCCCGCCAGCACCGAAACCTCACCCGCTTTCACGCGAAAGGGAACTCCATCCGCCGGGTGATATGTCGCCACGCTCCCTTGTCCCAGCGTCACGGTCACTTCATCCGTCCCGCGCTCAAAGGAGGCCACTGTTTCCTGGCCAAACACCATGCGGCTTCCCATACCCATTGCCACCACGGCCGCACCGTCTCTCACTTGCAGGCTGTCACCGCTGAACAGTGTTGTGTTGGGCGTCAACGCGCGTCCCCCGATGGTCGCGTTCGTACCCCCGGCCACCGACCCCACCACTGCCGAGGCTGCATAGCTCGGGACCACGCCCAAGGCGAGAATCACGCCCAGGATGAAAAACAACTTGGAAGTTTTGCCCAACATGGCTTAAGACTCCTTTGCTGGATCGGCTTGGACGGCATTTTCAGTCGCCGCGATGGCGCCAAATGAGAAATTTAATGGGTTTCTGAAACGGCGCGAGTTTATGCCACGCCAGCTTTGAATGTCAAGACCTTTTTGGCCCTTGGGGGCTATCCCAGGCCTCTCTATTTCTTAAATGGTTAATTTGAAATATTGGATGTTCCCAAAATCCCGGTCCAGGCAGCGAATTCACGCTGTTCTGGTTGGTTGACGTTCCTTATGGATGGTAGACGCGGGATACCGTCTTGGACGACTTGCTCCGCTCTTGACTCACCCCGGTGAATCTGGCAATCTCAAGGCTCATAGAAAATTTGCGCCGGAAATCTATCCGCATCATTTCGGTTTTGTGGAAGTAAAGTCATCCGAATCGGCGACGGCAAGTAGTTGAGGCATAAATTCTTGGGTTTTAAATTCAAAGGGTAGTCACAACTCAATAAGGGAGGACGTACCATGGCTCGAGTAGCTCGTGAAGTTGTGCAAAAGGCGGGAATTGACGTTGATAAGCTGCTGGACATGCTTTTACGCAACGCTTCCGCCGAACTGACCACTTTTTATTACTACACCATTCTTCGGGTGAACCTGATTGGACTCGATGGCGAGGGGCTGAAGGAGATCACCGAAGATGCTCGCATCGAAGATCGAAATCATTTCGAAGCTTTGGTTCCCCGCATCTACGAATTGGGCGGAAAGCTGCCCGACAACATGAATCAGTTTCATGACATCTCGGCTTGCCCTCCTGCCCATTTGCCCAAGGATCCCACCGACGTCAAGGCCATGCTCCAGGTCCTGGTGGGCGCGGAGCGTTGCGCCGTGGCGGGCTATACCGCGATTTGCAATTACACCGCAGGCAAAGACCACCGCACTTATGACCTGGCGCTGGGCATCCTGCACGAAGAGATCGAACACGAAGCCTGGTTCTCCGAGTTTCTGGGTGAAGGTCCCTCCGGTCACTACCGCCGGTCGGGAGTGGGTTCAGAGCGGAATTCGCCCTACACCTCCAAATTCCTGCCTCATTAATTGTTTTGGGAGTTGGATGCTTGTCCGCTGTGGCCGCGGGGAGAATTTGAACCGAATTCTCCTCCCCGCCCAGCCGTTTGTTATTCGCCCATCATGCCAGGGAGGTTTTTTGCTTTGCCTGCCCGGCCGCCGCACTGGCCAGCAGCTTCTTAATGGCGGGGGCGACGCCGTCTTTTGCATCGAACACAGCCGAACCCGCCACCAGCACGTTAGCGCCCGCTTCAGCCACCAGGGCCGCGGTTTGAGTGTTAATACCGCCGTCCACTTCGACATCGCAATTGAGGCCCAGTTGCTCGATGAACTTCCTCACCTGACGGATTTTGTTCAGTGTCTCCGGAATGAACGCCTGGCCGCCGAATCCGGGATTCACTGTCATCACCAGCACCAATTGGAGGCTCGCCAAAACCTCGGATATCGCCGCGGCCGGGGTGGAAGGATTCAAGGCCACGCCCGCCTTCTTCCCCAGGGCGTGGATATGCTGGATCACCCGGTGCAGGTGCGGAGTGGACTCCTGATGAACGATGATCGTGTCCGCGCCCGCGCGCGCAAAATCTTCAATGAAATCTTCGGGTGGCTCGACCATCAAGTGAATTTCGAGGGTCAGGCGCGTCAGCGGACGAAGGGACGAAACGGCCAGCGTCCCGAACGTAATATTGGGCACAAACCGCCCGTCCATGATGTCAATCTGAATGCGGTCCACTCCCGCGGCTTCCACGGACTGCACCGCCTCGCCCAACCGGGTGAAATCAGCGGAGAGAATGGATGGGGCAATGTGAATCACTGCGATCTCCGGTTAAGAGTTTGTTGAAAGCTCGTCCAATTGTCATTCCGAGCATTGACAGCCGCAGGGCTGCCCATGATGAGCAGAAAGTCGTCGCTCCTGCCCAGAGACGCTTCGTTGAATCCAAAAGAGTTACGCATCGACTTTCCGCAGAGGAGCACTGACCGACGAGGAATCCCGCATTGATTGTCTTTCCAGAGCGGGATTCCTCACCCGGCGCGACGTCATCGGAATGACCAGTTTATGAAAGATTGTCAACAGGCACCTGGGACTCAAAATCAAAGCTCTCCAGATAAAGCCCCAGATCAGTGCGACAACAGTCGCGCTGCCGCCTGATCAAGATACCAGCTTAAGCGCCCGTTAACCGGCTGCACGCCCTGCGCAGGAAACCCCGGCGTCCGCCGCGCGCCATCGAATACGTCGCGAAGGGTTTCCGCCTTATCCGCTCCTGCGACCAGAAAGATCACCTGCGCTGCCGCGTTCAGCACCGGGTAGGTAAGCGTAAGCCGGAATGATTTCAGCCGATCACTGTAATTCGGCCGCACCCAGAGCTCGTACTCGTTGAGGGCCGGCGATCCTGGAAACAGAGACGCGGTGTGGCCGTCGGTACCCATGCCCAGAAAAACCAGATCCATTCGCGGCCACTCTCCTTGCTCGGGGTGCAGCACCTCCTCCATCTCCCCCGCATATTGCCGCGAGGCAGCATCCCGATCCGGGTTTTCCGCCGCCATGCGGTGAAAATTCGAAACCGGAATCGAAATGTGCTGGAGCAGCGCCGCGCGTATCATTTTGTAATTGCTTTCCGGATGGTCGGGAGGCACGCACCGTTCATCCACCTGGAAAAGTTGCACGCGGGCCCAGGGAATGCTCCGGTTGGGGCTCGCCAGCAATTCGTAAAGCCGCGCGGGCGTCGAGCCGCCGCTCAGGGCAGCGGCAAAATTCTTATTCTCCCGCGCGCGTGCATTGGTCAACTCCTCGAAGCGGCGGGCGGCGGCCTGGCTCAATTCCTCCAGGTTCGGAAAAACTTTCACTTCTGGTTTTGCGGCGTCAGTCATGTTGTAGCGGCGGTCGATGACCGCCGGAATCTCTTGAATCAAAAGCCGGCGGTCAGCAACCGCCGCGACCGCCGCTCGCGCCACTTCCCCGAACGGAATTCTCCGCGCGAATTCTAATCACGAAGTCATGGAAGCGACCATGGCCAGCGTCTCTTCATACACCCGGTCGCGGCTGGAAAGCTTGAGTTCCTCATTCAACAGCGCCACTTCATCAAACACCTGGAGATGCACTGTACTCTCCTGGGGCGGATGACCGGGAATTTCAATGCGCGTCACCACGCTCTTGCTTTCCGGCCCGCAGATCAAAGTGAACTTCGCGGGAGCATCGCCCGCCACCTTCATTTCAATGGTGAGGAATCCCGATGAGCACCTGGGTCCAGCCAGGCCCGGAACCAGTTGGACGCGAATATCGCCCTGCCGGCCTTTAAACGTAAGCAGGCGGTTCCCTTCCCCATTTCTCTTTTCGCCCTCCTCTAATCCGCTCTGGCCGACGCCAGCCGCCTTCCAGCCCAGGCGTGCCGCGAGCCAGGCGGCAAATAACAAGCCCTGCGCCAGGCAAGGCGGGGAATCCGCGGCGCCCGCGCGATACTCAATCCTGACTTGGTTGATCTGACTGAGATAAAACCGCATTCCGTCCGGGTCGAAACAAGCAGCAGCCAGTTCGCGCCAGGGCGTGACGCGCGCCCAGTTCATGTCCGTAATGGCCGCAAGGCTCGAAGTTTTCTGTATCGTCTGCGCCAGCGAGGGCAAATCCGATTCGGGATTCGGATACCACTCGGAATCCACGCACAGCCTGTCAATAAACCGCAGGATTTTTCCAAAGTAATCAAATTGAAGAGGACTTCCGGCCCGCCACCAGAGGCAAACCGGAAGGCCGGAAACCATCAGAGGTACCACAACTTTGTCCAGATCGTGAACCCGTTCTCCGCGAGCCACCAGGGTGACGTGTTCGCAGCAAACTTGTTTCACTCCGGACGCGGGAAGCTGGCAAACCGCCGAGATCGACGCGGACAACCCCGCCGGCGATTCATTGGGCTGCACCACCAGAATCAAGGCACGGCACGGGTTCTGCAAAGTCAGCGCGCCCACCAGATTGCTGACCTCGCGCGCGCCTCGCTCGCTCTCCGTGTAAATCAGAAGTGTCAGCGCGCAAGCCCTGGTCACATCTTCCCGGCCTTCGGCGTCACCCGCAGACTGCCAGAGGGCATCCAACTCCTCCGCCAAGGCAGCAACATTGGCCTCTCGCGGCCCCCCGAGCGTTAAAGGTTGAAGATTTTGGCTCAAATCGCTTTTCCCCTTTTAATCTGTGAATGATCCTTCAGCCTTCAAACTTTTGACCTTTGACTTTTTGTTTCTGTCTTCATCAGAGCCTCTGCCACCGGCGCTTATCCCCTTCAATAAACGCATCCGCCTCCGCCGGCCCCCAGCTTCCGGATTCATAGAAGGCGAGCCCCTTGGCGCCATCCTGCTTCCACCGCTCGAGGATCGGATCAACAAACTCCCACGAAATTTCCACCGCATCGTTGCGCGTAAACAGGGAGTTATCCCCCATCATGCAATCGTGCAAAAGAGTTTCATAGGCGGAGGGCGACACGCCGCCAAACGATTCGCCATATTGAAATTGCATTTTCACCGGCCGGATTTGCATGGCGGTTCCCGGCAACTTGGCGCTGAACTTCAGCGAGATGCCTTCGTCCGGCTGAATTTGCAATGACAACAAGTTGGGCTGGATAGCGTCGGTGGCGCCGCCGCCAAAAAGCAAGTGAGGGACGCGTCGAAACTGAATGGAGATTTCCGAAACACGCTTGGCCAGCCGTTTGCCCGAGCGAATGTAAAAGGGCACGTCGGCCCAGCGCCAATTATCAATAAATATTTTGAGGGCGGCGTAAGTCTCGGTGGCCGAAGCCGGATTCACATTGGGCTCGGCGCGGTAAGCCGGAACATTCTTTCCCGATACAAACCCCGCCGCATACTGGGCGCGGACCGCATACTTGTCCACCTCCTCCAAGGTGATGGGCCGGAACGAGCGCATGACTTTTGCTTTTTCATCCCGCAGCGACCTTGCCTCAAACCTTGCCGGAGCCTCCATGGTTACCAGGCTCAATACTTGCAACACGTGGCTCTGAATCATGTCCCGGAACAGCCCGGCCTCTTCAAAATACGAGGCCCGGTTTTCAACCCCCAACTCCTCGGCCACGGTGATCTGCACGTGGTCGATGTAGCGCCGGTTCCAGACCGGCTCAAAAATTCCATTGGCCAACCGGAAAACCAAAAGATTTTGAACCGTCTCTTTACCCAGGTAGTGGTCGATCCGGTAAACGTTCTGCTCCCCAAAAACACCGGTAACCACGCGGTTAAGGTCGCGCGCGCTTTTCAGGTCGCGCCCAAAAGGTTTTTCCAGCACTATCCGCGACCAGGTTTTCTCGGGTTCTTTCGGCCGGGCCAGACCAGCGGCGCCCAAATGATTGACGATGACGGGGAAAAAGCTGGGTGGGGTGGCCAGATAAAAGAGCCGGTTGCCCGACGTCCCGTGGTCGCGGTCAAGCTGCTTCAGAAATTCCGTCAATTGCGAATAGGCCGCCGCATCGCCAAAATTATCGGAAATATAATGAATGTTGCCGGTGAAACTATCGAGCACCGGATCGTCCTGATCCGGCAAGTTCAAATCTTCGCGCACCGCCTGGCGTATTTTGTGGCGAAATTGTTCGTGGGTGAATTTGGTTTTCGAGCACCCAATCACCGAAAAACCTGCGGGCAGCATGTGCTGGCGGGCCAAATTGTAAAGCGCCGGCACCAGCTTGCGCGCCGTCAGGTCTCCGGAAGCGCCAAAAATCACCATGGCGCAGGGTTCCGGCGTCTGATGCATCCGAATGCCTTCTCGCAAAGGGTTGGGCTGGAGAATGGTGTCTGCCACGCTGACTTCCGGGATTGAACGAATGATTATTTTCGCCCTGCGACTTGGGACGCGGCCAGATTGCCCACACGCTTTACGGCGCCGGCCACCAGAGCGGACAGGGCTGCCAGACCCTCTCCATCATTGGCGGCCAGATGGGCCCGGATCACACGCCGGTTCTTGCTTTGCAAGGACTGCAAGTCTCCGAGCGCCTGGGCGCGTTTCAAAACGGAAAATGAATACGGTTCGCCGGGGATGGGGAGAGCCTCGGCATCTTCACCCGTGATTTGGATGAACAAGCCGTGATTGGGTCCGCCCTTGTGCAATTGTCCGGTGGAGTGCAGGAAGCGCGGCCCGTAACCCAGAGTGGTGGCCACACCCAACCCGTCGCGCAGGGCCATGCGAATGGCCTTTAAGGCATCATCGTGTTCGGTGGTCGATTCGAGATAGGCCATGATGGCAACGTAATCTTCATTCACTTTTCGCTGGCCCAGGAACTCGGTGAGATAGTCTTCTGCTGAGCCGCCACGGGCCGGCGATGGGCCATAAAAATGAACCGCATCGGTCGCAATCTGCGGTGATTCATCCGGCAGCTTGCCTTCTGCTTTGAATTGGCCCAGCAGCCGGTTGGTGTTGTCTTTACTTTCCTGAACGTTGGGCTGATCGAAGGCGTCGATGCCGAGCAGTGAGCCCGCAGTGGCGGTGGCAATCTCCCAGCGCAGAAATTCCTCACCCAACTCCAATTTATCCTGCAGCTCGATCCTGACCACGGGATGGCCCGCCTGCCCCAGCGCCCTGAGTTTTAGATCGATGGCCGGATTCGCTTCCCCACGCAATTGCAGCCGAACGAACAATCGGTCGTTCCCGTAAACCGTCGGATCGCCCAATTCTTCGCCCGCCACCGGGATGACGCCCTTCCCTTCTTTGCCCGTGCTTTCCGCGATCAATTGTTCCAGCCAGTCGCCGATGGTCTGGACTCCCGGTGAAACGACCAAGGTGAGCTTGTCGCGGCCCTCGAGCGCCGCCTCCGCCATGATCACGCCCAGCGATACGCCGGGATTTTCTTCGGCGCCGACGTCCGCGCCCGAATCCCTGGCCGCCTGTTTCGCGCGTTGCAGCAGGCCGCGAACATCCACGCCTTCGAGAGCTGCGGGCACGAGGCCGAAATTCGACAGGGCGGAATAACGCCCGCCAATGTCAGGCTGGCCTGGAAAAATGTGGCGGAAATTATGTTCCCGCGCCAGTTTTTCGAGCGA
Source organism: Terriglobia bacterium (assembly GCA_035946625.1). GTDB lineage: Bacteria > Acidobacteriota > Terriglobia > UBA7540 > UBA7540 > DASYXZ01. Next base: position 28,839 of record DASYZE010000090.1, on the reverse strand, counting down.
CGTTCCCGGATCCGTGATGGCGACAAAATTTTCCGCCGCCGCGTCTCCCTTCACCGCGCGCACCCGATCGAAAAAGTATTTGAAAAAACTCAAAGGTTCAACCGTCCCGCCCGACTTGCTGGAGACCATAAAAAGCGTGTGGGCCAGGTTCAGCGCTTTTTCCACGCTGAGAATCCGCGCCGGCACAGTGGAATCTAAAATCTGCAACTGAAGATAGCCGGGCGACGTGCCAAAGGTGGCGCGGCAAACATCCGGGCACAGGCTGCTGCCCCCCATGCCCAGCACCACGGCGTGCTTGAATCCCGCCTGCCTCACGCCTTCCACGAAGCCGAGCAGGTCGTCGACATGTTCCAGCATCAAGCCCGCGACCGTCATCCAGCCCAGCGCGTTGTGGATAATTTTCTGGTGTTCGGGTTCCGCCTTCCACAACGTGGCGTCATGCTCCCAGAGCCGCTGGGAAAACTTTTCCGCGTCGAGCCTGTCCAGCGTGGCTGAGATCCCGGCAGGGAGCGAGCCAAATACGGATGTGGTCATGTCCTCTGAACCTCCAGAACGTGCTTTCGTTTTTCTTCCACCACGCTCAAGAGTTTTGCAAAGTCGTTGGCGAAAGACTTCACTCCGTCGTCTTCCAACTTTTGCGTGGCGGCACGCAGGTCAATCCCAAATTCACCCAGTTGCGCCAGCTCGCGGCGGGCGCCCTCAAAATCCTCTTCCAGTGTCAGGCGCACCTGGCCGTGATCACGGAAGGCCGCGATGGTGGCGGGCGGCATGGTGTTCACCGTGTCCGGGCCGATCAGAGTCTCAATGTAAATCACGTCGCGGTACTTGGGGTTCTTGGTGCTGGTCGATGCCCAAAGCACGCGCTGCACTCTGGCTCCCTTGGCGGCAAGTGCCGTGAATCGGGTCCCGCCAAAAACTTCTTTGAATTTCCGGTAAGCGACCTTGGCGTTGGCAATCGCCGTCTTGCCTTTCAGATGCTCTAGTTTTTCCTTGGCGGCCGGAGACGTTGCGGCGCTGAGCTTCGCGTCCAGTTGTTGGTCGATCAGCGTATCAATCCGGCTGACGAAAAAGCTGGCCACGGAGGCGACCCGGTTCACCGGCTTCCCTTCTTTCGCCCGCTTTTCCAGGGCGGCCACATACCGGTTGGCCACCTGCTCGTACATCTCGACTGCAAAGAGAAGGGTGATGTTGATGTTCAATCCTTCCGCAAGCGTTTGCTCGATGGCCGGCAATCCTTCCTTCGTTCCGGGAATTTTGATCATCACGTTGGGACGGTTCACCGCCGTCCACAATCGGCGGGCCTCGGCAATGGTTCCCGCCGTGTCGTGGGCCAGTGTCGGCGATACTTCGATGCTCACAAAGCCGTCGCGGCCTTCGGTCGCATCATAAGTGGGGCGAAATAGATCGCAGGCGTGCTGGATATCCTCAATGGCGAGCGCGTCAAAAATCTCCGCGCCGCTTTTCCCTTGATGGCCGAGTTGGCTGATCGCCTCGTCGTAATCCTTGCTACCCTCAATCGCTTTTTCAAAAATAGTGGGATTGGAAGTCGTGCCGGACAACCCGTCCTCATCAATTAATTTCTTGAGCGCACCGGAGAGCAGTTCTCCGCGCCGGATGTTGTCCTGCCAAACGCTTTGCCCGACCGCGTTAAGTTCCCGCAGAGGATTGGTTGACATAAATTAACCTCCCTTTTTTAAATGCTAAAGTTTGAATTATGAATTGCAAATCATCCACCTGATTCGCTTCAATCCAGTCCCCTCTTCCTCATAATTCAGAATTCATAATTTATAACTATCTTTTGAGCACTTCGTGCGCCTGCTTCACCACATGGGCGGGCGTAAAACCAAGCTTCTCGGCAATCACCTGGTAGGGCGCAGACGCGCCGTAGCGGTTCACGCCGATGATCGCGCCTTTAAGTCCTACGTAGCGCTCCCAGCCAAAGGGAGCTGCGGCTTCAATGGCCAGCCGCGCCGTGATCGCCGGGGGCAGCACTTCGTCCCGGTAAGATTGCGGCTGTCTTTCGAAGAGTTCCCAACTAGGCATGCTCACGACCCGAACAGCTATCCCCTCAGCAGAAAGTTTCTGAGAACTTTCAAGCGCCAACGCCACCTCTGAACCGGTGGCAATCAAGATGATATCAGGCGTCTTGCCCTTCGAGTCGGCCAGAATATATGCGCCGCGCGCCACGCCTTCCGCCGAGCCGTATTTCGTGCGATCGATGATGGGAAGGTTCTGCCGGGTGAGGGCAAGGACCACCGGCCCCCCGCGATGCTCAATGGCCACCCGCCAAGCCACCGCGGTTTCATTGGCGTCCGCGGGCCGGATCAAGACGATGTTGTGAATGGCACGCAGCGAAGGGATCTGCTCAACCGGCTCGTGGGTGGGGCCGTCTTCGCCCACGAAGATGCTGTCATGCGTGAATACAAATATCGAGTGAATTTCCATTAACGCCGCCAGGCGAATGGTGGGGCGGCAATAATCGGAGAATATCAGGAAGGTGGAGCCGTAAGGGATCAGTCCGCTTACCGCCATACCGTTCAAGATGCTGCCCATGGCGTGCTCTCGAATTCCAAAGTGAAAATTCTTGGCCCCGTAATTGACCTTGCTGAAGTCGCCCAAACCCTTCACGTAAGTCTTGGTGGATGGCGAGAGGTCGGCCGAGCCGCCCAGAAACGTGGGCAGCAGAGGGGCGACGGCCTGCAAAACTTTTTCCGAAGCGTTGCGGGTGGCAATGGGCTTGTCGGTGGCCGCGAAAACCGGAATTTTCGCCTGCCATCCCTCGGGCAATTCGCCACTGATAAAGCGGTCCCATTCTTGGGCGAGTTCCGGAAATGCTTCCTGCCAGTCTGCAAATCTCTCCTGCCACTCCTTTTCGGCGCTCGCGCCTTTGCTGACGGCATGGCGAAAGTGCGCCAGCGCTTCATCCGGAATCAAGAAAGCCGGCTCCACCGGCCAGCCCAAATTCTGCTTGGTCAGCTTTACTTCTTCCACGCCCAGCGGCTCGCCGTGCGCCTCTTTGGTGTCGTGCTTGTTGGGACTGCCAAAGGCGATGTGGGTCCGGCAAATAATCAGTGACGGCCGCGCCGTTTCCGCCTGCGCGGCGCATAACGCCTTGTCCACTGCGTCCAAATCGTTGCCATCGGGAAGTGTCTGGACGAACCATCCGTAAGCCTCAAAGCGCTTGCCCACGTCTTCCGAGGCGAAGGCGATTTCAGTGGGCCCTTCGATGGTGATGTGGTTGTTGTCATAGAAAAAAATCAGGTTATTGAGCCCCAGAAACCCCGCCAGCGAACTCGCTTCCGCCGAGACGCCTTCCATCAGGTCGCCGTCACTGCAAATTCCATAGATTTTATAATTGATGATTTCATGCCCGGGCCGGTTGAAAAGTGTGGCCAGATATTTTTCCGCGATGCCCATCCCCACCGCGTTGCTGATGCCCTGCCCCAGCGGTCCGGTGGAAGTTTCAACCCCCGCCGTCAGCCCGTACTCCGGATGTCCGGGCGTCAGGCTGCCCCATTGGCGGAATTGCTTGAGCTGGTCGAGCGGCAAATCGTAACCCGTCAGGTGCAGCAGGCTGTAAAGCAACATGCACCCGTGGCCGGCGGAAAGCACAAAGCGGTCGCGGTTGGGCCACTTGGGATTGTGAGGATTGAATTTCAGAAAGCGTGTCCAAAGCACATAGGCCAGGGCCGCGTCGCCCATGGGCAATCCCGGATGCCCGGAGTTCGCTTTCTGCACCGCGTCCACAGACAGCATGCGGATGGTGTTGATGCAAAGCTGGTCCAATTCAGCTTGGCTAAGAGGCGCTTTTTGCGCCGGGGTCGCGGTGTCACCAGCCACGGAGTGTGCCCTCCCTCAAATTTTCGATGCGCCCGATAAGTTTCGGATACAGGCGGCATTATATATCTTTGTTGGTAAAACGGGCAAAGAGATTAGCATGCGCAAAACCGCCGGGATTCTGGTATCCTTCCCTTTCCATTCAGGAGAACGATTACCTTATCAGAGGACAAAACCATGAGCAAACAACATCTCGGAATCATAGGGCTGGGCGTGATGGGCAAGAATTTGGGGTTTAACGCGGTGAGCAAAGGTTTCTCGGTGGCGGGCTTTGACCTGGACAAAAAGAAAACCGCCGACGTAGCCGCGCAAGCGGCGGGCAAGGCATTTGTGGTTACCAATTCGCTCACCGAATTTGCAGGCGCCCTCGACAAGCCCCGCCGCATCTGGATGATGGTGCCGGCAGGCAAGCCCGTGGATGCCGTCCTTTCCGACCTGAAACCAGTGCTCGAAAAAGAAGACATCGTGATTGACGGCGGCAATTCGTATTTCAAGGACACCGAGCGCCGCGCCAAGGATCTGGACACTGCCGGCCTGCGTTTTTTCGGCATGGGTGTGAGCGGCGGCGAGGAAGGCGCGCTCCACGGTCCCAGCTTGATGCCGGGCGGAAACGAGCAATCCTACCAACGTCTTGAGCCCTTGCTCACCAAGATGTCCGCCCAGACCAGTGATGGCGCCTGCTGCACCTATCTCGGGCCGGGTGGCGCCGGGCACTACGTCAAGATGGTCCACAACGGTATTGAGTACGGCATCATGCAGACCATCTGCGAGGCCTACGACGTATTCAAAAACGTGGCCGGACTTACTTCGCCCGAAATCCGCGACGTCTTCAGCGATTGGAACCACGGCGACCTGAATTCGTTCCTCATCGAGATCAGCATTGTAGTGTTGGGCAAGATCGATCCCGAAACGAAAAAGCCATTGGTGGATCTGGTGCTCGACACGGCCGAACAAAAGGGCACCGGCAAATGGACCGCTCAGGACGCCATGGATCTCGGCGTGGCCATCCCCACTCTCAACGCTTCCGTGATCGCCCGCATTCTTTCCGGCGCCCGCGACGACCGCCAGGCGGCTTCGCAAATCCTCCAGGGGCCCGCGCAGAAATTTGCCGGCGACAAAAAAGAATTCATCGCCCTCATGCGCGCCGCCTACACGCTCACCGTGATCGGCTGCTACGCGCAGGGCTTCGAACAGTTGCGGGTGGCCTCGCAGGAATATAAATACAATCTGAAATTCGACGAGGTCGCCCGCATTTGGAAAGGCGGGTGCATCATTCGCGCCAAATTGCTGGACCCCATCCGCGCCGCCTTCCAGGCCAAGCCCGACCTTAAAAACCTGATGCTGGACGGCTACTTCAGCAAGCTCATCAATCAAACCGCCGCCAGCCTGCGCGAAGTCGTGCACACCTCCACCGCCGCGGGCACTCCCATCCCCGCCATCAGCAACACCCTGACCTATATCGACGGTTATCGCCAAAAACGCCTGCCCGCCAACCTGCTCCAGGCCCAGCGCGATTATTTTGGCGCCCACACCTACCGTCGCATCGATAAGGAAGGCGTGTTTCATACCGAGTGGGATAAATAAACTGGAGCCGTTCGACTTCGATAATCCAGGCAAGCTGCTTGCATTTCGAGTGGCGTAGGCCCATAATCCCGCCCATTTGGATTAACCTGCAAATCAAGGAGGTTCCCGTGCCTGACGTGTATTTTCCTGTTTACACCAATCAATCTTCAAGGCTCGCCACCACTTCCGGCGTTTCCATTCGCGAAGATACCACTTACACCAACGCGAAGGGGGACGAAAAGGGAGGCATTCGCAAGCGGACTGAAAAGGCAATCGAGAAACTTCAGGAGCCATTGCGAAAACTATTGGAGCCGGGTGAGGCCATCTTTTGCGTTGTCCCCGCTTATCTTCCGATCAACCAACTCGAACAATTATTTCTGGGCTGGCTGGCGACCACTACGGATCAAGGTGTGTTAGTGCTCACCAACCGCCGTCTGCTGTTTTTCCTGGTAGGCAGAAACGGCCTCTGGAAGCGAAGCGTTCGCAGTGTCAGCCTGGGAGACATTGAGAAGGCGACCGTGAAGTCCTGGTTTGGCGCCAGGCTCGAGATGCTATACCGAAATGGCAAGAAAGAAGCTTACCGGCGAATTCGCGTCGACGACGCCAAACGCATGAAGGTCATGCTCCCCTTGCTGCTCGATGCCGCTGTGTCGGAACGCTCGCCGGCCAATGGCCGGGTGCATCTGTGCCCGCAATGTTACGCCATCCTGACCGAGGGAAATTACCAGTGCCCGAAATGCAACCTGGAATTCAAGAGCGAGAAAACGATGGTCCGCCGGGCATGGATTTTTCCCGGCGCGGCTTACCACTATGCCAGACACACCGGCCTGGCTGTTCTCGACTTCCTGATTGAGGCTCTCGTCCTCCTCGAAATCTTGTTGTGGACCTTGGTCGCTTTGGGACTGACACAGCCGGATACCAATCCCGGCGAAACGCCCATCACGGGGGCCGCCGCATGGATCTTGGTGGGGATATTCGTGGCGATTTGGGCGGGTAAAAGACTGCTAATCGTTCGACACTGCCGGCGATTCATTCAGGAATATATTCCGGCGAATTAGCGACCATGCGCGTTGGGGGGCGGATGGAGGGAAGTTACGCGCGCGATTTGAAAGGATTGACCAAATCAACGTCGAGCTGGGCAAAATCCCGTTCATTCCGGCTGGCCACTTTCAAGGCATGCACTCGAGCGGTGGCAGCGATCATCACATTTTCCAAGAGATGATCGGGCTTTCCCTTCATCAACCGGGCCCACTCCCGGAAACACAGAGCATCCATGGCAAGCACTTGAAAGGATTCTTCCAGTTGGTCCACCCACAGCTCGACCTCCACCGCCTTGGCGGGATCCTGCGTTCGCGTTCGTTCTATGCCTGTCTGGAGCTCGCCCATCGTGACCGCGGATATAAACAACTGGTCATCGCGTAAACTACTGATCCATGCGATGACCCCGCCGTGGGGTTTGGGCTTGCGCAACTCGGAGACCACGTTGGTGTCCAGCAGGTACTTGGTCATTTGAACTCCACGGTTGGCCGGCGCTTGTGGGTGCGGCGTCTGCGTACAATATCCTCAAAGCGCGGTCCGGGCCCGAGAAGCAGTGCTTTAAGGCTGGGACGGGCCGCTTGCGCCAGATGACGCCATTCCTCGATGGGGACCAGGACGGCTTTTTCCACTCCCCGCCGGGTGACAATTTGCGGACCCTTCTTGATCGTCGTGTCCAGAAGTTCGCTAAATCGCGCCTTCGCGTCTTGGACTGGCCATGAACTCATGTGAGCACTCTCCTTTCAACCATCTCATCATACGCACTAGTCAGGTAACTAGTCAACAATCTTAAAGCGAGAGTAGGGGCGTCATGCGCGAAACAAGGGCACCCCAGGGTGCGGTCATTCCCGCGCAAGCGGGTATCCACACCCTGAGCTCCGGCAATTACGACGGCGGACTGGATTCCCGCTTAAGCGGGAATGACCCGTCAGCCGACGGGTTTCATGACGGTGCCAATTCCAAATGACACCACGACCGGCGGGTGGGCTTCAGCGAGAAGACAAAATCCCTGCCTCCTAAGTTTCAACACTTCGGTGAAGTTTGGTATAGTCTTGACCGCACTCATTGCACATCCAAGGGAGAACATCATGAAAGCAGGAATGGCGGTAGCGCTTTTGTTCGCAGCAGGAATTTTTCTGGGACAGCCTAATCTTTCTGCGAGGACAAATCCTCGCGCTTTGGCGCAGCCGCAAGAAGCGCCCAAGCGCATCCGACTCGGCGGGCAAGTAGCGCAAGCGAAGCTCATCACGAAAGTTAATCCGGTATACCCTCGCGAGGCCAAGCAACACCACATTGAGGGCATAGTGCACTTGCAAGCAGTCATTGGCAGGGACGGCTCGGTTATAAGCTTGAAGGTCCTAAGTGGCGATGCACTGCTTGCCCAATCTGCCTCTGATGCTGTAGCGCAATGGAAATATCAACCTACACTCCTCAATGGCGACCCGGTTGAAGTGCTTACCGAGGTCGATGTTAATTACACCCTGGCCGACCCGCCGGAAGGAAAGCATCCCCTCACGTTTGAAGATTTGATGAAGGTGAAGCGAATTTCAGACCCGCAAGTTTCGCCCGACGGCCGCCTGGTCGCCTATGTGGAATCGGACGTGGATTTTGATGCAAACAAGCAAATCAGCAACATTTGGATTGTCCCCACTGCCGGTGGCGAACCGCGCCGGTTGACGATGGGATCGGATTCAAGCTCCCGGCCGCGCTGGTCGCCCGACGGAAATGAAATCGCCTTCATATACAATCATCACGGCGACTCGCAAATCTGGATCAATGGCGTGGAAGGATGGGACCCGCGGCAAATTACCAAGATCTCTACCGGCGCCGACGGCGTAACGTGGTCCAAGCGCGGCGACTGGCTGCTCTTTACCTCACAGGTTTATCCCGACTGTCCGGACGACGCCTGCAACAAGCAAAAGCTCGATGAAGCGGAGAAAAGCAAAGTAAAAGCACGCATCATCGACGAGCTCTTGTTCCGCCACTGGACCGATTGGCGCGACGGAAAATACACCCATCTGTTTGCGGTCTCCGCAAAGGGCGGCACGCCGCGCGACCTGACCCCCGGCGCGGTCGACGCGCCCACCTTTTTTCTTGAGGCCCCTGACGGCTACGATATTTCTCCCGACGGCACCGAAGCGTGCTACGCCTCCAACCGCACCGGCCATCCCGCGTGGACCACCAACAACGATCTCTACATCGTCTCCACCTCAGGCGGCACAGCCAAAAACATCACGGCGGACAATCCGGGCTCCGACGCCTCGCCGCAATATTCACCCGACGGCCGCTACATCGCTTACACATCGCAAGCGCGCGACGGGTACGAGTCCGACCTCTTCCGCCTGCGCGTTTACGACCGCCAGACCGGAAGGATTTCCGACCTCACGACAGGCTTCGATCAGTGGGTGAACGCATTCGCGTGGGCCGCTGACAGCGACACAATTTACTTCAACGCTGCCCTCGCCGGACACTCACCGGTATTCAAAACCTCGGTCAGTCATCCCAAAGTGGAAAAAGTTTTGGATGGTGAAAACGAAGAACTCCAGGTCATGTCCGGCGGAAACGCGCTGGTGGTGACGCGCAGCAGCCTGACTCAACCGCAGGAGATTTACCGGGTCCTGATTCCCGGGGGCGTCCCCATGCAATTGACGCATGAGAATGACGGCCTCCTTGGCACGCTGGACATGAATCCGGCCAAACCGCTCGAAACGAGGGGCGCATTAGGCGACAACATCGAGAGTTTTGTGGTTAAGCCTCCCGGGTTTGACCCCAGCAAAAAGTATCCCGCCCTCTGCCTGATTCACGGCGGCCCGCAGGGCGATTGGAACGACGGCTGGGGGTACCGCTGGAACGCGCAAATGTTTGCCGCCCACGGCTACGTGGTGATGATGACCAACTTTCACGGCTCCACCGGCTACGGACAAAAGTTTCTGGAGGAAATTTCCGGCGACTGGGGCGGCGCGCCCTATCAGGATTTGATGGCCGCCGCCGATCAACTCGAAGCCCTGCCCTACGTGGACAAAACCCGCATTGGCGCCGCCGGCGCAAGTTATGGCGGCTACATGATCGATTGGATTGCCGGCCACACCCACCGCTTCAAAGCGCTGGTCGCCCACGACGGCGTTTACGACCTGCGCTCGATGTACGGGGAGACGGAAGAACTCTGGTTCCCCGAGTGGGAACTGAAAGGCGTGCCCTGGAAAAATCCCGGGCTTTATGAAAAATGGTCGCCATCGTATTTCGTGCAAAACATTCAGACGCCCATGCTGATCGTCGAGGGCGGCAAAGACTTCCGAGTTCCCGAGGGCCAGGCCTTGCAACTTTTCACCTCGTTGCAACGCCGCGGCGTCTCTTCAAAATTGCTCTATTTCCCCGACGAGGGCCATTTCGTGCTGAAGCCGCAAAATAGCGCGCTTTGGTACCAAACCGTGCTTGGTTGGTTGGATCATTATTTGAATCCATAAAACGCCGCGCCATGAAGTAGAATTCTCCCAAAATGTCTTCCCGATCCCGCAGGTGCGGGAGAGGGATGTCGCTTTGTCGCGGAGTTGGGGCCAGGAATGGACGCAATCCCGGCCGGCGCGGGATGGGTAAGTGTGTGCCCGCGCGACCGTTCCAATATGACTGAGCCATGCCGAAGAAAACTCCGAGGCTTGAAACTGGAGTGATATTATCGTGAGCCTGATGAGAACAAAATCTTCCAGTTCCGCAACCCTGTCCGGGATTTTGATTTCCTGGATTTTTTTCTCTCCTCTGTGGGCGCAATCTCCACCCTCCACGGCAGGGCGCGCCGTTGTGTTGCATGCCGCCCGGCTGCTGGAAATCGAGACAGGGAAGATCCTTACGCCAGGCGAAGTTCTGGTCGAAGGGCCACGAATCACTGCGGTGGGCTCGGCGGTCAAGCGTCCAGCCGGAGCGGAGGTCATCGACTTGGGTGATCGCACTCTATTGCCTGGATTGATTGATGCTCACGTGCACCTTTTTCTGCACCCCGGCGCGGAAGACTTACAGACCGTCCAGGAGTCGGTGCCGCAGCGCACGATTTCCGCCACTCTGGCGGCGCGCGACGACCTGATGGCGGGCTTCACGGCGGAGCGGGACATGGGAACCGAGGGAGCAGGCTCGTCCTCCACTGACGTGCGCAATGCGATCGACCAAGGATCCATTCCCGGACCGCATTTGCGAGTCTGCGGCAACGCCATAGACATTCTGGGCGGGCATGAAGACGCCATCGGCTACAACCCCCAACAGCACGTCATCTCGAATGCCACCTATGCGAATAGCGAGGCGGAACTGGTGGCGGTCATCCGCCAGCAAGTGAAGGAGGGCGCCGACCACATTAAGATTTACCAAACGGGCCGCGACTCACTTCGCGCCGGCCGCTTTTCCACCCCGTATCAGTACACCGAGGCTGAACTGCGCGCCGCGGTCGAAGAAGCCGCCCGCACCGGACGACGCGTGGCGGTTCATGCGACGGGCGAGCCGGGTGCAATGTATGCGGCGCGCGCAGGTGTGGTATCGATCGAGCACGCTTTTCAGTTGAGTGACGAAACCATGCGCATCATGCGGGAGAAACAAATCTTCGCCGTGCCGACGTTTACCATTGTCGAGTACTTCGCCAACCACGCACCCTCGCCCGCCCAGGCGGCGAGCGAGCGGGAGTTGCTCCAGTTCCATGCCCGGGAATTTCGCAAGCAGCTTGCCGCCGGCGTACCGATGGCCGTGGGTTCCGACGTGGGTCCTTTTCCCCACGGCACGCAGGCGCGGGAGTTTGTGCTGATGGTGAAGTACGGCATGCCGCCGCTGGCCGTCCTGCAAGCTGACTTGCTCAACGGCGCCAAGCTGCTGGGCTGGCAGGATCAGATGGGCGCACTGAAACCTGGCTATTGGGCCGACGTGATTGCGGTTCCGGGCGATCCGCTCCACGACATCAGCGCGCTCGAACGCGTCACCTTTGTCATGAAGGGCGGCGTGATCTATCGAAAGTAAGCGGGCGGGTTCAACCCGGCGCCCTGAAATCCCCGAACCGCAAAGGCGGTCCCCCTATCTTCCTTCCGACCTGCCGCTGATAACTTATAATACATCATCAACTATGCAGTTTCCTTAACCGGCTAACGCATAATGCTTCCACCCACTGTCATTCCGAGCGGAGCGAGGAATCTCGCACTGAAAACGAAGCCACGGCGAGATTCTTCATCGCCTTCGGCTCCTCAGAATGACATTTTTCATCAGCCAGTGAATAGCCATAAGCCTCCGCTGCCGAGGTCCGCACCTCTTTTCAGCTATAACCCTGCTCCCCATTCCCTACTCCCCTCAGCATATGTGCTACACTTCAACCCCAGGCGGCCCTATGAAGATTTCACGACGACAATTCCTGGAAACCGCCGCTCTCGGCAGCCTGGCCGCACCCTCGCTGATGGCGGAGTCTGCCGGCGAAACGGCCATACCCACTCGGCTGCTGGGCAAGACGGGCGCCCGCGTCTCGATTCTGGCCATGGGGGCCGGAAGCCGTTTTCTGATGTACAAGGAAGATGACCAGGCGATCGCAGCCATGCAGCGCGCGCTCGACTTAGGGATCACCTACATTGATACCTCGGATGATTACGGCAAGGATTATCTGAGCGAGCGCCGGGTGGGCCAGGCGATCAAGGGACGCCGGGCCGGCATTTTCCTGGCCACCAAACTCTCCCATCGCGACGGCAGTCAGGCGCGGCGCATTGTGGAAGAAAGCCTCAAGGCGCTGCAACTCGACCAAGTGGACCTGCTCCACATTCATTCGCTCACCACCCCAGACGACCTGGCGCGCATCGAGGCCAGGGGCGGCGTGCTGGAGCAAGTGCTGAAGATGCGCGACGACAAATTGACGCGCTTCATCGGCATCACCAGCCACACCGATCCCGCCGTACTGCGCTCCGCCCTCGAGCGCCATGACTTTGATTGCACCCAAATGGCGCTGAACGGCGCCATGGTGGGCATGAAGAGCGGCCAGGGCGGCATGGTGCCCAACCAGGCCCTCAAAACCAGTTTCCAAACCCTGGCCCTGCCCGTGGCCAATCGCAAGAAAATGGGCGTCCTCGCCATGAAGGTTTTCGCCCAGGATGCGCTCGACGGCCAGGCCCCGCCGGAGAAAATTCTCTACTACGCCCTGTCCCTGCCCATCACCGCCGCCGTCGTGGGCATGCCCAAGGTCGGACACATCGAGGAAAATGTTCGCCTGGCCAAAGCGTTCCGGCCGCTGCCTCCTTCCGAGATGGAACGCATGTCGGATTCACTTTCGCAAAAGAACAAACAGGCTTTGGACAATTTCTTCAGCACTCACGTGGACGCCTGAACGGTGTGGCATGCGTTGCCGGAGATGATAGCCGCGCTCAGCCTCCGTCAACCGCGCTTAACGCTTCAGTTACTAAAGAGACTGGCCCGCTTTTCTCGCCAGGCCTCGAGGGTGCCGCACCGCCGGCGGAGGACGTAAAAGGCCTGGCTACCTCCCGGCCGCTCCGCCGCCATCCCTACCCGTCTGCGCGCCCAGCGGGGGACCGCATCGCCCGATACGTCGTGACCAATCCCCAAACGTAGAGCACAGCCAGAACCGTGAGGCAAACCGTCGCCAGGCGCAGGTAGCGATCGACCATCAACGGGACAGACCATCCGTACATTTCGGTTAGCAAGCTCGGGTCAGACAGGTTCACTCCTTCCAACTCCCCGAACGGAAGATCTTCGAGCGGCCCTGACCACGTACGGTATACATCCATGAAAGTCAGCGCTCCGATGGCCAGCAATCCCCACCGCATGCCCCAATTTTCATAGAGCGCGCTACCGCGGCCAACGTAAAACATCGCCATCAGGATGGTGGCCAGCACCAGGGCGCCGCCATCCCCGAAAAAGATGATCAGGGATTCGGCATGGTAGCGCCACACGGTCAGGCAAAGCAGTTGCACCATGAGTCCCGCGCCGGCGGCAAAGACCCACGCCCACCGTTGCGCCACCCAAGCCCGAAATCCCCCGAAGCCGATGGCCGCCGCCAACCCCAGCGCGACCAGGTAAGACCGCTCTTCGCCGTGCATGGTAACCCAGAGCAGCGGCACAGCCCAGCGGCCGGTGAGCCAGCAAGTGATGGCGTGTCCACTCTCGTGCAGCACCATGGTGAGCATGCGTACCGCCATGCGCAGACCCGTGCCCACCACCAAGCGCGCCACAAGCGATGCCATAGGAAGGGCGAGCGCCCGGTACTTCAATTCCTTCCTGGCGTCATACATTCCCCCAAGTTCCACGCGGCCCGGCTCGACAGCGCCCATCGCTCTCGATGTCGCCGCGATGGGCCCGGGCGGTTTCCCTGCCGCCCCCTGCGTGCTGCCATCGATTCGGCCAGGCTCCATGGGGCCCGGCCCGACGGCTCCGGGCGGTTTCGAGGTCGCCTGCAGAGCCGCTTGATACCGGGCAAAGACGATCCCGCACTTCAGACACTCCGTGGTCTGTAATTCATGATCGAATTGGCATTTTGGGCAGCGCATCCTGGCAAGAGCCGCGGCCCCGCCCATCATGATGGCGGGCCCACGCTGCCACCCGGCTTGTCACGGGAACGACCTGAACCGGGATGGGTCACCCACCAACCCGAAATGCCCGAACCGGTCGCTCAACCCGCCCAGCCGCGGGTGGCACATCCGCGCCGCATTCTAGCATGGATGCGGCCTGAGAGCTTGACGCCTAACCACACGGATATCTTATATGTATATATAACATTTATATATAACTAATCTTGGGTCGTCATCATCCATCGAGGCACAGGCCATCTTTTTGTAGCGGCGGTCTACGACCGCCGATTTCGCATATCGGCTGAAGATGGCGGCCCCGCAGGCGCCAGGCCGCCGCTACAAACCGTCGGACCCCGCCCTCTCCGCCTTTGACATGCAAAACAAATTCCCCTACGATGCCCAGGGAGGCGGGGCCCCGCAATCGCCTCCAGGTTGCCTGGGCAAAACAGGCTCCCGCTCTCGTCTCTTTCCGGAAGATGGAGGTACTTCGTGAAGCCCCCTCAAAGCGGTCCCTTAATATTCTTATCGCGCCCCAAGCGCCACCTTAAATTCCCCGCCCTGCTCGTGGGATGGGCCGTTTTCCTGACGCACGCGCCCGCACCCTGTTGGGCGGGCGGGCAACTCGATTCGATCCTGAACCGCCTGAAGGGCGGCAACAAGGCTGGCCTGGGCGAAAGTAAAATCGCCTCGGGACTTAAAGAAGCGCTCCGGGTAGGGACGGAGAACACCGTCAAATCCACCGGGCGCAAGGACGGCTATTTCGCCAACGCGGCCATCAAGATTCTGCTGCCGCAAAAGCTCCGGTTGATGGAGAAGGGCCTGCGCCTGATGGGCAAGGGCCCCCAGGTGGATGAATTCGTACTCAGCATGAATCGCGCCGCCGAGCAGGCCGCGCCCCTGGCCCAGCCGATTTTCCTGGACGCGCTCAAGCAAATGACCTTCGACGATGCGCGCAAGATTCTGGCGGGAAACAACACCGCCGCCACCGATTACTTCAAGCAGAAAACCACCGGCCAACTGACCACCGCGTTCACGCCCGTGGTAAAAAAGTCCATGGAAAATGTTGGTGTCACCAAAAAGTACAGCCGCCTCATGGGTGTCGCGTCCGACCTTCCCCTGGGCAAGCCGGGCACCCTGGATATTGACCGGTACGTGGTCTCCAAAAGCCTCGACGGCCTTTTCTACGTTCTGGGGCAGGAGGAAGCGAAGATCAGGAAAAACCCCGCCGCCCAAGTTACGCCGCTGCTCAAACAAGTTTTTGGAAAATAGCCCGCCGCCGCATGATATTTCGAGTGCGGGAGGAGGGGAACCCCAAGTTCTGCGGTGGGGCTCCCGTTTTAGGGCGCGTAGGCTGGTTGGCTCGCCATCACGGGCTTCCCACTAGATTAAACTTCTGCTCAGCCAAAACGGCGGCAAGCCGCCACACTCCAAATGGTCCGCGCAATCGGACCACAAGCTCCTGTAACAGGACTGGAGAGAAAGAAGTTGATTGCCATTCGTTCCAGCGTGAATTTGCGCCACATTCATTATTTTTTGGGCGCCGGGTTCGCAGGCGCGGCAGGCTTTTTCGCCCCGGGCTTATTTTCTTGTTTTCCCTGCTTCTCGCTCCCCCTGGGCTTCGCCGGCGACGGATGCGCGCTTCGCCGCTGGGGACGAATGGGCTGCGAGTTTCGCGTGTATGTGGCGCGCGAGCTTTTGCCCCGCATGGCCGCGCTCAGGCTCTGCTGGCACGCGGCCATATTGCTGGCGTAATCCACCATCACCTGGTCCTGGCTCTGCATCAGCGAGCTCACGTAGCCGCCGATACTTTGCTGGAGGTCAAAGAGCTGGCCCCACGCTCTGCTGAACTGGGCCGCGTATGCGGCCGTCTCGTGCTCCCCAATACTTTGCGTCACTCCATTCAAGCGCGGCAGCACCGTATCAATGGTGGAGTAAGTCTCGAAGCCAAGATAGAGGCTGTCCGGGCGCTGTTCAAATTGCCCCCGCCACTGCTCGAGCGCGTCCACCTGGTTGTGCAAAGTTTTAAGTGATTGGTTAAATGATTCCAGCGTCGCCTCCGGCAATTTCCACTTTTCCGGATGTACGTCGGTCAGCAGGTCGTTGATGCGATACTCGGAGAAGCGCACATTCTTCAGCAGCACCTTCAACTCCGCCGCCGGCAGGGAGCCCGTAACATTATTCAGCGTAGCCGGTTGCTCCGGGTGGGCGGGCGGACTCTCGATTTTCTGTGTCTGAATTTCCTGCGAGGGATTCGGCTGCGCCTTGTTTGGCGCGGCGGGTGGGGCTTGCCGGCCCCATGTTATTTGATAGTATAATACTATAAAGATAAGTAGCGTTGTGCTTCGGCGCATCGCATGCATCAGCTTCATAAAAGTCCTCCCACAATATCAGGCCAACCCTTGAAAAAGTCCGTCCCAGCGCCTTGATGCCGCCACTTTCCCTCTCAATCAATCACCCGGCGGAGGGATGGACCCGCCGCCACCCGGCTCATCCTGGGTTGTTCAACTACAAGGTTAAGAAGGAAGAAGGGCAGGCTTTAGTTGGCTTCGTCTACAAATTTTTCAAGCGCGCTGCGGCCGTCCTCACTCAAGTCCGCAAATTGAATGCCCATGCCCAGGCCTTGCATGGAATAGACCACGCGTCCCCGGCAGGAAATGGCGGCGCTCCCGGTGGCCAGGCTGAAGGCGACGCGCACCTCGGATTTCAGGGGCAGCGGATTTTTGGTGCTCACGAACAAACCGCCCGCGCTCACGTCGCGTGTCACCAGAAATTCATCGCGGTTCAGGGCCTCGCATTTCACTTCGGTGATCAGTTGGGCGCGCCGCTGCCGCCGCTTGTCAATCTCCGGTGTGATGTATTCCCGGCCTTCATCTGCCATGGATCGCAAACCTCGGGGGGGCCGTCTTCTAGCCGGCCTTCAGCGTCTGAAGTTCCAGCGAAAACTTGAAATAGGGGCGGGGATACCCGCGGCCCCATCGATTCACTTCCCAGCGCGCCTGCAGAAATTTGATCTCCGGCCGCTGCGCCAGATCGAGCGAGGCCGGCGTGATCCCGCGATAAAATCGCTCCGGAAATTGAAACAGGTGCTTCGCCCCCCAATCTTTTCCGTCCGCCGATCCCCACACCGACACCAGCAGCGATTCCTGCTCGATCACTGCCGTGACCCGCAGCACCACCAGCACGGCCTTCCCGGATTTTTCGCCCAACTCGAACGCCGGGCCTGCGCCGGGCAATTCCACCGCCGTCTCCGGCCCCACCAGATATTCAGCCTTTTGTTTGGCCGCCGCGCTTGAAGTCATGTTTGGAATTCCACCGCAAATCACCGCCGGAATAAAAGCGCCTCATACTAGCACAGCCGGTGCAGGAATCGAAAGTGGAACCTGCAAGCGCGCCCGGTCCGAAAATGTTTTTTCCCCACTATTGCCTTTCGGCGCGCATACCGAATAAACTTTCGCGGACGAGAATGCGCAGGATGGCACCCAGACCGGGGAATATCAATTTCATGTACGACCGACAAACCGCGATGCCGGAACTCAACCACAGGAAATCTGGAAATTTCATCATGCGAAAATTTCTCCATCGTACAATCACCGCCATCATCCTGCTTGCCTGCTTTGGATTTACGCCTGCCCTGGCGGCAACGGCAAAAGATATTTTGCTCGACGGCGTCTGGAGTTTTGTGCCCGACCCGTCGGCAACTATTACCATCGGGACGCTCCCTTCCGGCCCCGCCGTTCGGCCCGTCAACGTTCCGGGTTCGTGGCAGTCGGAGTTCACCGATCTGCGCGATTATGCCGGAGTGGCGTGGTACTGGCGCACGGTCACGCTTGCGCCCACTCCCGCCGGCCAGGTCGCGCTCCTTCGCTTCGGCGCCGTTGATTATCTCGCCGAAGTTTATTTGAACGGACAGAAAGTGGGCACCCACGAGGGTGGCTACCTGCCCTTCGCGTTTGACGTTACCAGTCTCCTCCGCGCCGGCGAGAACCAAATTGCCGTGCGTGTGGTTGATCCCGGCGCCAAGCCGAACGAGGTCGTGGAGGGCATCAAGTACGCCGAAATTCCCCACGGCAAGCAGAATTGGTACGTACAAACCAGTGGCCTGTGGCAAAGCGTGGCGCTGGACTACCGCCCGCAAACGTATCTCGGGCCGGTTCACATCACCGCCGGCGCCGACGGCCAATTCAAGATTCACGTTCCGCTGGTCTCGGCTTCTTCGGAGAGAACTGCTTCTCCGCCCGAGGTGGACGCGGCGATATTGGATTCCGCCGGCACGCAAGTCTGGCAAGGTTCGCGCGCCCCCGACGCGAAAACAGGCGCATCCGAATTTTCCGGAAAACTTGTGAGCCCCAATCTCTGGAGCCTCTCGAATCCGGCACTTTATACGCTGCAAATCAAAACTAGTCTGGGCGAAACGCAGTCCTATCGTTTCGGCTTCCGTACTTTCGAAACGCGCGCCGGCAAATTTTATTTGAACGGTCGGGTGATTTACCTTCGCGGCGCGCTTGACCAGGACTTTTATCCCGACACGGTTTACACTCCTCCCTCGCTCGACTATTTGCGCGACGAAATGCGCCATGCCAAAGCGCTGGGCCTGAACCTGCTGCGCTGCCACATCAAGGTGCCGGACCCGCGTTATCTCCAGGCCGCCGACGAAGCCGGCGTGCTCATCTGGTACGAAATTCCCAACTGGGACAAACTCACGCCCGACTCCGAACGCCGCGCCCTGGAAACGCTTCACGGCATGGTGGAGCGCGACTGGAATCATCCTTGCATCGTCATTGTCAGCATCATCAACGAAAGCTGGGGCGCTAATCTGAAGGAAGCTCCGCAGCGCGCCTGGCTTGAAAAAACTTATCAACAGGCGAAAACTTTCGTGCCCGGCTGGCTGGTGGACGACAACAGCGCCTGCTGCGACAATTTTCACCTGCAAACCGATCTCGCCGACTTCCATCAATACGTCGCCATCCCCGACTATCCCGCCAACTTCGATCGCCTGATTTTCGACCAGGCCGCGCGCCCCAGCTCGTTGTTCAGCCCCTACGGCGACGCCCGGCCGCGGGGTGACGAGCCGCTGGTGCTTTCCGAATTCGGCAATTGGGGATTGCCGCGCCTGCACCTTCCCCTGCCCTGGTGGTTCACGCGCGATTTTGGCGGCCGCCCAATCACCCTGCCCGAGGGCGTGGAAAAACGTTTCAAAGATTATCAATACGGCTCACTCTTCCCTGACTTCAACGCTCTCGCCGACGCCACCCAGTGGCACGAGTTCGAGTCGCTGAAGTATGAAATCGGCAGCCTGCGAATGCACCCGGAAATGCAGGGCTACGTGATCACGGAATTTACGGACATCAATTGGGAATCGAACGGTCTGCTTGACATGTGGCGCCATCCCAAAGTTTTTGGCGGCGCGCTCGCCAAAATTCAGCAGAACGATCTGGTGGTCGCGCGCGCCGACCGGCGCAACTTCACCTCGGGAGAAAGAGCGCGGGCGCAAATATATTTTTCCCACTACGGTGGCGCCAATCTGGCGGGCGCCACCGTCACATGGGAAATCGAGGGCACGCCCCTGAACAGCACCTTCGCCCTCCCGCCCGTCCCCGTGGGGTCGGCCGCCCGGGTGGGCATCGCCGAGTTTGTTGTCCCTTCAGTTAACAAGCCCGTGGAAGCGCTCTTGAAAGTTCGCGTCACTTCCGGCGCCAGGATCATTTCCGAGGATCCCACCGCCATAGCTTTTTATTTCTTCCCGCCCCGCCCGGCGGATATCGAGCCCGCCGTCGCCTTCCACGATCCCGGCGGACGCCTGCGCCGGCTGGTGACGGAAATGCGCGCCCGCGGTTACCAGCAACCTTCAGGCGCCGAGACTTTCCCCGTGCTCATCGCTTCGGTGTTTGACGATGAAGTGAAAAAAAATCTGCGCGCCGGCGGCCGCGTGATTCTCATCGCCGGCGAAAAACAAACCCTTGCCCCCGGCCTGGAAGTTCTGCCGCGCACGGCGGATAATCTCGACGGCAACTGGATTTCAAGTTTCCTCTGGGTCCGCAAGGATCGCGACCCCTTCAAGCCCATCGGCTTCAGCACCCTGGCCGGCTTTGAGACCATCTCCGTCACCCCCGGCGCGGTCCTCAAGGGCGTGCCGCCGCAAAATTTTGACGATGTGCTCTCGGGAATCTTCTACGGCTGGATTCACTCGAGCGTGGTCGCGCTCGTTCAAGCCCGTTGCGGCGCGGGCAAACTGCTGGTCTGTACCTTCTCGCTTTCCGCTTCTTACGGCTCTGACCCCTACGCCACCACCTTCCTGGACGCGCTGGTCAACTACGCCGTCTCCAATTTCTCCCCGCGCTACCAGATTCCGTTGTAGCGGCGGTCTATGCCCGCCGGATTCTCGGCCCTCGGAGACCGCCACTCCAACCAATCACCGCCAATACATCTCGTGACGATCACCGGATTTTGGGCAACAATTGGAAGAATAAATCGAGAGGGGCTTTCTTCAGCCATCCAAGCTGTAGCCGCTGGAGGGGGAAGCCCCAACGTTGTCATTCTGAGCATTAACAGCCGTAGCGCTGCCCATGATGAGCAGAAAGTCGTCGCTCCTGCGCGGAGACGCTTTGTTGAACCCCAATGAGTTACGCATCGACTTTCCACAGAGCCGCCAGTGCTTGTCATTCCGAGCGAAGCGAGGAATCCCGCCCTGCTTTTGCGGGTTCTTCATCACCCTGCTCCGTCCTGTTTCGGAAGTTCGTTGATTAAATGTTTACCCTGCTGAGGCAGCCCATTTGGAGTGCGGGAGCTTGCTCCCGCTTTGGCGGGCACGAGCTGGCTTCCGCACCATCACGGAGTTCCCGCCCGATCAAGCTCCGGCTGGGGGAAAGCCGCGGCAAGCCGCCGCCCTCCGGGAAGTTGGCGAAATCAGGCTATGAATTCATGAGACAGGACACTACTTCGCGGCCGGTTGCGGCTGGCTGGCCGCCGTTTGCTTCTCGATCGCCAGTATTTTTTCCACCAGCCCGGGAAAATATTGCGTAAATACCTGCTCGCAATTGCGGCACGCCCAAAGCGCCGTCCGCATCTCCAGATGGCTCCAATTCACCGCGCCGCAAACGCCGCACCTCACCTGCAGCCCCCGCCCGCTGGCTCCCTGAACAATCTTCACATCCTCAGGCCCGATCGGAAATTGCATAGCCAATCTCTCCCGCCCTGCACCATCTGGTGCCGGGCCCGCCCCCGTCATGGATTTCCCTGTGAAGGCTTTCTATCCCGCCTCCAGTCCCCGGTCCCTTGGTCATCCTCATTCTCCCGACGCGGGAGAAGGGCCCTTTTCATTGCTTCTCATCCCCAGCCCCTGACCTCTAGCTCCTGCTCTTAGCATACCCGACCCGCGCATCTGATTCCAGTGTTGCCGACAGCCGGTAGTGGTGCAGGTTGTCTTAGCCCGTAGCGCAGTGTTCCGATTTTGGAAATCTGCGGCATTTCGTCGATTTCGCGCCGCACGTCGTTAGAAACGGGTAATCGCATGTTCATAATAGCCACGGTCAGCGAATTTCTGACCGTGGGTACTTTCAATATATCACTCTCAGTGATACTCCGCGCGGGTGTCTCACCTTCACCGCTTGCTCCTCTCCGACCGCTTTTTCTTTGTTAACGTGAACCTGCGGCCCCGGATCAAATCCTTCCGGCCCGATGAATACCCCTTGCTCATCGAGGTCATCCAAGGAGCCCGCGAACGCCTGAAGTTTCTCTTGTGCGGGTATGTGCTGATGCCGAATCATTGGCATGCGCTCATCTATCCTGCCTATCCGCTGACCATTTCCAAAGTGTTGCACGACATCAAAAAGATTGCAACGCTGCGCCTTCACGCGACGCGCTGGAATTTCGGCAGCGCCTGGATTACATGCGCCAGAACCCCGTCCAAGCAGGACTCGTGAAACGTCCGGAGGAATGGCCGTGGTCCAGCGACATTAATTTTGCCTTGGACAGGACCACGGTGGCCGCCTGTCCGATTCAGATTGATTACGTCCACCGGCCCGAATCGTATCGAGGATAGGAAAACCCCACGGTCAGCAAATCACTGGCCGTGGCTACCATTGACCGGGCCTACCCGCTGCCGCGCCAGTGATCGGGAAGAAGTCCCCGGCGAAAGGATGCGGATCACAAAGGTGGAGGTCCGCGCTTGTCATTTACTCTTTGAAGGGAATATACTTGCCCCATGCCAAGACTGACGCTTCCGGTGATACTGGAAAGTGATGAAGACGGCTACTTCGTTTCCTGTCCCGCCTTCCAAGGGTGTTACTGCCAGGGGAAAACCTACGAGGAAGCAATGGCGAATATCAAGGATGCCATGCGACTGCATATCGAAGACCGCCTGGCGAATGGGGAGAAAGTTTCCGAGCCAGTTTCCGTAAGCCTTTCCACCGTCGAACTCACCGTCTAATGCCGAAGTTGCCCCGCATCACAGCTCGCCAGATGGCCACGGTATTGGAAAAAGTCGAATTTTCTCTGGCCCGCCAAAGTGGCAGCCACCAGATTACAAGAATGCCGCCGGGAGGAGTGCAACCCTTCCCTTTCACGCGGCGAAGATTCTCCACCCCAAGGTTCTGAAAAGCATCATGCGCGACGCTGATCTCACTGCCGACGTTCTGAAAAGGCTCTCATGAATCCGGTCGGATCCGCGGGCTGAAGGAAAGTCTGGAACAGCGTGTGGTGCGGACCGCCGGTGTTGCGGTCCACGTCTTTTGCCGGTGATGGTTGACCACCTGATTCCCGCTCGCGGACCGGCGGTCGTCGATGGCGCTCGTGGAACTCTGCCTCACCGGCTTGATGGCCGACGAAATCGTAACCGGAAGCACCGCCGCGCAGAGGCCATGTCCGTCAGCTGACGGAATCGGCAGGAAATACCCACCGAAAAGACGCAGCGGCACAGGGATGCCATAGCGATTGCATGGCGATTACAGTTGTAGTATATTGTCTACATGAAAATGATCTTTGACTCTTCCACCCTCATCCTTTTGGCGAAGATCGACCTATTGAGGGAGAGCGCGGAGGCTATCTCGATCGTTATCCCGTCGAAGGTAAAGGAGGAATGCCTTTTTAAGGACAGCCTGGACGCCTTGCTCATAAAGACCCTTATTTCCAAAGGCAAGATCAAGGTGGAAAAGGCCGGGAATCAGGAAGCCGTGAGAAAGCTCCGGGCAGATTTCAGAATCGAGGCGGGGGAGGCCCAGGCGCTCTGGCTGGGAAAAAAGCTCGGGGTTGCCTTGGCGGTCGATGATGGACCCACGATTAAGGCATGCAAGGTGCTGGGGGTGCAGTTCGTGACGGCGATCCATTTCCTGATCAACCTAAGGACCAGGGGCAAACTGGAGCTTCCCATGGCCTTCGCTAAGCTCGACGGTTTGGCCACCTATGGCCGATACTCAAGAAAAATAATCGAGGACGCCGCCCAACGGCTAAAAGGAGGAAACTAAATGGGCGTTATAAGCCTGAGACTGAAAGATAGAGACCTGGAAAGGCTTGACGAACTCTCCAAAGCCACCCACAAGGATAAATCCACCATGGCTCGGGAGCTTCTGGAGTACGGGTGGGATTTCCTAATGCTGAAGTATTATAAGGAGGGCAAGCTTTCCCTTACCGGGCTGGCCAAGAAGTTGGATGTCTCCATCAGCGAGGCCCTCGACCTCCTGAAGGAACGTGGCATCGAGGCGCCTATAGGTTTCGATGATTACTTGAAAGGTTTTGAGGTTCTTGATCGGGTAAAATGAGCGGGAACAGTGCGGCGGCATTACCGGGCCTGCAAATCCTGCCGACGCCTTCGCAGGTGGTGGCTGGGTGGATTCACTTGCTGGGACGGTACGCTGTCCAAGCAGGGTAGCGATGAGTTGCGCGTATTTTGCGCTCCTCAGCGGCCCTTCCCCAATTCCATCCGGGTTCGTGCGGGCGGGCTGTGGCGGTGATCGGCATTTCCCTTTGAAGAGCCGCGGAGGAGCGCTGAAAGGCCGCAACTCCTCGCTTCCTGCTTGACTTCTACCTGTCATGGATGTCCCCGGTTTTTCTAAGTCTCGCCGGGCATCTGGCGTGCCCAGAGTCAATTCCGCCTCTCGACTGGCCGCTCCAGATCATCCCGACAAACTTCACCGACCTGGATCAAGCGCCCCATCAAAATAAATCTGTGGAAAGCGCCGTCGTTAGCGAAGTTTGGCACAAAACGTTCACATTAAAGGGCTATCGGCGCAGTTGTCTAAGTGTTGTGCTTTCTTAGCGCCCTGGCTAATTAAGGCCGCGCGGCACTGGCTCCAGACAACGCGCTGTAGGCATTAAATGTTGGGAGGTGATATCTGACGTCCTCGGGCTCGTGGTGGTTCTTGCTGGCGGTTGGGGTCGTCCTGGCGGTCGAGTTCCGAGACTGGATGTGGTGGTCGATTTGGGGCGACCAAGAGGATGAGCGGAATCCCGCCCCCTTTCTCTGCGCGCTGTGGATCCTGGGACGGGCATTGGACAACGCATGGTTCTGGTTTTGGCGGAAGAAGCTGTGGCCTCTTAGTAAGGCACTCTGGGACCTGCGACTGAAGCTCTTTCCCCGGCCGATTCTACAACGCCTCGATGAGGACGGATTGGCACCCGAGCACCACCTGTTGATCGCGATTTATGGGCTGTGGAACATGTATCAGCATGACAATAGGTTCGATTACGACCAATCGATTAAGAAAAAGTGGGATGAGTTCCTGAACGGTCGTGAAGCGGACCACACTGACAAGCCCGCCTCCTAACGGCACCGCTGCTGCGGATTCCGGTCTGGCTTTTGGGGAGCACGTGGCTGGGATTGGCGCGGTGCGCAGCCTTGAGGACTTTATGCTGAGCGAGGCCTTATCCAGGCGAAGGTTTCTCTCAATTTTGTTGGCAGCCACGCCAGCGCCATTGGCGCTCGGCGATCGACTCGATTGCGTCCGGCGCTTCGGTGGAGGTATTCTGCATGGGCTCGCGGATGCGGGCAATGGTCCGGATGGTCGCCTCGGAGAGTGTGCGGAATGCCGCGGACTGGGCGCGGTCATCTGTCCGGCTTGTGATGGCACCGGGCGCTGGACTGAGCCCAGCGAATCCGCAGGACTGTACCGACGCGAGGCTGCCCGCAGCCTTGGCCACTGCGCGTGGTGTAATGAGTCCGGGGAGGCATCGTGCTCCAAATGCGAGGGATCTGGCTCTGAGCTGAGAGGAGAAGCAAATGGTTAACCCTAGAACTGATGGCCGCTTGGACAAATTGAGGAGGTACTGCGAACAAGACGCGAAAATCGACCCCCGTAACTTTCATTGCAAGTACTACGGCGAGTGCAAGAGCAGCGTCAGCACAGGTCTTACATTTATTCCCGGCGGACTGGCCCATGTGGGCGAGGACTACGATGTGACTTTGGGGGACCAAGACCTGAGAATTATGTTTGTGGGCTATGACTACGGAAACGGGTCCGACTGCCTGGAAAATCGGAGGACAGCCATTCAGGAATATGCCGGCCATCTCAATCCTCATTACCGCGGCATAGTAAAGGTGATGATGGAAATTTTCCAGGTGGGGTGCGATAGCGAGGGTGAGGGGCACGTCTGGAGGCCCTTGCTTAGAAAAATGGCGCAGACAAACGCCACCCGATGCTGTGCGTCGAGGAACGGCGCTATGAGAACTAACACGACCAGAGAGATGCAGCAGAACTGCTGGGGTCACTTTAGGAAGGAAATAGAAATCCTGGAGCCGACCATTATCTTCTTTCACGGCGCGAGATTACGGCAGAGTCTCATGCAGAACCTGCAGCGAGGCGAGCCCAACCAAGCCCCCCCTACCGCCTTGTCCCAGCAAGTCGGGCACCACTGCCAGCTCATCGAGTGGACTGCGTTCAGCAGAAAATTCACCAGCGCTCTTCTCTTTTTTAACCACCCCGCATTTGGCCACTTTGGGAACCAGTGGGAGGCAAAAGTCGTGCCCGCACTTGAACTTCTGAGGGAGCATAGCTTGTTGCCTGCTGGTGGAAAGGAATGGAGGGCGCGAGGCAGGGCCAAGTGGCCGCCAATTTAGAAGCGTTGGCTCATGTACTGAAGCATCGAAGGTGCAACATCTTCCAAGGAAGCGCGGACCCGCCCTGCGGGATCCGCGTCTTTTCGGTGGCCGTCGGCTCGACGGTCGGGTATTCTACCGTCCGTCAGCCGACGGATCGAAGCTGCTGCGTCCGTTTCTTTCCAACCGATATTTCTTCATCACCGTGCGGCTGCGCAATAGAGCAGTGGCAAGTGGCCAGTGGCGAGCAGGGAGCCCGAAAATCGAAAATGGGAGCGCGGACCGCCCGGCGGCTGGCGGGTCCGTGGCCCGGCCTGCCTTTACTTCAGGGCTTCATTGATTTCGATGTCCCGCTTTAAGACGTCGGTTAGAAGGTCGGACAGGTTTACTCCCTTTTGCTCAGCTCTGCCGGCAAAGTACTCCCAAACGCTGCGCTCAATCGAGGCGGGCAGGAAGACTTTCATGCCAGGCGGAATGTGGTGGAGGCCGCGCGAGCCTTTGCTGAAGTCGATCTCTCGCGGCATATCGTTGCCTTTTCCTTCAGAGTTCCGATCACTCATGGCGTCCCCTGGTACGAACGCGTCTCCGCGTGCGTGGCGTTGCGAGCGGAAATCAGGCGTATTTTGGAAGTCGCAGCGTCAGGCTGCCACCAAAGGTAAACGACTGAAATTACCGCTCCGTTCCTTGCCCGGTCAACTGAGAACCATCGCTCCTCATGCTCACTGTGCTCCAGATCAGCAACCGTGAGAAGCTGAGGATCTTTGAAAACGGTGGAAGCAAGGTCGAAAGGGACCCCGTGTTTCCGCAGGTTTGCGGCCGCCTTGGCTTCGTCCCACTCGAATTCAAATTGTCGGTCATTCAAACCCCATTCTCTCACATCGCCCCACCCCCAAGCAACGAAAGTCTGTTGCGGATTGGGATAGGGGGAGCAGTTGCCCGCTCGCCCCTCCCACACCACCGTACGTACGGAGCCGTATACGCCGGTTCGGCGGGTAGAGCTAAGGACCGGCAGTGAGTCGAGGCAAGCCAAGCGCATCAAAGAAGGCCATGGGCAGGGCTTGGCAGATCGAAGGGTCTTGGCTAAGCCGCCACGGACCGAGGTTGCTGCAGGCGGTTTTCTTCGCCCACTCGCGACTCACTCCGCGTTGTTCCAGCTCCGCCCCGCCGCCAGCGCGGTGATTATAGGCGGTACTGCGCTCCTCGCTATTTCGGAACGGTGGGACCGCTCACAACGCCAAGGATCAGGAGGGCTGCGAACGCGCCGAGCACCACTACAAACAAGCGAAAATTGCCGAAGGACCGGCGCGCGCGAGAACCTGGTGCCTTCGGCTGCTCCTGCCCACCACGCTTTAGAAGCCGAAGCGCGAGCCCGGAGAATGGAACCCCGATCAAAAACACCGCCCAAGTTTGGAGTAGCGCCCTCTCAATGACTACGGCGAAGTGGGAAGGATACTCATGAAGCGAGAAAAGTAGGGTGAACACTCCAAATCCGAAGAGCGTCAGACGGCGAATGATGCTCCAAATCGTGATCACCTCAGGCTTCAGTCGCTCTTTTACCGCTTTGCGCCGGTCTAACCAGCGCCCTATCAGGTGCCAGCAGCAGACCACAAACAACAGGAAAATCAATCGTATTTGGGGGGCTCCGCTTGTCTGCGGAAAGATTTCCCCCCAAAGTTTGTCCGTCACCATGGCTAAGATTAAGCTGGGAAAATCTAGGCCTGTACGAATGGCGCTTGCAACGGTCTTCCTTCCAATGTAGGAAGGAATTAGCATAGTTGTATGAACATCCCAATACCACAGCGCTGATTCTATAGCGCACAGTACCACAGGTAGAACGACGGCAAGCTTTAGTTTCCGCATCCCAGGTTCGTCCTATTGAAAACTTTTTGGTCAAGATAATCAGTTATGTTGCTCGTATTATCAGGGTCTACGGTTAAGCCGAGCGCGCTCTGAATCGAGGTGTCGTTTAATCCATAAAAACCGTGCAATGCTTCATGGAACAACAATGCCTGGTTCCAAATCCCTGTGTTACTGGCCGAATTCTCTTTGCAAATGAAATAAGGATCGAAGAAAATCGTCGGTCCTTGCTTCGCTGGCGATGGCATTACGGTGGTGGCAGACCTGCCTAAATTTTCGCTAAACCAGTTTGCAACCGTCTCTTTGTTAAAGATGTCCGAGCACATAAATCCATCCCAAGTTCCCCAGTTGCACATATTTTTCGCTGGATAATTCGAGCGCGTACCGTCATAAATTCCGCCGGGGAGGGAGAGGAACTCGTAGAACTCTTTCTGATTCGCAGTACCAAGCAACTGAAACACCAGGCTATTGCAACTCTGGCACGAGATAACAAAAGACTTGAGTGCCGTGAAGGCGGAGTGGATAGCATCGTCAGGGCCAGGACAGGCTATGGGCGGATTCAGGTTCTTATCATTACAACTGGGGAGGCGCGGGAACCACGTCTGTTGGACAGAACTTCCATTCAGGGAGTCGTTACCGCCCAGCATCGCCAAGAATGAGGGTGCGAAGTTGATGGTGGGAGCGGCCACCTGATTAAGGGGACCGTCTTGGTAGGCGTTCGCCACCCACGAGTACGTAGGCAAAGAGGCCATCATGCCATTCGCCACGCCGTTCTGATCAAATGTTTCGTACTCCCCGGTAGTCGACTTGGCGATCACGCCTCCATCCGAAGTAGCGATGACGGGGGTGAAGCCGGGCACGCTCCACTTCACGTTGCCCGACAGGTCGAAAGCCTGCATGGAAGAATAATAAGAGTTGACAACGTTCCATGTCTCGGTCCCGAAGTACGATCCATCTTCCGCCTGGAGAATAGGGGTGATAACGCTGGTTGAA
>DASYZE010000089.1:0-59348 GCA_035946625.1 Terriglobia bacterium | reverse complement strand
GTGCTACAAGTTAAAGGCAAAAAGCAAGCCTTTTCTGAATGCGAAAATAGGACGCCGCCCTTCCCGCACATCGCTCATAAGCGCAATGGCCAATCCAGCGGGGAGGATTCTCTAACCAGAGGCTACGTTCCGAAACGCCTGATCCGTGCCATCGGCCGACGGGAACTCTTGCTTTGGCCCGGGCGCCAGGGTGGTTTGAGGTACGGCCCGGAAAGGCGTATAGTTTTGAATTGTGAAGCGGCCACCATCCACACCGGTTTTTTATTGCGCCTTCTCCCTGGCCTTGCTCGTCACGCTTCCCGCAACTGGGAATAAGCTACCCGTCGTCGGTGCGACGAAACAAGGGATACTCCACGTCACCACCCAACTGGTTCAAGTGAATGTCATCGTCGAAAATAAACGCGGCCAGCCCATCTCCGGTCTGAACCGCGATGACTTTAAGATTTTCGACGATGGCGAGCCGCAAAAGATCAGCGTGTTCACCGTGGAGCAAATTAATCCGAAGGGTGTGTCCGTTCACCTTCCCCAGGATATCTTCTCCAACTCAATCGAGCGCCAAACCGGCGACTCGCCCGTTGTGACGGTGATTCTATTGGACGGTCTCAACACGAGCTGGGCCAATCAGGCCAACGCCCGCCGGGGCGTCATCAGATTCCTTCAGCAAATCCAACCCAGCGACCGCGTGGCCCTCTATGCCTTGGGAACGCAATTGCGCGTTCTGCACGATTTCACCAGCGATTCCTCCACCCTCGTCCAAGTGCTGGCTCGCTATCGCGGGCGTTTGGGCGACGAACTCAGTTCCTCATTGGCCGATGACGCGGACAATCCGCCCCAGTGGTCCCAGGACGTCAGCCAGTCGATGGGGGAAAATGCGGCGGGGGTCGCCAACTCCCTCCAGGACTGGCTCAATGATACCAACAGTATTGTGGCAGAATATTACATGAACCAGCGCGCGGAGATGACCATGGACGCTCTCTCGGACATTGCCCAACACTTGCAGGGTGTTCCGGGGCGAAAAAACCTGGTCTGGGTGTCGGGCGGATTCCCATTATTGCAGGGGCTTGACCAAATGATGCGGAACGGCGATTTCTCAAATGGAAGCACCTATGCGGAGGAGATTTCGCGCGCGGCGCAGGCACTGAATGACGTGAATCTCGCCATTTACCCCGTGGACGCACGCGGCTTGATGGCGGACCCTTCTTTTGATGTGAGGCAAAAGTCGATCCCCAATCACCTCCCCGTTCATTTGGACGACAACTTCACCACCATGGACCAATTCGCCCGGCGCACCGGCGGCCGCGCTTTCTATAATACGAACGACATTCAGGGCGCCCTGCGGACGGTCATAGAGGACTCGCGCCTGACCTATTTACTTGGGTATTACCCCACGCACGGAAATTGGACGGGCGAATACCGCAAGATCAAAGTTGCGGTGGACCGTCCCGCCCTTCGGCTCCAATACCGTGACGGGTATGACGCCGTACCGGAAGTGCCTGCCGCCCCTCCCGTCGCCCAACAAGCTCTTGACGCGGCCGTTCTCAGCCCGCTTGACGCCACTGCGGTGGATTGCGTGGTCAAACCGGTTGCCCTGAAAACTCCTCCTCGGCAGCCACGCCGGGTGGAAATGCAATATTGGATCGATCCCGCCAACATCACCCTGGCACCCGACGGCGACAAGTGGCAGGTCCGCATTACCATGGCGGTGGAGGAAGTGGGACCCAAGGGCGAGAACTTAAAAGGCGTTTCGCACCAGTTCAACTTCCATCTCAATTCCGTTACCAGGAAAAACTTTCTCGCATCCGGGCTCCGCTTTAATGAGCCGCTTGATATCGTCCCCCGCGCCGAGCGAATTCGAGTGGTGGTTCGCGATGATCCCAGTGGGGAGTTGGGCTCGCTGAGCGTGCCCCTGAATCGCGTTCTCCCCGTTATGGACAAGTAAGGTTCGTTCGAACCGGCCCCAGGATTTGCCCACCCCGCCCCGTCTTCCTAAATTATCTTAGTCGATAATACATCTTGTAAAATCAGCGGCAAATGTCGGGTATCGCGCGAAGAACTTCGATTGACGCCGCCACCCGGTGTCTGTACGATGGGGCTGGAACTATTTCAAACCCGGAGGATTTGATAAGAAATTTCATGGAGGAAGGCACCGCCCCAAGGCGTCTTCTAATTGTTGATGACGAGCCCGTGATTCGCGGACTTCTTTCCCAGAAATTGGCGCGCCACGGATTTGCCTGCACCACCAGTTCGAGCGGCGAGCATTCGCTCGAACTCATTGCCCAGGTGCCTTTCGATGCCGTTATCTCCGATCTGAACCTGCCGGGAATCTCCGGCATGGTTCTGCTCCAGGAAGTCCTCGCGCGTCATCCCCAATCAGCGTTCATCATGATCACGGGCGAGGGCGACGTCCGGGACGGCGTTCAAGCTATGAAGGCAGGAGCGGACGATTATCTGGTGAAGCCTATCGCCTTCGATGCCATGCTGGGAGCCGTCGAGCGTGCGCTTGACATGAAGCGCCGTCAGGCCGAACTGGAGCAACATCGGCTGCGCCTGGAAGAGTTGGTGGAGGAGCGATCAAAGCAATACTCTACGGCGAAAGTTCAAATCGAGCTCACCTACGATGAGACCCTCGGGGCTCTGGGAGCTGCCCTGGACTTGCGCGACACCGAGACCGAAGGCCATTCCCGCCGCGTCAGCCGTTATTCGCTGGAGATGGCGAGAATATTCGATTGTTCAGACGAAGAGCTCAAGCATATTATCCGCGGCTCTTATCTCCACGACATCGGAAAAATCGGCATTCCGGATTCAATCCTGCTCAAACCCGCCAAGCTCACTGAGGAAGAGACAGCGGTGATGCAGACGCATGCCCGCATCGGGTACGAACTGCTCCAGCGAATCGCTTTTCTGGAGCCCGCGGCTGAAATTGTGCTCACTCACCAGGAACGATTCGATGGTACGGGCTACCCCCAGGGACTGGCCGGGAATCAAATCCCCCTGGGGTCGAGATTCTTCTCCGTGGCCGATACACTGGACGCCATGACCTCGGACCGGCCCTACCGCAAGGCCCTTCCCTTTTCCGCTGCGCGCGATGAAATCGAACGACAATCCGGGCGCCAGTTCTCGCCCGAAGCAGTCAAAATATTCCTGTCACTACCCGAAACAATTTGGAGAGACATCCGGGAAGAAGTCGGCGAATCACGGGAGCATGTTAAGTTTTCCCGCCCGCCCAATACTTGACCTGAGCGGCCCGCGAGTTGTAGCTGGAGTCCCGTCTGGGGCGAGGAATCACGGCCGCTCATCGGTTGGAGATGGAATCGCCGGCAGGCGAAGCCGGAGTCCTTAAGTCATCAGAAATCACTTCCAATTCGCGGGGGGACGATGATGTTTCCGAAACATCGGGGCCGGTTCGCATGGCGCTGAGAATTCTCGCGGTGGACGATGAGCCAAGCTCACTCGAGCTCTTCAAGATCATGGCAGAACCCCTGGGGTGTGACGTGATGGCCGTAGGGGACAGCCGGGATGCGGCGCGGTTAATTGAGCACGAGAAATTTGATGGCGCCGTTGTGGACGTTCAGATGCCTTACATGGATGGTTTCCAGTTGGTCGAGTGCATCCGTAATTCCAGGCTCAACCACCAGGTCCCCATCGTCATGCTGACCGGTCACGACGACGCCGACACCATGCGAAAGGGATTTAACGCCGGGGTCAGTTTTTTCCTGGGCAAGCCGTTTACGCGCGAACGCATCGCCGCCCTTTTTAGCGCGGCGCGGGGCGCCATGTTGAAGGAAAAACGTAAATTCGCCAGGCTGCCCTTGCGCACCACCGTAACCTGCAAATGGACGGGCCAGCGTCAGGGACAGTTTAAAGCCGGCAGCGTGGATATTTGCGAAGAGGGGATGTTGCTCGGACCTTCCGGCGGCCTGAACGTAGGCCAGGAAATTGATTTGGAATTTGACCTTCCGCCTGGGACGGCACCCGTCAGGCCGCACGCTAAAGTTCTGCGCCGGGAGAAGCCGGATCACATCGCGGTTCAGTTCATCAATCCATCCGTCAAAGACCGCGACGCCATCAAGGCTTATATTTTTGCCCGCGTCAGAAATTAATCATCTTGAAATCAGGCCCGGTTTATTGCCGGCTCGGCCTTGAATTTTTTCCGCCGGAGTTGGCGGAACCCCGGCTTTGAGCCAGAAACGTTCGAGCTTGGCGAAGTTCGGGACGCTCGTCCGAAATCGGAACGCACAGGTCTTCCAGCTTCGAGTAATAGGATTTTGCTTTTTCCCCGGCGCCCGAAAGTTCCGCGGCTCGGGCCGCGCCATAAAGCCCGTCAAATCGGTTGGGAGATTCGGCGAGGGCGGCTTCAAAAGCGGCAAGCGCACCGCCGGGTTGATGCAACCCCAAGAGCATATCGCCCAACATTTCGCGGGCGGGCATGGTGAGCGAATCCACTCCCTTTTTGTCCTCCTGGTCCGCGGCGGCGCCCAGGGTTTTCACAGCATCGTTGGGTTTTCCTTCGCCCAAGGCGAGCCAAGCTTCCGCTTCCTGAACGTCAACTTGTTCCGTCCCATTCGTCGTGTACCCCATATTTTTCGCATTTGATTCGGCGCGAGCTTGCTTCAGTTTTTCAATATCTTTGCGTGCGGCTGTGACGTCGCCGCTCCGCGCCGCCCCAATTGCGCTCGCCCAATAGGTTTCGGCCTTCACGCCCGCGGGCCAATCCTTTCCCCTCCCATTCCGAATTTCATCCACCAGGGCCGCCGCCTCTTTCCAATGATGCTGCTCCATGGCGTCTTCGGCCGCGAAGGTGGCCTGCGAATCGGCCAGCCTGTCGGCGGTTGCGCCGCGAACCGATTTCAATTTCGACTGGAGTTGGCGCGCCTTCGCCACCTGCCCGGTTTGGAGATAGGCGTAGTGCAGAAAATACATGGCGTGCAACTGGTAAGACGCTCCCTCCAGGTGCATGGCGGTCATTTTTTCTGCGGCGGCAGCGGAAGCGATATTGGACTCAATCGATTCCTGCCAAAGTCCAAGCCGGGTGAAAATGTGCGATGGCATGTGCAACGCGTGGGCGGACCCCGGAGCGATCTTGGCGTAGCGGCGCGCCGCCTCCAAACCCAGCGGAGCAAGCTGGGGTGTATCGGAAGCGTGAATCAAATAGTGAGCGATGCCGGGATGGTCCGGTTCCTGGGCGAAAAACTTGTCCAGGATTGCGATGGCCTTCCTGCGATTGGTCAGATCGGAATCGTCGCCGGGAATTGCAATCAGTGAGAGAGCGTAGAAGGCCGCTGCTTCGATGTCCTGGGGATAATGTTGATAAACCATTTCCATGCCCTTCGAATAGGCTATTGCCCGGCCAGCGTAATCGAGGCCTGGCGTATCCTGATAAAACACACCGGCCGCACCGATGAACTGTCGTTCACGCTGAGTTTTGACGCCAATCGCTTTGGCTTTCTCGATGTCAGCCCTTCCTTTAGCCAAAGTTTCTGCGTCGGGGTGATCCCAAAGCTGGTGGTAAAGGCTCATCGCTTTGCCCCAATACGCCATGGCGCAATGCCGGTCCTGTTGAGCCAAGTCGGTAAACCCGGTTTCCGACTCCTCGTATTGAAAGGAGTGCAGCAAGGCCACTGCCCGCTCAAAAGTTGCCTGGACGGCGGGAGAGCATGATGTTGGGAAAGAAATCCTGCCCAACTGTTCGGCCGCCCCCGCGGCAGAAGATAATTTGGGAAGAAGGAGCAAAATCAGGATTGCGTTACAGATTCGAGATTTCATACGGCGCCTCGGTCAAAAGCCGGATGGGTTACTTTCATAAGCACTTATAGAGTTGGATACTACCACGATGTGGCCAAATATTACTATGCGCAACTATTTACCCATGTGGGTATGATCTCACATCGAGGACTTTCACCACAGAGGCCACGGAGCTTTACAGAGATGAGCCCTTTGTGCAACCCTGCGCTCTCTGTGGTGATTTTCTTCTCATGCGTCCCAGATATGCTGGTTCACGGTCAGGGCATCTTCAGGAAGGAAAACTGGCCAGCGCGGATTGCTCGTCGTCGAAGGATTCAATCACACTGAGCAAATGCGTGATGGTCAAAACGTCCCGCACCCGGTGGGAAATCTTGAGCAACACCACCTTGCCGCCCCGGGTATGGGCTGAGATCACGCCCCTAACCAGCACCTTAATTCCTTGACTGTCAATTCCGGACACACCCGAACAATCCAAAATCAAGTTCACTTTGCCCTCGGCGAAGAGGCTTTGGAGCTTATGGTCCAAATCCTCACTCGACTCCCCAAGATAGAGCCGCCCGGATAGCTCCAGAATTATTTCCCCGCCCGCCTGGCGTTCCTTCGCAACAATTCCCATGGGCAGCCGCCTCAAATCCAGAATTGTTTTTTGGTGCGTGGTCCCGCAGAGCCCTTGCTGACCCCTAGATTCTATCCCTGAAATGACTGAAAAAATCAATTTTCTCTTGCCCCGGTGCATGGGAGATCCGAAAGTCAACCGTCCATTCTCGCGCAGGGGAATAGGTGGTGGAGCAGTTTGTTGAAAAACCTGTTAGCCTCAGCGGGGGGGACTCCCGGGACCTTCTGGCAAGGAGGGATCCCTGCTTCCTTGTCTTTCCCGAGTGAGACTACTCTCGCGCGGTTTCAGGTTCGGAAGGATAGGGGTAGGAAACTTTAGAGGTACCTGTTAATCGAGCGCTACCCAAACCGATTTCACCTGGGTGTAGCACTCGATCGCGTGCGGCCCCATCTCCCGGCCAAAGCCGCTCTGCTTGTAACCGCCGAAGGGAGAGCTGGAGTCAAAACAATTGTATGCGTTGATCCATACTGATCCGGCCTTGATTTCGCGCGCCAGGCGGTGCGCCACGGCGATGTCGCGCGTCCACACGGCGGAGACCAATCCATAGATAGTGGAGTTGGCGATTACCACGGCTTCTTCCACGTCTCGGAATTTGAGCGCGGAGAGCACCGGCCCGAAAATTTCTTCCTGTGCGATTTTCATTTGAGGCCGGACGTCGGCAAAAACCGTCGGCCTCACAAAAAAGCCTTTGGCCTTTTCTCCCTCGCTGTCGCGCCCGCCGCCGCATACCACGCGGGCGCCCTCATCCTTGCCGCTTTGAATGTAGGTCAGGATTCGGTCCATCTGTGCCTGGCTGATCTGCGCCCCCATTTCCGTTTTGGCGTCGAGCGGATTGCCCACGCGCATCGCGCGTGCCCGATCGGCAAGCTTGCCCACAAATTCATCGTACACTCTTTCATGCACCAGCAGCCGCGAGCCCGCACTGCACACCTCGCCCTTATTGGCAAAGATTCCCCAAAATGCCGCTTTCATGGCGCGGTCCAGATCGGCGTCGGGAAAAATAATATTGGGCGACTTGCCCCCCAACTCCAACGACAGCCGCTTCAGGTTCGATTCCCCCGCCGCCTTAAGCAGCGCCCGACCGGTGCGAGTGCTTCCGGTGAATGCAATCTTGTCCACATCCATGTGCCGGGCCAGGGCTTCGCCGGCGGCGGGACCGTAGCCGGTGACCACGTTCACCACGCCTTCGGGAACTCCCGCCTCCAGGCAATATTCCGCCAGCTTCAAGGTGGTGAGCGGAGTCATCTCCGACGGCTTGATCACCGTCGAACAACCCGTGGCCAGCGCCGGCGCCACTTTCCATGCCGCCAGCATCATCGGATAATTCCAAGCCGTGATCATGCCCACCACGCCCACCGGCTCGCGCAGGGTGTAGTTCAAAAAGTTTCCGTCCACCGGGATGGTTTCGCCGCAAATCTTGCGCGTCCAACCGGCATAGTAATAAAAAATGTCGGAACTCGCCGGCACGTCGGCGCGGACGGCTTCTTTATAGGTCTTGCCATTGTTCAGCGACTCGAGCATCGCCAACTCTTCTTTGTTCTTTTCAATCAACTCGCCGACACGCCAGATGATTCGTTCGCGTTTGGAACCACTGAGACCGCGCCAGGCGCAATTTTCAAAGGTTCGGCGCGCCGCTCGAACAGCCCGGTCCACGTCTTCCGCGCCGGCGTCGGGCACGGTCGTCACTTTTTCGCCGGTAGCCGGATTCATCACCAAAATGGTATTGCCGGAGGTCGCGTCTTCAAGTTTTCCGTCAATGAATAGATGCCCCGGCTTGATGGCAGCCTTGGCGGTTTGAATGTCCATAATTTTCCACCTTACTGGTTCGCCGGGGAATCACCGTTGGGCCAAGCTTGGCCGAGAACGGGCATCTCCCTGCCGGACGATTGAACCGTTCGTGCCCAGTCCCCTTGGAGTCGACGAGGGCGCATTGTACTTTTCGGTGGCAGGTGCGTCAAGCAGCCCAAGGCGCGCTCGCTGAACCGCCGCCCAGCGACCCATCGTGAATAATTTGTCAAACATTTAGACTTGGAGCAGAATCAGGATGCGGCGCCAGAGAACCCGGCACTTTTTCAAATACAAATTACCCGCGGAGAGTAAAAATTCCATTTGCCTCACGGCGAAGTCAGCCCAGCAGTTCCTGCAAGCTATTGAATTGGAAAGCTTTCCAGTTCAGTCAACCTTCCTCAGGTATGGGCAATAACTTGCAGGGAATTTAAGTTCGTAATCAAAGATCCTGAGGTTCCGCCTCTGGTCAAAAAGGGCCAAAGGGGAAATGATTATCTTCGCACGACCGACAAACTCAGGGCCCAAGGCGCAGAAATATTCAATCGGAGGTCAACGAACAAAATGCGACGTCGTATTCAAGTTCTAATCGCGGCGGCTTTGGTTTCACTCCTCTCTCTGGTGTTGATTCATTGTGGAAGCTCCACTAATTCTTCAGTGGCCGTAAATCCGGTCATGTCGTCAGTGGTGGTTTTTGGTCAAGACGCGCCCGTGTGCGACGTGGTCTCTTTTACGGTAACCATCACCAACGCCAGTTTAACACCCCAGGGAGGCGGCACGCCCGTCACGGTAATTTCCTCGGGCAGCCCGGTGACGGTTGACTTTGCCAGGCTCATGGATTTTTCCTCCGTGCTGAATCTTGCCAGCGTAAACGTGGGCACGTATTCCCAACTCACGCTGACTTTGTCGGACCCGCAGTTGATCGTGCTGGACGTCACCAAAAGTCCGCCCGTGCCGGTCACGGTGCCCTCCACTTTGTCGACATCAACTGTGACCATCAACATCGAACCGGCCTTAAACGTTGCCACCACCGGTTCCTCCGGCCTGGAGATCGACTTCAAGCTGCGCAAATCCGTCCAGGTGGACAGCTCCGGGCAGGTGACCGGGGCAGTTAACCCGGTGCTGACCGCGAGCCCATCGAAAGGGCCTGATTTGGATGAGCTGAAAGAAATCGACGACCTCGCAGGTATGGTGCAAAGTGTTTCAACCACGAGTACCAATCCATCTTTCACCGGAAGCATCACGGTAGAGACCGAAGACCTGCAAACCTTCGTGGTAAACGTAACCAGCACGACTAACTTTGACGACATTTCCGGACTGAGCGGCCTTACGGCGGGGACTTTCATCGAGTCGGAAGTGTTTGTCGATACCGGCGGGAACATCATAGCCCGCAGGGTGGAAGCGGAAGATGAGGAAGATGAAACCGAGAGGAGGTCGGCTTTTGTCGGCTTGGTGACAGACGTCACGCGCGACACCTCGGGCAACGCCACACAATTTACCATGTTCATCCGCGGCGAGATGCCGGACGAAGGCAGCTTGGCGCCGGTGAAGACCAACCTGACAGTTAACATCGTTCCCGACATCACTAACTTCCGTATTACGGCCAGGGGAACGAACGAAGGCGGTTTGAGCTTCAACGCCGGGTCGCTGGGCGTGGGCCAGGAAGTTGTGGTTCACGGCCAAATCCAAAGCGGCGTCACGCCGCCCACGGTCAACGCCCGAGGCGTATTTCTGCGCCTTCAATCGCTGGTGGGGAATTTCACCACATTGCTGGGCGCGCAATCGGATGACAAAACCGGCGGATTCACCTTGGTTTCGTGTGCTCCGCTTTTTCACGGGCAGCCCATTCCGGTCATTACCTTTTCCGACACCGCTTTCGCCAACGTGATGGGCCTGGGCGAATTGACCGCCGCCCCAACTATCGTGGTGAAGGGTTTGCTTCTTTACGAGCAAACAGGAGTGACCCTCAACGGAATTGCCCTGACTCCGCCCACGCTGGTGCTCGAAGCCAAGCAGGTGCACCAGTTGGCCGACTAATAGCGCATATGCGTCTCCGCCGGCCGCCTCTTTCCATCGCTCACAGAGCGGAAGGAGCATTGCAGGCCGGCGGAGGCGGCCAGCCCTGTGGCAAATCCGGCCATGATACAATAGGGACAGATTGCGATACTTGGTCAGAGCGCGCGTGAAACCCGGACGAAAGGCTTCCCTGCTCAAATCGATTGAGGAGGGCACTCTGGGTGCGGGTTCGGTCGCCGAGGGTGAATACCTGCGCAACATGGCGGAAGCGCGCTTATGTGAGGATGGCACGGCGCGGTGGGTGGAAGTTTGCTATTGCCCGACACCCTTGCAGGAAGAGCGCCCTTACTGGGAGCAGTACCTGGAACTGACACGCGTGCAGGACGGGCACGACCGTCGCCGCTGCCGCGATTACAATGGAGAGGAACCCTGGGCGTGCGGTGAGTGTGATTGCACTGCCCGTTTGGAAAAGAAGCTGGCAAATTTGGGAGGACCTTTTCTTGAGTCGTTGCCCGGCGGAGGCGCAAAACCCCTGCCCGTCGAAAAGCCTCCGCTTTCCGAGGACTAGTCCTGCGGGTGGCTGACTTCGCCCACCCCTATATTTCTACGCCTCTTTGCCACTCGCTTTAAGAACTTTATATCGCAGCTTCCCGAGCTGCACGTTGATAAAATTCTTGCGATCCAGAAAAGTCAGCACCGGGGGTTGACGCATTCCCATTTTCCGCAGCGCCGCGGCCAGGCGCGCATCTCTTTTGGTCAGCTTCAGCCCGGTGGTCAGCGTTTCAATCGCGTCCTCTTTTTTTCCCGTCAGTCGGTACACTTCCGCCATATTCAAATAGAGTTCCGGCTGGTTGCGTTGTTTGCGAACCGCATCGTAACAGAGGTCTTCCGCCTCAACCGGGTTGCCGTCCGTCATGGCAATGGTCAGCCCGAGATAGGAAAGAAAAAATGGATTGGTCTTTTCCAGGTCCACCGCATTCTTCAGATGGACCAGCGCCTGGCGGGGGAACTTATTGCGCAAGGCATCCAAGCCTTCTTTGAATTCCTTCATGGCCTGTTCGTTGCTCATGATTTCCTGCCTCTCTGGAGTGCTTTGGCGGGCTGACCCGCTCGCTTCACGTCCAAGCCCCGAGCGAAGATAAATTCCCCCGCATCCACTCAGCTACTCATTTACAGTCCTGCCGGGTACAACTTTCTGGGAAGGTAGAATCTTGATCTTCGCAAGACCCGATTGTCAAGTTCTTACCATCCCCAATTTCGATGTGCTTCGGCCGTCGGGCAGATCGCAGAATGCATTCCCCGCAATAATAATTCACGCCGCCCGATCAGTCGAACGAAATTGGATCATGATTAAGAAAGAGGCAAACGCAATCTTGCCACGGCCCCGGGCTCAGGCTTGCAGCTTTCGAGCGTGAGAGTGCCGCCGTGAGCTTCCGCAATCTGGCGGCTGAGCACCAAGCCGATTCCCGTACCTTGAGGCTTGGTGGTAAAAAAGGGAACGAAGAGATTGGTGGTGGTGGGCGGACCCGGCCCATTGTCCCGCACCCACACTTCCAGATTGTGGATGTTTTTCTTCCACCCGACTTTTACATCTCCACCCGATTCGAGAGCTGCGTCCACGGCGTTCTTCACCAAATTGATCACAAGCTGCTCCAACTGGTCGCCATCGGCCCGGATGGTGAGCTTGGGTCCGGGCAGCAGAGTTACTTTCAAGCGGTTTTCGAGATCCACCACGCGCCGCAACAACTCGCCGATTTCAACGGGTTGGAATTTGGGCTGGGGGAGGCGCGCCAATCGCGAATATGCTTCCATGAACCGGCTGAGCGCTTCCGCGCGCGTTTTCATGATTTCGAGACCGCGCCGCATATCCACTTCCCAATCCGACGGCCGTTGCGGACGGGTGAGCATGCTTTCCAGGGTTCCGGCCATGGACTTGATGGGCGCCAGGGAATTGTTGAGCTCGTGGCCCAGCACGCGAATTAACCGCTGCCACGCCTGGCGTTCCTCTTCGCGGAGTGGCCGGCTCAAGTCTTCGAGGACCAGCAATTGGTGCGGCAAACCGCGCTCGCGAAATGTGCCGCGGCGCAGTCCCCAGCGCGCGGTGTCGCTGGGGCGGCCCGGGAAAGAACGCTCCAGCGTGCGCATGGGCTCTCCGTCCAGGCAATCGGCCAGACCCAATTCATCGGCATTGCGGCCCAGGAGCCCTTCCGGCGGCTGGGCGATCAGTTGCTCGCCGGCCCGGTTTATCAGGCGCAACCGCTGTTGTCCGTCAAACGCGAAAATCGCCACGTCAATCTCCGCCATCACTTTACGCAGCAGAGCCGTGGCTTCTTCCGCCCCCAATCTCTGCTCGCGCATGGTTTCGCTCAGGGCGTTGGCCTCCAGAAAAACTTCGCCCATGGCGTCATCGTGGCTCGCGCCCCGCGCCCGAAGTGAATAATCCTCCTCCCTCAGCGCACTCAACAAGTTGGAAAGGGTTTGCAGCGGCATCACCACGCGATCCCGCAGGGCGGCGGCAAAACCCAGCCAAAAGCCGACAATCAGAATCGTCAATGTCCATTCCACCTTGCTGGAAAAGTCGCCTTCCCACAACAAGACCATCGACACTACGGTGGCGGGCAATCCTCCCAGGAAAGCCAGGAGAAGAACTCGATTCTCATAACTCAGTTTTCTTTTAAGAATCTTATTTCTGGGATAGCGGCTTGTGAATTGGTTGGCCAAGGCGGGTCATTTCAAAATCAAGACAGTCCATATTTCTGGAATCGCCGATAAAGCGCGCTCCGGCTCAAACCCAGAGCTTCGGCGGCTTCACTTACATTGCCATCGTAGCGCGCCAGGGCCTTTTTGATTAGAAAAGATTCCACTTCTTCCAGGCTCATATCTTCGAGGCGAGGCGGCCCCTCGCGACCTGTCGCACGCAGTCCCAGATCGCTGGCGTGGACCATCTCACCCGGGGCCAGTAGAACGGCGCGCTCCACCGTGTGGTCCAGCTCCCGAACATTCCCCGGCCACGAATAATCAAGCAGCGCCTGGAGCGCCGGCGGGTCAATCCCCGCCACTTTACGGCGGTACCGCTGGGCGTGCTGGTGAAGAAAATGAATTGCCAGGTGGGTGATGTCTTCGCGCCGCTCGCGCAGTGGCGGCAAGTGAATCTCAATGGTATTCAGGCGGAAGAGAAGATCTTCCCGAAATCGTCCCGCCGCGACCTCTGCCTTCAAATCAGAGTTGGTGGCGGATACAATTCGTAGATCCGCATGCCGTGATTTGGAGGAGCCCACGCGCTCGAATTCCCCCGTTTGCAGCACCCGCAGAAGCTTCGCCTGAAGGTTCATCGGAACGTTGGAAATTTCATCAAGGAAAATAGTGCCGCCGTCCGCCAGATCAAAGCGTCCCACCCGATCGGCCTTGGCGTCGGTGAAGGCGCCCTTGACGTGGCCAAAGAGTTCGCTCTCAAAAACTCCTTCCGAGAGCCCGCCCGTGTTGACCGTGATCATCGGCTTGTTGGCGCGCTCCGAACAGGCATGAAGCGTTTGGGCAACCACTTCTTTTCCCGTGCCGTGCTCACCGGTGATCAGCACGTTGGCGTCCGAGGGCCCGATACGCGTGATGAGCTCGAGCACGGGGTGCATCACGGCAGACATGGCAATGAAGGTGGGGCGCCCTTCGGCGCGCAACAAGCGGTTTTCCGCTTCCAGCCGTTGGCCTCTGCGGAGTGCCTCGCTCAACTCGATTTGTGTGCGCACAATGGCCAGTAGGCGTGCGTTGTCCCAAGGCTTTTGGATGAAATCCCGCGCCCCCCGGCGCATGGCTTCCACCGCAACTTCCACGCTGCTCCACGCCGTCATCACCACCACAGGCAGGGCAGCGTCCATGGCTTGCATGCGAGTCAATAGATCCAGCCCCTCATGACCGGAAGTGGTGTCGCGCGCATAATTCAAGTCGATCAAGGCCAGGTCAAAGTCAAACGCCTCCAAGGCGGACAGAACTGCGGCAGGTGAGCCCACGGCCTCCGTCTTGTGACCTTCGCTCTTCAGCAGCAAGCGCAGCGCCTCCAGGACGTCCGGTTGGTCGTCGGCAATCAATACTCTGGTTGAATTAGAGTCGGGCTTCTTCATTTGAGGGCTGACAAGCAAACATAATTCCATTATCGCGCGATCAAGCGTCACGGGATACGGACTATTTGTCCGAA
Source organism: Terriglobia bacterium (assembly GCA_035946625.1). Taxonomy (GTDB): domain Bacteria; phylum Acidobacteriota; class Terriglobia; order UBA7540; family UBA7540; genus DASYXZ01. Next base: position 45,000 of record DASYZE010000089.1, on the reverse strand, counting down.
ATCCAACCATCCGCCAGGCGGATGATCCGGTTGCCGTAAGTGGCGTTCAATTCGGAGTGAGTAACCTGGATGATGGTAGTCCCTTCTCCGTTCAGCTTCTTAAACAGCTCCATGATTTCTTTGCCCTGGCTGGAATGGAGATTGCCAGTGGGCTCATCGGCGAGAATCAGCTTTGGGTTGGCGATCACCGCGCGGGCCACGGCCACAAGCTGCTGTTGCCCGCCGGAAAGCTGGCTGGGATATAAATCCTTCTTGCCCACAATGTGAAACCTGTCGAGCGTATCGGCCACCGTTCCCTGCCGTTCGGAGCCTTTAATGTCCCGGTAAGAAAGCGGGATATCGAGATTCTCCGCCACGGTGAGGCTGTCCAACAGATGGTACTGCTGGAATACAAATCCGATGTACTTCTTATTAACTTCGGCGCGCGCCTTCTGATTCATCTTGTGAATGGGCTGGCCCAGGAAATAAAATTCACCCGTCCATGATGCATCCAGCATTCCCAGAATGCTGAGCAGGGTGGATTTCCCCGCGCCCGACGGCCCCATGACAGTGACAAACTCGCCCTCCTTTATTTCCGCCGTGATCCGCCGCAGCACGTAGTACCGCGCTGCGCCCGCGGGGTAGGATTTCTCAATGTTGTTCAGCTTGATCATTTTCCCTTCCCTTCAAATCCCGATTCCTTGAGCGTGGCGACCAGTGACAAGTGACGAGCAAAAGATAAAACCGTAAACGGCGCTAATTCGATTCTTAAACTCGACAATCGACACTCGTCACTCGTACCTTAGCGCCACCATAGGATCCACCTTTGTTGCCCGCCGCGCCGGGATGTAACATGCCAGGAGCGCTACGCCCATCAGGATAACCGACACGCCGGTGAAGGTGGTGAGGTCAGTTGGCTTGAGGCCGAAAAGCAGGCTGGACAAGAAGCGCGTCAATGCCCATCCCCCGACGATCCCCACCGCCAGGCCGATGACGGTTACTCGGATCCCCTGACCGCCAATGGTGCGCAGCACGTCGCTAGATTCCGCGCCCAACGCCATGCGGATGCCGATTTCCCGAGTTCGGCGCGCCACCTCATAAGATAACAGGCCGTAAAGTCCGACGCAGGCCAGGACCAGTGCCAGCAATCCGAAAAAACTCGCCAGCCGCGCGATCACACGCTCTTGGGTCAGCAGCTCGTCAACGTGCTGGGATTGAGTGCTTACGTCAAAAATCGGGAGACTGCTGTCCGTGTCGTTCACGGTCTTGCGAACGGCCGGAATAAGTGCAGCGGGATTTGAGGCCATGCGCAACTCAAAACTTGCGCCCCCGCCCGTCACCGGAACGTAAACGGCGGGGTGAACGGCGCGGCGCAGATCGCTGTATTTTGTGTCGTCCGCCACCCCGATAATTTCCCAACTCTTCGAGGGCGGCTTGCCGACAGCCGAACCACCACTTGTACTTGAGCTGTCGCCCTGAGTCAGACGTTTGCCAAGAGGATTCTGGCCGGCAAAATACTTGCCCACGAAAGCCTGGTTCACCAGCACCGGGATGGGCGGCGGCCCAAGGGTGGGCGCTGCTGCCTGGATTGCGGGCGTTTGCGACTTCGATGCTTCCTGGCTGGCTTTATCAACGGCTGCGGCTTGGGCGGCCTGCTGGAAATCTGACGATGTAAATGCGCGGCCTCCAACCAACGGAATGCGCAGCGTTTTAAAAAAATCGGGCCCCGTGGCCAGCATGTCCACTTCTTCAGTTGCTTTTTCGGGCTGGCCTTCCACGTGCAAGTCGCTGGTCCAAAGACTGCCGCTGAGCAGCGCGGATGAGGAATAGCTGACGGAAGTCACGCCGGGAAGCGCGGCGAGGCGTTCCTGCAACTGGCGATAGAGGTTTTGGATTTTGGAGTCGGGGTATTTTGCCAAGGTTGGATTGATGCCGAAGAGCAAGAGGTTGCTCGTATCAAATCCTGGATTGATGCTGCGAAGATTTTGGAGCGTCCGCACCAGCAATCCCGCCCCCACCAGCACGATCATGGAAAGCGCCACTTGAATCACCACCATCGCCTTGCCCAGATGGAACCATCGACCGGGGCGATTTTCTCCGCCAGGAAGTGTCTGAGAGTTTTCCTTCAGCGCCGGCGTCAAGTCGAGGCGCGTGCTGCGCCAAGCCGGCGCGAGCCCGAAAAGGATTCCAGTGAGAAGCGAAATGGAAATCGTGAAAGCCAGAACGCGCCAATCAGGTCCCACCACAAAGGGAAAGGGGCGGTCCGGATTGCTCACCATCATCGCCGTCAAGGCGTCAACGCCCCAAAACGCGAAAAGCACTCCCAGCGCGCCTCCCCCGAGCGAAAGCGTTACACTCTCGGTGAGCAATTGCCGCACCATTCTCGCGCGGCCCGCCCCCAAGGCGAGGCGAACGGCCATCTCTTTATGCCGCGCCGCGCCGCGCGAGAGAAGCAGTCCCGCCACGTTCGCGCAGGCAATCAGCAGGACGAAGCCGACGGCGAACATCAGCACATAAAGCGGCTTGGAGAAGAAACCTCGCCGTCCGCCCAGTCCCGATTGTGCAGGTGTGAGGATGATGGATGGATCGTCCGACGCCTTCGAGAGAGGCTTCTCGCCGTGCAGCATTTCGTTGCGGAACGTCAGGCTGGCCGCCGCTTGTGCCTGGCCGAGCGAAATGCCGGGCTTCAGCCGCGCTACGATCACCAGCCACCAGTTGTTGAGGGCGCGATAGTCCCTGGTTCCCCATCCTACGTTCAGACGCGAAATCATGGAAAGGGGCAGAAACATGTCTTGCGTCTTTCCGGGTGTCAAGCTGGTGAACTTCGGCTCCATGATTCCGACAATGGTGAACGGAACGGAGTTTAAAGAGACGGTGCGACCCATGGCGGAGCGCTCTCCACCAAACGCGCTTTGCCAGAAGGCATAGGTCAAAACGATGGACGGCGCGGCATTAGGAATGTCGTCCTCCGGGCCCAATATGCGCCCCACCAACGCTTTCACGCCCAGCGTGGAGAAGTAATCTCCGGTAACGAGTTCCCCGCGAGCAATGCGCGGCGGCCCGTCGCCGCTCAGCACGAGTTGCGCCGGCCCGGCGAATGCGGTTGCTCCCGAAAACGCTTCTTTTTCCGAACGAATCTGCTCGAAAAATGGATAGGGAAGCGAACAAGCGGACGGGTCTTTGTCGGCGTAGTTATCGACGCAGTCGCCATAGGAGCTGGTTCCGTTGCGGTCCGGCATCTTGTGCGCCGTCCAGCGCATCACTACAAGCTTTGCCTGATCCCTCACCGGGAGCGCGTGGAACATGACCGCGTCAATCAGGCTGAAGATAGCCGTGTTGGCGCCGATGCCGAGCGCCAGGGTGAGCACGGCCACGGCGGTAAAGGCGGGATTCTTGGCCAGCATCCTGAAGCCGTATCTCAGATCTTGGATTAAAGCCGCCATAAACTTTCTCCTGCCGTCCAAGAATTACCGATTGTCGATTGTCGATTGAAGCTGAAGATGATTTCTTTTTTTCAATCGTCAATCGTCAATAGAAAATCGGCAATTACTGATATCGCAGCGCCACCATCGGATCCACCTTCGTCGCCCGGCGCGCGGGAATATAATTAGCAACGAGCGCCACTCCGGCCAGGATCAGTGAGACGCCCACAAACGTCAACGGATCGGTGGCGCTGATTCCGTATAACAGGCTGGAAAGAACGCGAGTGGCGGCGAGAGCACCGGCCAAGCCGATTCCAATTCCGATCAGCGTCAGCAACATTCCCTGCCTCACCATTAGTTTTATCACGTCGACTCGCGCCGCACCCAAAGCCAAGCGCACTCCAATCTCGTGAGTGCGCTGGGAGACTGCGTAAGCCATCACGCCGTAAAGGCCACCGACGGCCAGCACTAGAGCAAGAAAACCAAAAGCGCCGAGCAGCCAGCCCGTGGTGTGCGCGGGGAAAAGCGGAAGGGCCATATACTCCTGCATGGTTTCCATGTCGAAGGGAACCACGTTCGGGTCCAGAGACTGGATTTCGCGGCGCACCTCAGGCAATAGGCTATGAGGATCACCGGCGGCGCGAACGACCAGAGTTAACTTTGAATGATATGCCTGGAGCATGGGCCGGTAAAAGAAAGGCAGAGCGTCCTCGCTAAGAGTTCGATACTTTCCCGTCCGCACCACGCCTACAATCTCAAGACTCGAACCGGTTGCCGGATTTGACCCATTGGGCAGCCTCAGACGCTGGCCGACAGGGTTCTCACCCGGCCAAAAACTTTTCGCCATCGCCTGATTGATAATGGCGACGCCTGGCGAACCGGGACCATCCTGGGCAGTGAATTCACGGCCTTGAAGGAGCGGAATCCCCATGGTCTTGAAGTAACCGGGGCCAACATCGGTGGTATTGATCGCGGGCAGACCTTGCGCCGGATTGGCTTGTCGCTCGGGTCCCGCCATAGCCATATCCTGGTTGGTGGTCAGGGGCAGGTAGCCCGTCGTGCTGACGGATTTCACCCCAGGCAATGCTTCCACCCGACCGACCAACTCTTGGTAAAACGCTCTGCCCTTCGATTCAGAATATCCCAGCGTCCCCGGATCCACCTCGGCCATCAATACATGCCGGGTGTCAAAGCCGGGGTCAATCGACTGTGCGTTCATCAGACTCCTCACACAGAGCCCGGCGCTGACCAGCAAGACGAGACAGACGGAAATCTGGGCCACTACCAGAACGTTCCGAAGTTTCGATCGCCGGTAACCTCCAATGCCGCCTTCATCTTTAAGGACCGGGATCACGTCCACCCGCGCGGCGCGGAACGCCGGGGCGAGCCCGAATATAACGCCTGTCGCCAGGGACACCGCCAGCGTAAAGGCGAGCACGCGCCAATCGAGTGGAACATCGAGCTTAATGGGCAAACTCGGCGGGGTGAGAGTGAGCAGAGCGGGAGCCATCCAGCTTGCCAGGAGGAAGGCGGCACATCCGCCCAGAAATGCGACCAGGGTACTCTCCACCAGGATCTGGCGGATTAAGCGCCCGCGCCCCGCGCCTAGCGCCGCGCGTATGGCCGTCTCACGGCGGCGTGCGTTCGCTTGCGCCAATAACAGATTGGCGGCATTGGCGCAAGCAATGAGGAGGACAAGGCCCACCACGGCCATCAAAATTCCGGTGAAAGCAGCCACGTATCCTCGGAATGGCCCTGGAACAAGAGTCACCGGAAACAGTGCAGCTTCCTTATCGTCATTGCTTTTGGGATAGTCCCTTTGAAGGTGATGAGATAGGACGTTCAAGTCAGCCTGCGCTTGGGGCGGCGTAACACCCACTTTCAATCGGCCGGTGCCGAAGAGCCAATAGGAATCATGATTCGTCAATCGGTTTGGGTCACGAGTAAGCTGGAACGTCATGGCCAGCGGCGTCCAAAAATCCGGCTGGATCCCGGCGATAATCCCGCTGAAGCCGGCCGGAGCAATTCCTACCGCGGTAAAGGTGGTGCCATTGAAATTGAATTTCTTTCCCAAAGCCCCAGGGTCAGCGGCCAGGCGTTGTTCCCAAAAAGCGTGGCTAAGCACTACTACCGGATGCGCACCGGGCGTTTGATCTTCGTCAGGCAAGAACGCACGTCCTGAGGTGGGCTTGACGCCTAACACGTCAAAGAAATTCCCGGAAACGAGCGCGCCCTGTGTTTTCTCCCCCTGGCCGGACCGGCTCCAAATCACCATATGCGGTTCTCCGTCGAAGGCGAGCATGCTGGAAAATACTTGATTGTGGTCGCGGTAGTATACGTAGTCAGGGTAGTTGAGCGGCAAATAGTGCTCAATTCCCGACCCGTGCAAGTTTAGGTTCCAGACTTCCACCAACTTGGCCGGCGCTTCCACCGCCGGCGGCCGGAGCAATAGTGCGTTGACGAAACTGAAGATGGTGGTGTTGGCGCCAATCCCCAGCCCCAGCGAAATCACGGCAATGGCTGTGAAGGCAGGGTTCTTGGCCAACATCCGAAATCCGTAGCGTACGTCCTTGAATAAATTGCCCATGTCTTTGTTCTTTTGCGATTTCAGATGTTTAAAGGTTAAAAGGTAAAAAACTAACTCCGTCTTCGGCCTTTGTCCTTTACCCCTTTACCTTTCTTCATTGATATCTCAGGGCCACCATGGGATTTACCTTCGTCGCCCGGCGCGCGGGAATGTAAGTGGCAATCAATGCCACGACACCGAGAACAAGCGAAACGCCGACGAAGGTTACGGGGTCGGAGGCGTGAACGCCAAAAAGGAGGCTGGCCAGCAGGCGCGCGAGGCCAAACGATCCGGCCAGCCCAATCGCCACCCCTATCGCCACCAGCGCCATGCCCTGCTTCAATACCAAGCCAAGGACCTGCAGCGGAGTCGCTCCCAAGGCCATCCGAATGCCCACTTCCTGGATGCGTTGTGAAACCGAATAGGAGAGCACGCCGTAAATGCCCACGCTGGCAAGCACCAGGGCGAGCATTCCGAAGACACCAAGCAAAATTGCACCCATGCGTGGCGCCCAAAGCCCCTGGTCCAGCAATTCTCCAATCGTATTCACATTCACGAGCGCCAGGTTGCGGTCCAGCGATTGCACCTGCTCGCGCACGGAAGAAATCACCGCCCCCGGGTTTCCTGATGTGCGCACGTGGAGCACGCCGAAGGAGGCATAATACTGTGCCATGGAAAGATAGGCGACGGGCTGAGGATCCTCGCCTACCCCGAACTGCCACGAGTCAGCCACTTCGCCCACCACTTCCAGCAGCATGGGATCGCCGAAGAAATGGAATCGTTTGCCCAGTGGATTCTCTCCGGGCCAGAAGTGCCGGGCCATGGCGCGATTGACCATGGCCACCGGCTTGGTGCCTTTACGATCAAGGTCTGTGAACGCCCGACCCTTGAGAAGGGGAATCCCTTCAGTTTGAAAAAACCCCGGCGAGATGTTGTCCAGCGCGGTCAGCGTCCCCTGTTGTCCGCTTTTTTCGTCCTGCCCTTCGAGGAAGATTGTCCTCGCCAGCCCGCCACCCATGGGGAAGCTGGAGGCCACCGCCACCGACTGAACACCGGGGACGGAGGCGGCGCGCTCAATAGCGTCGCGGAAGTATTGCTCCCCGCGGTCCTCGTCGTAATGTTGCGACCCCAAATCGAAGCCCATCACGAAGAGTTTTTTGGACTCGAATCCCGGGTTGAGCGATTCTGCGTAGCTCAGGCTGCGCAAGAACAAGCCCGCTCCAATCAAGGTGATCAGGGCCAGAGACACTTCGGAAACCACCAGGGCCTGGCGGAATCGATTCCGGCCCCAGGCCATGCTCCCACTACGTCCGCCCGCGTTCAGTGTTTCCACCAGATTCGGCCGCGAAGCTTTGAACGCAGGGACCAATCCAAAGAGGATGGCGGTCAGAATGGAGATGCCGAAAGTGAAAGCGAGAACGCGCCCATCCAGCGGCAGAGGGATGTGCGATCGCTGCAAGAAAGTGGGACGGTAAGACCACAGCACGGATCGCCCCCAGTAACCGATCAGCAATCCGGAGGCGCCGCCCAGAATCGAGAGCAAAAAGCTCTCCGTAAGCGACTGCCGCACCAGGCGCCCGGAACCGGCGCCCAGCGCCGCGCGCAGGCACATTTCCTTTTCGCGCCGCGCCGTTTGTGCCAGCAACAGGTTGGCTATGTTGACGCAGGCAATCAATAAAACCAGGCCCACTATCCCCAGCAGCACTCCGCCTGCCTTGGCAATTTGATCGTGTTGGTTGATGCCCAAAGCAGCGTCCGCAATCGGTGAAAGTGTCGCGCCGCGTCCCGCGTTGTCCTTGGGGTATTGTTGCTCAAGACGGGAGGCGATTGTTCCCACGGCCGTATCCGCCTCATGCACGCTCACGCCTGGCTTTAGCCTGCCAAAAGAAGTGAAATCTAAAAACCTGCGATCCTTGAAGTTGGCTTCAAAGAAGCCATCCAGGACTCTCGAGTGCATACTGGCAGGGATCCAGATCTGGTCGGAGCTGGCAAAGAGGAAAGTCCCTTTGAATTGCGGCGGGGTAACGCCAATTACTGTGTAACTGTTTCCGTTCAAGGCCAACGTCCGTCCCAACGCGTCGTGAGCGCCCCCGAACTCGCGCGACCAGAATCCATAGCTGATCACCGCCACTGAGTCCCCGCCGGGATGCTGGTCCTCATCCGGGCGAAATGTCCGGCCCAGCAGAGCATGGACGCCCAACACGTCAAAATAGTTTGCCGTCACCAGCGAGCCCTGATATTGCTTCGGTTTTTCACCGCCACTGAGCGTCAAGGGCAGCGGGCCGGAGAACGCCGCCAGGCCGGAGAAGACGCTGGCTTGCTGCGCGTAATCCTGGTAGTTGGGGAAAGAGACGCCCAGCTTCGTCGTGTTGCCCAGGGCAAGCAAGGTCTTCTTGTCGGTGGTGTCCAATTCAAAGAGGCGCGAAGCGTCCTTCACCGGCAGGGGATTCAGTAGCACCGCATTAAATATGGTGAATATGGCGGTGTTGGCGCCAATCCCCAGCCCGAGGGTGAGCACCGCGACCACGGTGAAGGCCGGGCTTTTGGCCAGCATCCGCAAGCCGTATTTGAGATCTTGAAGGAAGTTCTTCATCGCATTCCACCCAATGCCCCCGCTGCAATGAGGCCGAAAACTACGAACTGGAAATCAGATACATGGAAAACGAAATCAGAAACTCGAAAATCAAAACTCCAATCCTTTTTCCGGACCGATCGAGTTTCGTCCTTCGAATTTCGCTTTTCGATTTTCCCGTTTCCAATTTCCAGTTTCGACACAACGGCTCGGTGGCCCGCCCCTCAATCACCCCGTGGCTCCAATGCAGCTAACTTACGCTTCCTGGGCCTCGGCCATGCTCTCATCCACTATGCGGCCGTCAAACAGGCGAACCGTGCGCTCCGCGTGGCGGGCGTAACGAGGATCGTGAGTGACCATGCAAATCGTGGCGCCCTCGCGGTGAAGGTTGCGGAGCAGTTCCATGGCCTGTTCGCCATTCTTCGAGTCCAGGTTTCCGGTGGGCTCATCGGCCAGCAGCACGGATGGCTTGCCGCCCAGCGCGCGCGCCACCGCGACTCTTTGTTGTTGACCGCCAGAGAGTTGTGACGGGTAGTGTTTGATGCGGTGCGCCATGCCGACTTTTTCCAGCGACTCCTGCACACGCTGCTTCCTTTCCGCCGAGGGCATGCCCCGGTAGGTTAGGGGCAGCTCCACATTCTCGTAAACGGTGAGATCGCCAATCAGGTTGAACGCCTGAAAGATGAATCCCACTTCGCGATTGCGAATGCGGGTGCGCTCGGACATGGTAAGGTCCGCCACCGACTTCCCGTTCAGGATGTAGGTACCATCCGAAGGGGAATCGAGAAGCCCCAGGATGGACAGAAGGGTGGACTTGCCGCAGCCCGAAGGCCCGGCAATGGCGATGTACTCGCCTTTCTGAATATCCAGGTGAATCCCCGACAGCGCGTGCGTTTCCACTTCGTCAGTGTAGAAAACTTTGGTCACACTTTCGAGGTGAATCAGAGACGGCCGCGAGGAGCTTGCCCTGCTTTGGGCGTCTCCGGCCAATTGCGTTTGGGGGTTGGGTTCCATTTTTTCTCCTTATAGTAGGTCGTAAAAACATCTGCGATGCATGCTTTTGGAAATCGGAAACCAGAAACTTGAAATTGGAAGCCTGGAACTCAAATTGGAACCCCAGCTTCCATTGATGGAATTGAGTGAGGGTGCGATGCAGCGATCGCGCGCATAAATGGCCAGCGACCATCGAAACTGCAACCTCAAAATTTGAGAATTTTCGCCGAGTTTCGATTTTCCAGTTTCGCTTTTCGTTTTTTCAATCGCTCAATCACCAAATCACTCCATCGCCAATTTCCCTAATGGCTGAGTTCAATTCGGTCCACGGCGTCGTATCGGGACATGTCCGAAAGAATCACTTCGTCCCCGACGTTCAACCCGCTTAAAACTTCAATGGTACTTACCGAACTCCGGCCCAGTTTGACCGGAACTTTAATCGCCTCTTTTTCGTGGTCAATGACCTTGAAGAGCATCACCGTGCTATCGGGCTGTCCAAAGGTAGGCCGGCCCACATAAAGCACATCGTTTAGTTTTTCCAATTCAATGGTGCCGTCCACGCTCAGGTCGGGGCGCGCACCTGACGGCAGAGGGCCGTCCAGGCCGCAATCCACCGTCACCGTCCCATTCACCGACGAAGGATCGATGCGGATCACATGGCCGGGGATGATGCCGTTGTGAGTATCGATGGTCGCCTTCTGGCCCAGCGCTACGTCTTTCACCTGAGTTTCAGCGATCTTCACTTCAGCCTTGAGCTTTGAAGGCTGCGAGACGCGCGCAATGTTCGTTCCGGCGGTCACGTTCTGGCCGACTTCCACCGGCAGAAGCTGGAGCACCCCCTCAATACCAGCCCGCACATGGAGTAACTCCACCTGGCTTTTCTTCAACTCATAAAGCGCCTTTTTTTGATCGATTTGGGCTTGCTGTGCGTCCAACTGCGCTTGCTCAGAAGCCGCATCCGTGCTCAGGCGGGTTTGCTCAATGGCGTTGCGGGTTTTTAGCGAATCCGCTTTAACATTATCGAGCTGGACCGTCAGGTTGGAAATAAGCCCGTTCTCGGCCAGCTTGGAATCCACTTCCGCCTGTAGCTTGGCTTGGCGGTAATCTGCGCCCACAGTTGCGGCAACAGACTTTTGGTCAAGGAGGGTGGTTTCCAGTTTTACTTTTAGGCTGTTATAGTCGGCCTGAGCTGCTTTCATCTGGTATTCCGCGTCCACCGCCGACTGCTGCAATTCCGGATTGCTCATTTCCACCAGAACAGTGTCAGGTTTCACCGGCGTACCAGGAAGAACCAACCTTTGATCAATGCGACCGTCCGTGGCGGCGGGAATCCAACGAATTTCCACCGGCACCAGGGTGCCCAACCCATGGACTTCGCGGAGCATGGTTCCCCTTTTGACCGTATCCGGCCAAAGGGTGCCAAACTCCACGGTGGGGGCGGCGGCTTTAAGTTTAGAAAGCGCGATGGTGGCCGCTGTAACCGCCACAATGGCAATCACAAGGTAGGCCGCCTGGCGTATTCGTTTTTGACGTAGTGCCTGAGGTCGAGGGACATCCATATTCCTTATTCTCCGTCCCTATTGTGGCAAACGCAATGCCATCGTGCGACGCCATCTATGTCACTCAAATCAATCACCTTAATATTTAGGTGGCAGGCCTCCTTTTATCATGAGTGCCCGCTTGTGGGATTTCCCTTTCCCATAATCGGACAGGCAGAACCGCATACTTTGGCGCGATCAAGCATCTACACTCTGTACAAGCGCCCAAGGCTTTGGAGGCATCACGCCCTGCCCTTGCCAGAGGCGTGCTAATATATGAGACGATTGAAAAGTGCAGTTGTCACGGTGGGCGAGCCACAAAAAACTTCGATACTCGAGGTTCGTGCCTGGGTGCTCGTACACGCCTTTCTTGTATTGGCGCGCCCGGCAGAGGTTTGAGAGCTTAAATTGCACATGAGCCCCCACCATCCGACCCCTCACGTAACCAAAGCGGAAAAGTCTGATCCTATTTGGAAAATTCTGCCGCATATTTGGGCCCTGATCAGGCCCCGACGCTGGCTCTTGGCGTTGGGCTTCGGCTTGATGGCCATCAACCGGGTGGCGGGCCTCGTCCTGCCCGCATCGCCCAAATATCTGATTGACGACATTATCGGCAAGAGGCAAAGTCAATTTCTGCTCCCGCTCATCGGTGCAGTGGCTGCGGCTACTCTCGTCCAAGGGGTGACCTCCTACGCCCTCACCCAACTTCTTTCCAAAGCGGCGCAGCGCATGATTGCCGATCTCCGGCGTCAGGTGCAGGCCCACATCGGGCGCTTGCCCGTCGCCTATTACGACGCCAACCGGTCGGGCGCGCTGGTGTCTCGCATCATGAGCGACGTGGAAGGCGTGCGCAACCTGGTGGGTACCGGCCTGGTGGAATTTGCCGGCGGCCTGATGACGGCCTCCTTTGCCTTCGTCATTCTGATCAAAATCAGCGCCTTTATGACTCTCCTGGCCTTCGCCATTCTGGGCGTCTTCGCGCTCGCTCTCCAATTGGCTTTCAAAACGATCCGCCCCATTTTCCGCGAGCGTGGCAAAATCAACGCCGAAGTGACCGGCCGCCTCACTGAATCGCTGGGGGGCGTGCGCGTGATCAAGGGCTACCATGCCGAGGAGCGCGAAGAAAAAGTTTTTGCCGGCGGTGTGGAGCGGCTGCTTCAAAATGTGCTCAAGACCCTCACCGCCATGTCCGTCATGAGCCTCTCTTCCACCACCTTGTTGGGTGTGGTGAGCGGGCTCATCATGTATTTGAGCGCCCGCCAGATTCTGGCCGGCACGATGACCTTGGGGACTTTTTACACTTATACCGCCTTCCTCGCCATGCTCGTGGCGCCTATTTTTCAAATTGTCCAGATTGGGACGCAACTTACCGAGGCTGTCGCCGGTCTTGAGCGCACTAGGGAAATATTGGAGGAGCGCCCCGAAGATGAGGATCTGCAAAGAGTGCAGCGATTGGACGGGATCCGGGGGGAAGTGGCTTTTGAAAAAGTGGATTTCGCCTACGATACCGGCAAAACCGTTCTGCACGGCGTCAGTTTCCACTCCAATCCGGGGACGGTCACGGCCCTGGTAGGGCCGTCCGGCGCGGGCAAGTCAACCATTATTGGTTTGATCGCTTCGTTTTATGTTCCGACCACCGGCACGGTGCAAGTGGATGGCATGGACCTTTCCACGATTCGACTGGAATCCTATCGCACCCACCTGGGCATCGTGCTCCAGGAAACTTTTCTCTTTGACGGCACGATTCGGGAGAACGTCGCGTTCTCGCGCCCTGAAGCCACCGACGAACAAATCCTGGCGGCCTGCCGGATTGCACGGGTGGACGAATTCGCCGAAGGGTTTGAAAAGAAGTACGAAACGGTGGTGGGCGAGCGCGGCGTCCGGCTCTCCGGCGGGCAGAAGCAGCGCGTCTCCATCGCCCGAGCCATTTTGGCCGATCCTCGAATCCTGATTCTTGATGAAGCGACGTCGAGCCTCGACTCCGAATCCGAAGCCTTGATTCAGGAAGGACTTTCCTATTTGATGCAGGGGCGCACCACGTTTGTAATCGCGCACCGTTTGTCCACCATCCGGCGGGCCGACCAGATCCTGGTGATGGAGGGTGGGCAAATCGTCGAGCGCGGAACCCACCAGACGCTTTACGCAGCGCACGGCCGTTACTTCGACCTTTACACCAAGCAGCATGGCATCGAGTCCAACCTCTTTCTCGCTCCTGGCGAGGGCGACAAGCTCGAACCCGTCGAGCAAGTCGCCGCACCCACAGGCAAAGCCCCCGCCATGCCCGACCCGGTAAGATTACTCCGCGGGCAGGACCGGTAATTCCGGGTCAGCCGACTCTGGAATAACGGCCATGTGCGGCCGCAAATCCATGGGGCCGGCGACGCGCCCCGGATTGTTTTTAAATTACTTGACGAAATCAACTAATTAATTGACAATGTCTTCTACCGTCGAATGATGCCTGGCGAGGTGACGCGAATGACGCCCCCCCATCGCGATGGCTGCATTCAAGCCGTTCGCCGTTTTAACCGGTTCTACACCCGGAAAATCGGCGTGCTGAACGAAGGCGTGTACCGCAGCCCTTTTTCCCTGATCGAAGTTCGCATCCTCTACGAACTGGCGACTCGCCAGAAACCCACCGCCACCGAGCTCATCCGTGAATTGGGATTGGACGCAGGCTACCTCAGCCGCATTCTGCGGGGGTTTGGAAAACGCGGCCTTATCCGGAAGTCGCTCTCCCCAACCGACGCGCGGCAAAGTCATCTGTCGCTCACCGCCGGCGGCCACAAAAACTTCGCCTCCCTCGACGCCCGCTCGAGTGAAGAGGTTGGCGCATTGTTGGCGCATTTGTCCGCGGCGGACCAAAGCCGCCTGGTGGGCGCCATGGCTACAATCGAGTTGCTGCTTGGACCTCCGCAGGAACCCCAAGACACTTCCGAGTCAACATACCTCCTCCGTCCGCACCAGCCCGGCGACATGGGTTGGGTGGTGCAGCGGCACGGCGCTCTATATGCGCAGGAATACGGCTACGACGAACACTTTGAGGCACTGGTGGCGGAAATTGTGGCGAAATTTATCCATCACTTCGACCCCAAGCGCGAGCACTGCTGGATGGCGGAAAAGGATGGCGAGATTGTGGGCTCAGTCTTCCTGGTGAAAAAATCAAAGAAGGTGGCCAAACTCCGTTTATTATTGGTGGAGCCCAGGGCGCGCGGCAGGGGCATGGGGGCGCGCCTGATTGCCGAATGCATCCGCTTCGCCCGGCAAGCAGGCTACCGCAAGATCACACTGTGGACTCAAAGTGAGCTGAAGGCTGCGCGCCACCTCTACCAGCGGGCAGGATTCTCACGGGCGGCCAAAAAGCGCCATCGGAGCTTCGGGCAGAACTTGGTGGCCGAAACATGGGAACTGAATCTGTGACTGGAAAGCATCAGCGCGCTTCCCCGCCGGCGCCTGAGGTTACTCCGCCGTCGTGGGATCGATCATGGTTTTGATCTCAGAAATTCGGTTGGCAGGGAACCCGCCCTGGCGCGCGTGCTCGCGCACCATTTCTTCGTTGGGCGCAATGTAGACGCAATAAATCTTGTCCGCAGTAACGTAGCTCTCCTTCCACTGGATCTGCGGCCCCAAATTATTCAGAACGCTGCAAGATTTCTGTGCGATGCCGTGTAATTCCTCTTTCGACAACTTCCCCGCGCCGGGAATTTCACGCTCGATCAGATATCTGGGCATGGTGATCTCCTTTAATTTGTATTGGTGCGAACAGTATCAACATTCAAGCCCCCCGTCAAGAAATCGGACGATTAAAACTCCTTGCGTAAGAGCCGCGGCAAAAATGGATTAAAGCGGCTGGATTCGGGTTATGATGTCTCGCCCCTTCATCTGTAGCCCGGAGGTCGCCCGTATGAACCCGCCCGCAAGTTCGCTCAAGGTTATTCGCGCCGAAATCTGGCATGCGGAATTAATCGCCCCGCTTTTTGACGCTTACCGGCAATTCTATGGACAACCGTCGGATTATTCTGCCGCCCACCGCTTCATCACCGAGAGGTTGAAGGCAAGTGAATCGGTCGTCTTCCTGGCCACGCTCGAAAGTATCGTAGGCTCGAAGCCGGTCGGGTTTGTCCAACTTTATCCCGCCTTCTCGTCGATCTCCATGAAACGGATCTGGATTTTGAACGACCTCTTTGTGGCGCCCGAAGCGAGAAAACGAGGTGTGGGCGCGGCCTTGATGGAGAGCGCGCGGCAACTGGCTGTCTCAACCGCCTCCAAGGAACTCATCCTGGAGACGGCCATCGATAATCTTTCCGCGCAACGGCTCTATGAGAAGTTGGGCTATAAGCGGGATGTGGATTTTCATCGCTACGCGTTAAGCGTCTGAAGCTTTGATTTTAGTTTTTCGATCTTCAATTTTCGGTTTTCTCAATTGGGAGGAGCGGAGGGCGCTAAGATTCCGCCTACTCCAGGCCTTTCATCAGGTCCGAATAAAGCAAGCGGTGAAACAGATGCTCGCCCGCTTCGCGCCGCACGGAGAGCCGCCCCGCCCCGTAGGCGCGCGATTGCAGGCCGCGCTGAACGGATTCGCAAATGGCCACATCTTCATCCTGAATTCTTTCGCCCACGTTGATGCTCTGCTGGTTGCGCTCTCGGCTGGACTCATCCACATCGCTGAAATAAAAATCGAAAATCACGGCGGTGCGGTCCACAGCGAGCGGCAACACCAGGTTGGTGTCCATCACGCCTTCGTAGACGTTGAACATGAAGTTCGGGTATTGCCAAAAATACCAGGCGCGCCCCCGCCGCACCGCCGCAGTCAAATTGTCGCCGCTCGAGGAGCGGATGGGACTTGATTGGAGGCAGAAGCGGTCCTGATTCTCGATCGTGTATTCCACGTAGTCCAGCACGCTGTTCAAGCTTTTATGCAGATGCGGCACGTGATACCCGCCATCCAGATAATTGTCCACGTAGACCTTCCAATTGCAATTCAAGGTGTAAGTTCTCCGCTCCACAAAGTGTAGCTGAGAAAGACTGAGCGGCCGGACGCGAGCCACCAGGCTGCCCAGAAAATCATGAAGCGGGAGCGCGGTTGGATCAAGATTGATCAGAACAAAGTTCTCCCACACCTCCACACGTATGGGCAAGAGGCCGTTCGCGATGCGGTCAAAGTTGCAGACCCCGTCGAATTCCGGAATGCCTTTCAGTCTGCCATCGAGTCCGTAGGTCCATCCATGGTATGGACAGCGCAGGGCGGACGCGTTGCCCGCGGGCTCCGTGGCCACCGCGGCGGCGTGATGGCGGCAGACATTAAAGAAGGCGCGCAACACGCCATCCGCGCCGCGCACCGCCACAATGGGTTCGTGGGCCACCGTCGCGGTGACGTAATCGCCTGCCCCGCGCAACTGATCAAAGCGGGCCATCACCTGCCACGAGCGGCTGAACACGGTCCGGCGTTCGAGCTCTGCAATTTGCGGGTCCACATACCACGGCGCGGAAATGGTCGACGCATCCTCCAGCGGCGCGGCGGCATTGTAGGTTCCAACAATCTCTTGAAGGGTTGATTGTTGTTTCATCAAATTTTTTTTTGACTGCCTAAACCGGATAATGCCAGGGCTCGCGATATTTCCGGCTGAGGAGTTTGTTGGCTTCCGGGTCTCCGATGATCGTTTCTTTTTCGCCGTCCCAATGAACGCTGCGGCCCAGCTTCAATGACAACATGCCGAGCAATGCCATGTTGGTGGAGCGATGTCCGCTCTCAATGTCGTTTACGGGCCGGCGTCCGGTCTTGATGCTTTGAATAAAATCGGCCCAAAGTTCCTTGATGTTCTGTTGGTCGGGGTCATGAAGCTGGGCGTCCTGATGAATGGTCGGTTTCTTCTTGTCCGCGGGATAAAAAGTCCAGCCATCCAGCCATCCCATGTGAAACGTGCCTTCGGTGCCATAGAAGTAGGCGCCGATGTTGGTCTTTTCCGCTTCGTTGCCCGCGTACAGCCGGTGCTCCCAAACGGCGGTGAATGATTCGAATTCAAAACTCGCCACTTGGGTATCCGGCCAGTTGGTATTGTCCGCCAGAATGTGCCGGCCGCCGGTGGAGAAAACTCTTTTTGGATATTTCTCTTCCGTCCACCAGAGGATCTGGTCCAACCAGTGAACGCCCCAGTCTCCCAATTGGCCGTTGGCATATTCCAGGAAATGCCGGAATCCCTTGGGATGAATCGCCTTGTTGAATGGCCGCTTGGGGGCCGGCCCGCACCACATATCCCAGTCCAGCCCCGCCGGGACCGGCGAATCGGCCACAGACTCGCCCGGCCCTCCGGCATAATGAACGAAGGTGCGGACCATGCCGATCTTGCCCACTTTCCCGGATTTGATGAACTCCATTCCTGAGATATTGTGCGGAGAGACGCGGCGGTGCAATCCAACCTGCACCACGCGATGGGCGTCGCGCGCCGCCCGCACCATGGCCCGGCCCTCGAGGACGGTATGGCTGATGGGCTTCTCCACGTAAACGTGCGCGCCCGCTTTGACGGCGGCAATCATGATGAGCGGATGCCAGTGGTCGGGCGTGGCGACAATCGCAATGTCGGGCTTTTGCTTTTCCAGCAGCTCGCGAAAATCCTTGTACCGGACCGGCTTGTCTCCGGAAAGTTTTTCCACATTGTCCGCGGCCGGATTCAACTGATTTTCATCCACGTCCGCCATGGCCACAACTTTGCAATCCCCGGCTTCCATCGCGCAATGAAGAATATTCATCCCCCACCAACCCGTCCCGATTAGGGCAACACGATAAGGCGGAGCGGTCTCGCCCAGAATGTGCGGAAAACCCCGAAGGGCCAGGCCGGCGGCGAGAGAATTTTTCATAAAGTTTCTGCGATCCATGTGATTAAGCTCCTGAAGTTCTCGAGGTGGAAAGATAGTACCGGAATTTAAAGAAAATCACTTGCCTTTTTTCACCAGCCGGCCCGGCTTTCGGAACACCTTACTGCCGGGGCAATTCCACCGCCGCGCCGGTGCGAATGGACTCCTTCGCAGCGTCAAGGATTTCTGCCGCCTGCACATTCATCCTGGCGGAGACAGGATCTTCAATCGGCTGGTCATGCCGGATGTGATAAATAAAATACGCAACCGCACTGCTGGTTTCGTGCAGCACGGTGGGCAATGCAATCGCCCGCCCATCGAGATACCCGACCTCCGCCTTGCTTCGGGCTGCGCGAAAATACAATGCGTCACGCGTGGCCAGCAGACTTCCTTTGGGGCCAAAAGCCTCCACCTCGCCCTGATTAAATGGCCAATCATGCGAGGCTTGAATGGTGGCCGTGCCGTCCGGGTATTTGAGCAGAATGACGTCATCGTCATCGGCGCTCTCGGAATTTCCACGTTTCAAATTGAGCGAATAGGCGAACACGCTGGACGGCCGGCCTTTCAACCAGAGAGCCCATTCCGCCCCGTAACACCCAAAATCCATCAGCGCGCCACCGCCTCGGGCCGGATCATTGCGCCAACTCGCATCATTTTTGGACTTGCCGGTTTCCTTTGGCCGCACGTGCCCGTAGCGCACATCGATTTTCTGCACCGGGCCAATGGTTCCACCGGCCACGCGGCCGAACATTTCCTGACTGGATCCGACCCAAACATTCGCGTAGTTCACCATCAATTTGATTCTTGCCGCGCGCGCCACGCTTTCCATTTCGCGGGCATCCTTGGCCGTCAGAGAAATTGGTTCCTCGGTGGAGAAATCGATATGCCGTCTGGCACACTCGCGCAGGATCTCCAGGTGATGATCGGGAGCGGTGGTCACTATCACCGCGGCGGGCTTTATATCGTCGAGCATTTTCACGTAATCGTCATAAAACCTCACCTTGCTTGGAATTTGCGCCCTGGCGCGTGCCACCAGCTCGGGGTTCGAATCCGCAATAGCCACCAGTTCCGCCGCCGGCTCTCTCGCAATGTCCTTCAGTAATCCCCAGACGCGATCGTTATCCAGGCCAATTATTGCGAGGCGGACCGCGGGCTGGCTGCTTTCAAATGACACGGCTTGAAAGAACGTGCCTGCTTCATCCAGAATTTCAAGCCTCGCCGGACCCGCCCTCCACGTTCTCAGAAGTTGGGTGTCAGACCAATCCCAAACTCGCCTCGGGTCGGCCTCAACTGTCGTAGGAGTGGAATCCCAATTGCCGTTCGGATAATAGTAGGCGCCGATGATTTGGACCCAAAGACTGAAAACGACGCACAAAGCGAAGATCGCAGAAGTGATGTGGGAAGATCGAATCCTGGGCCAGATCGGAATAAGAAAAAAGGCGAGAAGGGGCAGAAGATCGGTGAGATAACGCGGGCCGAAGCAACCTCCGCCCCACCAAAGACCGAGCTGCGCATGCACCAGGTAGACGGTGGCCATGCCTGGAAGAAGATATCGCCCCCAACCTTGAAAGTTTTCCTTCCATACCCGCGCCGCGCCCCACAGGGCGAAAACTGTCCAGGGCGTGTAGATGAATAGCCCACGGTTCGGGCTGATCAAAAGACCTGCCAGCCCGTCCCACCAGGGAATATGAATTGGAGTCAGCGGTCCGCCCGGGACCGTCATGGGGCCCAGGGGATTGGGGTAGGCGCCCAATATCCTGCCAAAAAAATAAAAGTTGTAACTGAGCACCGCCATGCCAATAACGGCGAGAGGAAAGAAAAAAACATTAAGTTTTTTGCGATGCGAGCGGGCCATGTAGATCAGAAAAGGCAAGACCAGAAGGACATACGCCGGTTTGTTCGCGGTCGCCATCGCCAGGGCAAGGCCTGCCCAGAAAGGTCCGCCCGACTCGTCAAGATTCTTCGATAGCGCCCATAATAACAGGGCGAAACTGAGTTCGGTAAGACCGTGGCGCCATAAAGACTGGCTGGAAATAGCCCAGGTATTGCAGGTCAGGGCGTAAACCAACGTAATGATCAAGCTCGTTCCCGAAGAAGTATAATTTCGCAGGGCAAGGAAGAGAAGGCCCACGGACAATGCCGCCATCAGCGAGGCACTCAGTTTTTCCATGCTTTCAATGATCGTGGTGAGAACGAAAGAGCCCTTTGCATATTGAGGATGCTGCCGCGAAAGCCACCAGGCGGGAATCGCGTAGAGGGGGGTGATCACCAGGGGCTCGATTATCGGATAAACCGAATACAGATGGCCGCGAGCCGAGGTGACGTAATAGGCGCCCCGGGCGAATTGCCCCTGCTGGTAAGGCGCGACCCAATCATCGACATAAAGATGTCCATCCAGGAGCAGACTTAAGGGGAGCACACGCGCCGGGATGCTGTCGCGGGAAAGCAACCAGCGGAAATTTGAATTGTAAACAACGAAAACCAGGAGCGTCAGGGCAAGAAAGGCGCGTGGGCGCGACCAGCCGCCGTTGGTGTTTTGAACCATTGAACTCAGCCTGACTTCACGCCTTTTATTTCCAGAACCTAAACCCAGTGGCATCGACGATTTGCCATCGCAATGGCACTGAATGGGCCTGCCGCCACTCGTGGCTGTCGAAGTCGCAAAATGTTATCGCTCCGCTCGTCTCCCGTCAACTTTTGGGCTCGCGGCCAGTCCTCTTGTCCACGCAAAGTCCGGGTAGTGGTGTCATATGGAATCAGATTCCCTTCGAAGCTCTCGTCATTCCCACGACTGGCAAAAGACACCACTACCCAACTCCACCCAAAATTGTATCGGGCATAGGGCAGGCGTATAATCTAATTTTGAGGTTGAAGCTCTTTCCGGATCATGAATGTATGAAGGCGCCTTTCAGTTCCCGGTCCAGGCTCACCCGAGTGATCGCAATTCAACTCGGCATCGCCGCGTTATTGGTGGCATGGTTTACGCTCGGGCTTCCCCGGCTGCAAAGGGAGTGGGCTGCTGAAGAAACCGCAAAAAAAGAAGGCCGGATCCAAAGCCTCATTCAATCGTTAGTGGCCGAGGATCCGGCCCGGGATCTGCCCGCGGGGAGCGCCGCAGGTTATGCGCACCCGCAACGGCTCGTGAGCACGCCCTCCGAGGATGAAGTAAAGCAGGCGCTGGGTCCCATTGACGGATTGAGCGGCGATTTCCGCGGCGGAGTTCATTTGATCTGGACCGGAACGAATCATAAGCTGGAAGCGTCCTTCACTCAGGGGCGCCTTTATTGCCTGCGGGTGGAGGACGTCCACTCCGGACACGGCGAACTGGTGTTCGAATCAAGTATGAACTGGCAGGCGTTTTGAACGTTCAGGGCCTGTTCACGTTGCACCGGATAGCGCCACATGGCCAACAAAAAATAGTAGCACCTTCAACAAAGGAACTCTGATTGCGAATCTGCTCCCTGCTCCCGAGCGCCACGGAAATAGTATTTGCCATTGGGATGGGCGATTCGCTGGTGGCCGTGACTCACGAATGTGATTACCCTCCTCAAACTTCCGGCATCCCTCGGGTGACGCGCACCAACATCCCGCCCGGGATTCCCAGCAGCCAAATTGATGCGGCGGTTGCATCAACCCTCGAGACCACCGGCTCCCTCTACGAACTCGATCTGCCCTTGCTCGAAAAATCGCGGCCGGATATTGTTCTGACGCAGCGACTGTGTGACGTATGTGCGGTTTCATTTGATCGTGTCCAGGAAGCGGTTAAAAAACTGCCTTCCCAGCCTGCAGTTTTGAATCTGGAGCCGCACTCGCTCTCCGACATCCTCGATAACATCCAGGCAGTGGGCGAGGCGGTTGGCTGTCCGGACTCCGCGAGAAAATTGCGCGCCGCTCTCGAGCAACGAATCGCCCGCGTGCGACAAAAGACGGCTCTTCTCACGAATCGCCCGCGGGTCTTCTGCATGGAGTGGGTGGATCCCCCTTTTTGCGGCGGCCACTGGATGAAAGAACTGGTGGACATCGCCGGGGGCAGAGACGATCTCGCCAATCCTCATCTTCCTTCTCATCGGATTGATTGGAACCAGGTCCTTGATTTTTCCCCGGAGGTCATCGTCCTGACTTGCTGCGGATTTAATCTGCAACGTTCCTCGGCGGAAGGAAAATTGCTGGTGAACGCGCGCGCGATTGGCCGGCTCCCCGCCGTTCAGGCAGGCCGCGTATTTGCCACCGACGGCTCCGCTTACTTCAGCCGCCCCGGGCCGCGAATTGTGGATAGCCTGGAGATCCTTTCCCACCTGATTCATCCCAACTTATTCCCGGCGCCAGCGCTGGACGGCGCCTTTGCCGCCATTGACTTTGCGCCCGCCGCAATTGATCAGGAATAAAGGGGCCGATACGGCAAGAAGGCCCTCACGGTCGTCCCCCGGCTGCTGGTTTCAATTTCCACCCGGCCGCCGAGTTGTTCCACCCGCTCTTGCATACCCGTCATGCCCACGCCCAACCCCGCCGTCATTCTTTTGCCCGGACCCACCATTTTCTCGGGTAAGCCCCGCCCTTCGTCAGACACTTCAAGCACTACAAAGCCCGCGCTCTGGAGAAGGCGGATCCGGGCCGTCGCGCTGCCTGAGTGGCGGCGAACATTAATAAGTGTTTCCTGCACCACTCGAAAAAGTCCGAGCTCGATTTCCGGCGTCAGCCGATCGAAATTCGGCGCCACCTCGAGGTCCACTCGAATGTCGCCCCGCTGAGTAAGGCCGGCTACATAATGGCGCAGTGCGGAGATGAGTCCAAGCTCCTCCAGCAAGGGTGGATGCAAAAGATAGGAGAGCGTGCGCACTTCACGTGAACACTGGTTGGCGAGAGCGAGGCTCTCCATTAATGCGCGGCGGGTTTTCCCGCTCCATCGGGCCTTGGACTTCTGAAGAGCGGTCAAGCTCAAGATCAGGGCCGTCAGCGTCTGCGCCGTAGAATCGTGCAACTCGCGCGCAATGCGGCGGCGCTCGTCATCCTTCACTTTTTGCATGCGGGCCAGATTGAGGGAGGCCTGGTGGCTCCTCCGGCTCCGCAGTGAGGCCGCATAAGCCAATATTAACCATGGCGCGAGGATGGATAACCAAAAGGCACAGGATTCCATTGTCCCATCTTGCCACGGCGAACCTAGTGGGATAACGGCACCTGCGGAAGCGGAGGCGGCATCTCCATCCCTTCGCAGCCTGCTTTTGTTCACGACCACGACAATTGTTGATCGTCACGCTCCGGGCATCCGCCACGGCGCCCGGCTTTTCAGGGACTCGGAAAAAAAATGCAAACGTGCTAATTTCAAGGGTGATGAAAACATTCGCCTCCAGGAGTCTTGTCCTGAAAAAGAAATCAGCGGCCTGGCTGGCCATGGCATTGTTGCTGCCCGGACTCCAAGGCAGACGGACTGCCGGCCAGGAAAAACCCCCGGCACGAATCCTTACCGCTAATCAGGTGGTGGAACATTTGGCGAGGATGAATTCCATCCGCGCCCAAGCCCTGCGAAGCTACTCCTCGGTCCGCGAGTATCACCTAGTCCTGAACGGAATCATCCACCGGCGTGCCGACATGGTTGCGAAGATGACCTACCACTGGCCCGGCGAGAAGGATTTCACCATTATTTCGGAGAGCGGTTCCGAGATCATGCGCAGCCGCGTGCTCAAGGCAATTCTTCAGGCCGAGAAGGATTCCATGAAGGAGGAGAATCAAAGGCAAACCGCGCTCAACGCGGAGAACTATGAATTCAGCCTGGCCGGCGTTGAGGGCGCGCCACAGCCCACCGCCTACATCCTAAACGCCAACCCGCGGGTGAAGAACAGGTTTTTGTTCAAGGGAAAAATCTGGGTGAACGCCAAGGATTTCGCCGTGACCCGCATTGAATGTGAGCCGGCAAGAAACCCTTCCTGGTGGACAAAGAGGAACGATATTACCAACATCTACCAGAAGCTGGGGGATTTCTGGCTTCCCGCGCACACCGAGTCCCTGACCGAGGTGCGTATCTTCGGGCACACGGAGCTGGATATTGTGTATAAAGATTACGACTTGATGGATGCACGCAAGTTGCAGGGCCCCTCACAAGCACAGGGTTCTCTTTCCTCGCGAAGCCCCGCCGCAGCCCCCCTCGTGCGCTGAATTCTGGCGGCGAAGGTTCACACGGGAATTACTAATCACCAAAGCTTCCCGTCGCCCCGTGGAAGCCGCGCACGGCTTGCTTCAGAACCCACTCCACTGCGCGCCGGCTGTTGTAGCAATGGGCGAGGATTCGATTGCAGGTGGAAAGGCAGTGGGTGGAGCATTCCTTCTTCATTTCGTCAAGCTGCTTGACGTCAAATTTGTGATGGCCCACCGTACCCCAATCATAGGTGGCTGAGTACATGGGGAAGCAAGGGGCCAGGGTTCCGTCGGTGCGGATAATCAGGTTGTTCTGTCCGGCGCGGCACGCCCAGGGCTCCACTCTGCCGCGCATCAGTTGTTTCATGTCAAAAAAGTGCTGGCGCGGATTCGGCATTTTGTAGCCCTTGCTCTGCTTGTCCACAATCCAGTCGAGCAACTCGTCCACCTTGGGAAAGTCCTCCTGAGTCAGGTAGGTGGAATTGCGGTCCATATGCTTGAAGTGGGGCTGCTCTGTTAGAGGCGACTCGTTCAAGTGATAGTCGGTGGCCAGCCCGTTGTCGTGGGCGATTTCCGTCAATTGCTTCACGTCTTCCTGATTGATGTGGGTAATGTTGATGTTGATCATCACCGTATAACCGTAGCGGCGCTGATTCTTCACCAGATAATCAAAGTAGGGCTGAATGCGGTTCAAAGCCTTGGGTAATCCGGGCTTCTCCACCACGCAATCAATGGCCAGATTCCAGGTGGCCACGCCCGCGTCGCCGATGCGATCCACCACTTCCGGCCGCATCAATCGGCCGTTGGTGGGCAGATAGACAAAGTAGTTCTTCTTGGCCGCGTAATAAGTGATCTTGTGGATAAAGTCAGGGCGCAGCAGGGGTTCGCCGCCCATCAGCGCCAGCACCCGCCCTCCGATGGAATGGACCCAATCGAGCGACCGCCGCGCCGTATCTTCGGTCATGCCCTTGGTGTTGTTATTGAAGGACCAGCAGTAATGGCAGTCCACGTTGCATTTAAATTCGCTGAACAAGTAGGTGATAATCGGGCGCAGTTCACCCTTGTGGAAAAGCGAGGTGACGTATGGGAAAGCCCAGCCTTTGAAGGCGCGGAGGGTATTTAAGCGGTGGAAGGCCCTCTCGCTCATGGCCTCGCCCTCCGCGTATTTGCCCTGTGGATAAACGGGCTGGGGTAATGTCATCAGTTGTTTGTCTGGCGGTCGGAGGGCCGGGTGCGCCGTTGGGGGCGCAGAGGGTTTCATCAGCAAATCGTGAATCTGAACATCCATTCGAAAAGGCTGCGCGGGTCGGTCGCTGATCTGTGGCTTCTCAAGTTCTGGCATGGAGGCTCCTTTTATCTCATCTTGTCTGCGACGAGCAAGATTGGGTTTAGGAAGCGAGCCCTCAACAAGTAATCGGCTCGGCGTGACCGTCGCCTGGCGGCGGTCAAGATTTTCAGTTGGATTAAGCCCTTAGGCCCACCTCTTTTTAATGCGGCCCATTCGACCGCGTTTATGAATTGGACTTCCGGCATCGCCACATCAAATCGCCGGGGAGAGCCCTCGCCAAATATCCCGGCGGCCATATCTTACACGACACTCGAATGATACACCAATCGTCTGCACCTTGCATACTTTGCGGGGAATCTTCAAAAATGCCCTTCCCCCTGTCCAACCCTGGAGGCGTGGTTCATTTCAATGGATGCAAAAGCGGTGGTTAGGTTTCATGGTTTTGCAGATAATTTCGAATATTTTTTCGTGACGAGGGCGCGTACCCGGAGACCCAAAATCAAGCCATTGTCTCTTACCCCTTAATATGCATTCGGCATCTATGTATCGCCATCACCGGCATCAGCTCACGGGTCGGACGTCGGGAAAGACGTCCATAAAATTCCCCTTGATTATTGACAGAAGCGATTGTAGCATTTCTTGTCGATAACTGAGAGGAGTGTTGGGGCGCCGGGCTTCAGCCCGGCAGGTGCCGCCCGATAGGCGCCAAAGGGTGTGTGAATGAGCAA
This sequence comes from Terriglobia bacterium, assembly GCA_035946625.1. Taxonomy (GTDB): domain Bacteria; phylum Acidobacteriota; class Terriglobia; order UBA7540; family UBA7540; genus DASYXZ01. Next base: position 18,936 of record DASYZE010000089.1, on the reverse strand, counting down.
ACCAACCGATCTGGTCCAAGGCACGCTGGACCTTCTGATCCTCAAGACCATTGCGCTCGAACCCATGCACGGCTGGGGCATCGCGCAGCGCATCCGGCAGGTGTCCAACGAAGTTCTCCAGGTAAATCAAGGGGCACTTTATCCTGCCCTGCACCGCCTGGAGCAAAGTGGATGGATCAAGGCGAAGTGGGGCGAGTCGGACAACAATCGCCGCGCCAAGTTTTATGCGCTCACCGCAGCCGGGCGCAAGTATCTGGAGAGCGAGCAGGCCAACTGGCAAAGGCTTTCATCCGCAATTGGATTGGTGCTGGAATCCGCTTGATGTAGGGGCTGGCCTCGTGCCTGCCCTGGCCAGAGGGCGCCCACGAGAACCGCCCCCACGAGAACCATAATGCGCTGGATTTACAATTGGCCGCTGCGGCTGCGTTCGCTCTTTCGAAGAAAGCGGGTTGAGAGCGAGTTGAGCGGCGAACTCCGCTTCCACTTGGAAAAGCTGATCGAGGAGAAGGTCGCTACGGGGATGACCCCGGAGGAAGCCCGTTACGCCGCTCTGCGCGAGCTCGGTGGGGAAGACCAAATCAAGGAGGAGTGCCGCGATATGCGACGAGTCAATTACATCGAGAATTTCATTCAGGATGTCCGTTACGGCCTCCGAATGCTGGCGAAGAATCCCGGCTTTACTGCGGTTGCCGTGATCACGCTCGCGCTGGGCATTGGCGCCAACACAGCGATCTTCAGCGTGGTGAATGCCGTTTTGCTGCGTCCGTTGCCCTTTGCGGCGCCAGACCAGTTGGTGAGCGTCGTCTCCACGCGCCGAGGGAACGTGCCGGACAACGCCTCCTACCCTGACTTCGCCGACTGGAGGGCGCAGAGCCACGCCTTTTCGCAGATGGCTGCCTATGACACCGACAACTTTACGCTCACCGGCCGCGGCGAAGCCATGCACATTCAGGGCGCGGTCGTATCGGCCAACCTGTTTTCGCTGCTGGGCGTGAAGCCGGCACTTGGCCGCGCTTTCCTGCCTGGTGAGGATAAGCTGCCCGCGGCAAACGGGGCATTCGCCATCATCCTAAGCCATCACTTATGGCGGGAGCGCTTCAGTGCTGATCCTGGAATCGTGGGCCGAACCATCGAGATCGACAACCGGGATTTTACCGTGGTGGGAGTGGCGCCGGCGGGATTTCAGTTTCCCGTCCAGGGTGAGCCTGTCGATTTCTGGATGACGATGGCTATTGCTTTCGTAACGGCGCCCGGCCAGCCTTCCATGGTCGACCAGCGTGGCGCGGCCTATCTGGACGTGATCGCGCGATTAAAGCCGCGTGTCTCCCGGGCCGAGGCGCGGGCGGAGATGAGCACAATAGTCAGCCGCTTGAACAAGCAGTATCCCGACCGCGCTCCGCGAGGCGTGGAGGTCGTCCCCGAAATCGATCGCGTTGCGGGTCCTGTCCGCCCGGCCCTGCTGATTTTGCTCGCGGCCGTAGCCTCGGTGCTGCTGATCGCTTGCGCGAATGTGGCGAACCTGCTGCTGGCGCGCGGAGCATCGCGGCAAAAGGAGATGGCCGTACGCGCGGCGCTGGGCGCGGGTCGGGGGCGGATGATCCGCCAATTGCTCACCGAAAGCGTTCTTCTTGCCGGCCTGGGAGGTGCCCTGGGTGCGGTGCTGGGACTTTGGGGGATTTCCGGTCTACTCAGCCTGCTTCCTGTCGACATTCCCCGGCTTGCTGGCATGCACGTCGACAGCACGGTGCTTATCTTCACGGCGCTCGTGTCCATGCTTACCGGGATCCTGTTCGGCCTCGCCCCGGCGACGCAGGCCTCGAAGCTCGACTTTGTGGAATCGTTGAAAGAAGGTGGTCGCGGATTGTCCAACGGCCTTCATCGCAGCCGCGGGCGCGGCTTGCTCGTGGTGGCAGATGTGTCGGTGGCGGCGGTGCTGCTGGTTGCGGCGGGCTTGCTCATCAACAGCTTTTTGCGCCTCCAGCGCGTTGACCCCGGCTTCAATCCGCAGCACGTGCTGACCTTCAAGATGGATTTGCCCTACGTCCGTTACTCGGGCCCGAGCCAGACGCAATTCTTTGAACGCGCCATCGCGCGGCTCAGCCACGTTCCGGAAGTGCTCTCGGCGAGCGCGGTGCTTCCCTTGCCGCTCGATGGAGACGACGTTGCTACGTTCCTCACCATCGAAGGGCAGCCTGCCACGGGAGCTAACCGCCCACGAGCGGGCTATACCTGGGTTGAGCCCGGCTACTTCCGCACCGTCGGCATTTCGCTGATTGGAGGGCGGGACTTCGCCGCGGGCGACGACCTCACGGCCACTCCTGTGGTCATCATCAACCAAACCCTTGCCCGCCGATTCTTTCCCCACCAGGATCCCATCGGCAAGGAAATCAAGCCGGGAATCGGCAATGGTTACAAGACGCCGCCTGTGCGCGAGATTGTGGGGGTGGTGGGCGATGTGAGGCAGTATGGGCTCAGTTCCGCGCCCGGTCCCGAGGTCTACGTTCCGCTGGCACAGAGCCCTCTGGGCAGCATGAATTTTGTTGTCCGCACAAAGGTTGACCCATTAAGTATGGTCGGCGCGCTCCGGAGAGAAATAACGGAGATGGACAAGGAACTGCCATTCTACGAAGTCAAGACATTTAGCCAGTATCTGGGCCAATGGTTTGCCGCGCCTCGATTCCTCACGCTGCTGCTCGGGCTCTTTGCGGGTTCGGCGCTTGCCTTGGCCGCCGTCGGACTTTATGGCCTAGTTTCCTACTCCGTCAGCCAGCGCACGCACGAGATTGGCGTGCGCATGGCGCTGGGAGCGGAGAAACAGGATGTGCTGAGACTTGTCGTGGGCCAAGGATTCACACTCACGATCATCGGCATCGCCATCGGCAATGCCGGATCCTTCGCGCTGACTCGTTTTTTGTCGAGCCTGCTTTACGGCGTCAAACCGACCGACCCAATGACGTTCGTGGCAGTCGCGCTGATTCTGACCGGAGTTGCGTTGCTCGCCTGTTACATCCCCGCCCGCAGGGCGACGAAGGTCGATCCCATGGTGGCGCTAAGGCACGAGTGAAACAATTAAGTGATTGGGCGATCGGGCCATTTTGAAAAATTGAGAGGTTCTGTGATTGGAGCATTGAGCCATTAGAAGACTGCGGTTTCTTCAATGGCTCGATGGCCTAATGAACCAAATAATTCAATTCTCTAATTGGCTCAATTCCGTGGCGAGTGGATGGTCAAAGCGGGTTGACCACGCGGAGGAATTTAAACTGGTGGAAATCGGTATCGGCGGTGCGGATCTCGGTGATTCCATGTTCCCTCATCACGGCGGCGATGTGGAGATCGTGAAAGCGATTGCCCGACATGTGCGGGTATTCGTTCGCCAGATCGCGGACCACCTCCGCGTGCCGGTCGGTCTCCAACAGGATCTTAAAAGAAGGAATCGCCCGCAACGCTTCGATAAAGGTCAAGGCTTGCGAAAACGAGATGGGATGGGCAAAGGCCGAGCGTTGCGTGGCCACGCTGAGGAACTCGTAGACAATCGACCAGGTGACGCACCACGCTTCCGAGGACCTATTCCATTGGAGGAAAACCTCTCGTATTTGTTCCTGCCGGGCAGAGTCCTCGTCGGCGGCGTAGATGAGGAGGTTGGTGTCAACGACGAACAATGTCAATCCTTTTTCCGGGGGTCTTTTAAGTCACGGTACAACCTGAGGCGATCCAGATCGAGCACGCGGTATATTTCGTCGCGACTGGTGATGTCAATCAGGGGCGGGCCCATCTTGAAAGAGGGTAGGCGAGGCAGCCGCTTGGGCTTCGCCCGCTCTTGCAGGCCCTGGCGCAGGTACTCCGTGGCGAGTTCGGAGAGCGTGGTGTTTCGCTCCACGGCACGCTTCTTCAGATCACGAAAGACCGGATCGGGAATCACCAGCGTTGTCTTCATATGGAAAACCATACGCCCTATACGGAAAAATGTCAAGGACGCGGCTTGGTCTTTCTATTTTTGATGAGGCGGAACCCAAGGTCGATCCCAGGGTGACGCTGAGATATGAGTAGGGGTGGGCCTTGCACCTGCCCTTGGTACAAGGGCGCCCACAAGGGGCGGCACTACCAGAACCATAATGCGCTGGATTTACAAATTGCCGCTGCGCCTGCGTTCGCTCTTTGGAGGAAATCGGGTAGAGCATGAATTGAATGATGAACTGCGCTTCCATCTGGAAAAACTGATTAACGAGAAGGCCAGCGAAGGGATGGGTGCCGAAGAGGCCCGTTACGCCGCTCTGCGCGAAATGGGCGGAGAAGATCAAATTAAAGAGGAGTGCCGCGACATGCGCCGAGTCAATTACATTGAGAATTTCATGCAGGATGTTCGTTACGGTCTGCGCCAGTTGCGCCGCAATCCGGGCTTCACCGCCGTGGCCGTGCTCTCCCTCGCGGTCGGGATTGGGGCCACCACGGCTATCTTCAGCGTCATTGACGCTGTAATGCTGCACCACCCGCCCTACCAAAACCCGACCCAACTGGTTGAAATCAGTTCAAAAAACCCGGAGCACGAAGATTATCCGGTGTCGGCGGGAGATTTTTCTGACTGGCAAAGCGCGACGACCGCTTTCAGGAATCTTGCCGCCTACCAGGCCTGGGATTTTCGCACCTTGACGGGGGCGGGTGATCCCGACGAAGTCTGGGCGTCGCCGGTCTCAACGAACTTGTTTCACCTTCTGGGAATCAACGCGATGATCGGACGGACTTTCGGCGCCAACGAAACCAACTCTCTAATCTTAAGTCATGAATATTGGCGCGCCCATTTCGCCTCGGACCCCGGAGTAATCGGCAAAGCGCTTGATCTTGACGGCCAACCCTACACCGTGATTGGCATCGCCCCGGCGGATTTTGAGTTTCCCGGCCCCAACGCCCAGGTGTGGATTCCGCTCACACTCAGCGCTGCCGACAAGAACGATCATGCAGACCATTTGCTCCATGTTATCGCGCGTCTAAAGGCAGGATACACGCCCAAGCACGCCCAGGCTGAAATGGACACAGTGGCACGCCGCCTGGCAATGCAATACCCGAAAACGAATGCGGGCTGGAGTGCATCGGTCGAGCCTTTCAAAATCCAGGGAATCCAGGGAACTTTACGAACTGCCCTGCTCGCGCTCATGGGCTCGGTGGTGTTTGTTCTCATGATTGTCTGCGCCAACGTCGCCAGCATGCTTCTGGCGCGCGGCGTGGCCCGGCAAGGCGAAATAGCGATTCGCGCCGCATTAGGCGCCGGTCGTTCGAGATTAATCCGTCAACTGTTGGTGGAAAGTTTGATGCTGGCAGGCATGGCTTCCGTCGCGGGTCTGGGGCTCGGTTTCCTGGCACTCCAGGGGGTAGTGAGTTTGGTTCCTAAGTACTCCCTGGTTGAACCGGGATTGCACGAGATTGCGATCAATCTTCGCGTCCTGGCGTTCACCATGGCGATTTCGCCATTGACGGGGATCGTTTCTGGCTTGCTGCCCGCCTTGCGTATCTCCGGCCGCAACCTGGATGAGTGGCTTAAACAGCGCGGGCGAATTGGAGGGACAATTACGCAAAAGCGTGGCCTGCAGCGGGCGCTGGTTGTTTCCGAGGTCGCGCTTGCCTTGGTCCTTCTGGCCGGGGCTGGACTGTTGATTCGAAGTTTCCAGAGCCTTTCAACCGCCCCCACTGGCTTCAATCCGGACCACCTCTTGACCGTGCGAGTGCCGCTGGCCAAATACAAGTACTCCGCCGGTCCGCAATCGGTGGAGTTTTACCGCGAGGTACTCGACCGCATCAAAGCCATTCCTGGCGTGAAGTCTGTCGCAATGGCGAACAACTTGCCATTCACTGGATTTCATACCACTCTTGTCTTTAACGTGCCCGGGAAATCACCGGGAAGTCCCGAAGCCACGGATTATGTTGCAGGTCGCAGCATAAGTCCGGGTTATTTTCAGACCATGGGAATCCCCCTTCTGGCTGGTCGCGACTTCACCCCGGCTGACAGCGAACGCGATGCGGGCTGCGTTCGGATGATTAATGATGCTTTCGCGCGCCGCTACTGGCCGGGAGAAAACGCGGTCGGCAAGCAACTTTACGGTGCATGCCCGAAGGGTTCTCCCGCTTTGATTGTGGGCGTGGTGGCGGACTCCAAGCAGGACTCCGTCGATTCAAAAGTCCACCCTGAGTCATACGAACCCTACGCCCAACACCCGTCCTTTGCCTCGTTCCTAATGACGTTCGTGGTGCGGACGGCATCAAACCCTCTGGATTTGGCCGGGGCAGTGCGCAAGGCGGTTTGGGCCATCGATCACGATCAGGCCGTGATCCAAGTTCGTACCATGGAAAACGTGATCTCGGAGTCCATTTGGCGGCAGCGCTTCTGCGCCTCCATGCTGGGCGTGTTCGCAGCCATCGCTCTGGTGCTTTCGGCCATCGGAATCTTCAGCGTGCTGTCCTACTCGGTATCTCAGCGGACGCACGAAATTGGAATTCGTGCTGCGCTGGGAGGCACGCGGCGCGATATCTTACGGTTGGTGGCAGGGGAGGGATTGCGCCTGACCCTGTTGGGATTGGCCGTCGGAATCGTCGCGGCGCTGGGCCTCACGCGTCTTTTGGGCGCTCTGCTTTATGACGTTCGCCCCAGCGACCCGCTGACCTTCATCAGCGTCTCGCTGCTACTTGCCGTCGTGGCCATGTTGGCGGTCTACATTCCTGCGCGCCGGGCAACGAAGGTTGATCCCATGGTGGCGCTTCGGCACGAGTGATTGACGATTTTTGATTGTCGATTGCCGATTAAAAAGCGCCGCTACGCGCACCTTTTGAGGAACGGGCATGGAAGAGTTCTTACTGTACTTCAGCAAGCTACGCCTTCGCCTGCGGTCCCTTTTTCGTCGGGACCGGGTGGAGGAGGAATTGAATAATGAACTCCGCTTCCATCTTGAAATACTTGTTGCTGAGAAGACCGCCACTGGGATGAGCGCGGAGGAAGCGCGTTACGCCGCCTTGCGCGAACTGGGTGGAGAGGACCAAATCAAGGAGGAGTGCCGCGATATGAGACAAGTCCATTACATTGAGAACCTGGTGCAGGATGTTCACTACGGTCTGCGCCAGTTGAGACGCAATCCGGGCTTCACTGCCGTGGCGGTCCTGACGCTGGCGCTGGGCATTGGCGCCAACACCGCCATCTTCAGCGTGGTGAACGCAGTGGTCTTGCGGCCTCTGCCCTATCCGCAGAGCAACCGGCTGGTTTGGATCGCCGAAGTGATTCCATCTTTCAACGCGGAACTTGCGGCCGGGGCTGACTACCTCGACTGGCGCGACCAGAACAAAACCTTCGAGGGGATGACGGCTTACGATCCGGCGGCCAGCTTCAACCTTACCGGCCGAGGTACGCCGGAGCGCGTCCACGCCGCGCAGGTGAGCGCGAATTTCTTTCCGACTATCGGCGTCACCCCCAAGCTTGGCCGGAGCTTTACCCGCGAAGAAGATCAGCCCAACGGCCCGAAGACTGTCGTCCTGATGCAGTCATTCTGGCAACAGTATTTCGGTTCTGATTCTCAGGTTTTGGGCCAAACGGTCACGCTCAACGGCACGCCCTACGTGGTGGTGGGCGTGATGCCGGCGAGCTTCCGTTTCCCGGGCGATGCCGAGATTCAAATGCTCGTACCCTTACAGATGAATGAGGCGCGCGAGCGGCTTCGTCAGATGATGGCGTTGGTGCGCATCATTGGACTGCTAAAGCCGGGCGTCACCATTGCGCGCGCGCAGTCTGACTTGGACGCCATCCGCAAGCGAGCGCAGCCTCCCCAAATGAGTGGCGGCGGGCCGGGCCCTGGACCCATGGGCATGCCCGCAGGCGGAGGCGCCATGATGCGGGTTACGACTTCTGGCAACACGCCGCCTCCAGCCGGAAGTGGGCCAGTACGCATGCCTCCAGGCGAAGATTCGGGTAACAATAATGTATTCGTGGGCCGCGCCGTGAACGCGCCAGGGCAGGAAAAAGAGAACGTGATGCGGGGGCCCACGGGCAAGGGCCCAATCCCTGGCAACGCCCCGCTGGTGGCACGTCATTTATCGGGCGGCGAACCAAGTAAGGGAACCATGCTGCGGGCTGCGCCGGGCACGGCTGTGAATTCGGGCGGGCCCGGAGGTCCAGCCGGATCTCCGGCACTGGGCGGTGGACCGCATCGGATGCGAATGGGCGGTCCCCCGGACGCCCAACTTAAAGTAATCACCCTGGAAGAACACTTGGCGGGCAACCTGCGCCCCGCCATGCTCACCTTGCTGGGAGCGGTTGGGCTGGTTCTCTTGATCGCCTGTGCCAATGTAGCCAACCTGATGCTTACCCGCGCTTCCACGCGTACCCGGGAAGTGGCCTTGCGCGCAGTGCTGGGAGCAGGACGCTGGCGCCTGGTTCGCCAACTACTCTCTGAGAGCTTGATCCTGGGCTTGGCCGGCGGCCTGGCCGGATTGCTGCTTGCTGCTTGGGGCATGAACGTGATGACGCGCCTTATTCCCGCCAGTATTGGCGCGGGAATCCTGAATGTCGCTCCAGTCAGACTGGACGCGCCCGTGCTGTTCTTCACGCTGGCCGTCTCAGTCATTACCGGCATATTGTTTGGGCTTGCTCCAGCCCTGGCAGCCACGCGGTTGAATCTTTCGGAAAAGCTAAAGGAGGGCGCACCGGGCACCGGAGCGCGCCGAGGCATGTTGCGCGGAGCGTTGGCGGTGGCGGAACTATCCCTGGCGTTGGTTCTCCTGATCGGCGCTGGCTTGCTGATCAAGAGTTTTTACCGCGTGCTCTCGGTTGATCCCGGCTTCACCACCGACCACGTGCTGACTATGAATCTCAGCCTGACGGATTCGCGCTACCCCCAGGCGATCCAGAAACGCGCTTTCTATTTGGAAGTCCTGCGCCGGGTGGAGTCATTGCCCGGCGTTCGTTCGGCGGCGTTCGTGGACTCCCTGCCCCTCAGTCCCTATAAGGCCGAGTTGTTCGTGCTCCAGCGGAAAGCCACTGAGTCCGGTGTAGCGTCAGACAACAGTCTGTTGTTGTCCCGCTTGGTGGTAAGCCCGGCCTATTTCTCCACCCTCGGCATCCGGCTGTTGAAAGGCCGAACGTTCACCGACGCGGACGACGACCAAGCCCCGAAAGTGGCGGTGATCAATGAAGCCCTGGCTCGCCACATGTGGCCGGGCGAGGACCCGCTGGGCAAGCTACTTCCTCTGATGGACAACAACACGACGGTGATCGGAGTGGTGGGCGATACACGCCACGAGGGCCTGAGCACGGACGTGAAGTCCGAGATCTACGCGCCTCTTCTTCAGGAAGGAACGCCCTCCATGCAGCTTGCGGTGCGGACAGCCGCTGATCCGGTGAGCATGATTTCTGCCGTGCGCACCCAGATTGCGGCCATCGATCCGGAGCAGCCAATCTACAACGTCACCACACTTGAACAGACGCTTTCCGACTCTGTGTCGCCTCGACGCTTTAACATGCTCATGCTGGGAATCTTCGCCGGCATCGCGCTGACCCTGGCCACCGTGGGGATTTACGGCGTGATGGCTTTTTCCGTGACGCAACGCACCCGCGAGATTGGCATTCGCATGGCACTCGGCGCCGAGCGGCGCGATGTGCTCACGCTGATGGCCCGCCAGGCTGTGGGCGTGACCTTGGCGGGAGTTGCCTTTGGCTTGGCCGGCGCCTGGGGGCTCACGCGCTTTCTCTCCAGTTTTCTCTACGGCGTTCGGCCCACCGACACTGCCACTTTTGTGTTGGTTACGGTTGCGCTCATTGCGGTGTCGCTCCTGGCCTGCTACATTCCCGCGCGGCGTGCGACGAAAGTCGATCCTATGGAGGCGCTGAGGTACGAATGACCGTAGCAAGTGGTTGGTCGCAAGTGGCAGGTAATAAATAATTTAGTATGTCAGCGCATCTACTGGAAGGATTGGATGGGCATGGTGAAATTCAATCCCGCAGCCCCTCGACGATGTTCTGGCGGGCGGCGTGCCAGGCGGGGCCGAAGCCACCCAACAATCCCATGGATAAGGCGAAGATCATGGCGACGCCGACTACACCGGGCGTCATTCGCAGGTTGAACACCAGTTCGCTGAACGTTTTGGAGTTGGAGGTCCCCGTCGACATGCCGTTAAAGGGCAGCATCAGGGTGATGCCGGCCAGCGCACCCAGGAACGAAAGCAGCAGCGATTCGAGCACAAACGAGGACATGATGCTGGCTTGGGAAAATCCCATCACACGCAACACGGCAATTTCCTTGGCCCGATTGACCACCGCAGCGTACATGGTGTTCATGGCGGCAAAGCACGAGCCGATCGCCATGAGGATGGCAACAATGGTTCCCACGAATTTGATGGGCGCCCCGGAATTGGATTGCGATGCGTAGTAATCCGGCTCCGACATGGGATTGAGTTTCAATCGCTGGTCGTCGCGGACCTGGCTCTGAAGCAATTGGGCAGCGCCAGGATCAGTGGCTCGAATCAAAACTGACGAGAAAATCTCGCGCTGGAAATCGATTCCCAGCTGATTGACGTCGCCCCAAATTTCGGATTCGTGCGCCGAGCCTCCGGCGTCAAACAGGCCCACCACATCCCAGGTTCCGTTGCCGATGGTGATCTGGTCGCCGATATTGGCATGCTTAAAACGATTGTTAATGGATTGGCTTACCGTAACTTCCCGATGTCCTGGCGCAAACCAGCGCCCCGTCAACAATTTCACCCGGGGCCGCATGGCGATGCCAACGGGCGAGAGGAAACGAACAGTGACGTTGACTTCTCCCGAACCATCCTTCCTGGGAAGGTTGATCAGCAAAATGTCCTCGCCCGAAACCATCGGCTCCCCGTGGTGGTCAGTGGCGATGCCGGGCAAGGTCTTCAGGACTTGCGCGGCCTCGCGCGAAACGCCGCCCGCTGACAACTCGGATGTGGATCCCTTGCGAAGCACCAGCACGTTGCGCGGATCGCCGGTGGTGGCAAACGCCTCGCGCAAGCCCGCCAGCAGGGCCATGATGAATATGGCCGTGGTCACAGTCAGCGCGATGCCAAGAGCGGTCATCGCGGTGGTTCCCTTGCGGACGAGCAGGTTGCGAAAGTTGTAGCGGATTGGAACAGCCATGGCTTTTAAGAGGTAGATAGTAGGTGGCATGTGGCATATAGGAAAAATCGCCCTTGCCACATTCCACCCGCCACCTACAGTTCTTCCCCACCTACCACATACTACCTACCACCTGCCGCTTTCAACCCACATACCGCAAGCCATCCACAATATTCTTGCGAGAGGCGTTATAGGCCGGCACGAACGCGCTGGCCAGACCGAGAATCGCCGCCACCATCAGCCCCGCCAGAACAGTCGGAAGTGTTATCCTCACCCCAATGAATAGCAGGGCGAGCTGAGGGGAATGTGCCATGACGGAAACCAAACCCCAGGCCGCAAAAGTTCCCAACACTCCGCCCGCCAACGCCAGAGTTATGGCCTCACTCACAAACAGCCAGAGCACGGCGCCGCGGGTGAAGCCCAGGGCCTTGAGCACCGCCACCTCACGTGTCCGCTCGCGGATGGACATGGCCATGGTGTTGGCGGATACCAGGAGCGTGGCAAAGACCACCGCGCCGCAGATGCTCAACAAAAACGCCTTCACGTTGCCGAGCATGGCAATGTAATCAAGTTGAAAGGCTTTCTCAGTTTCCGTTTTGGTGGGGCGCGTGGCGTTGCGGAACTGCGCGTCGATTTCCTCCGCCACCCGCGGCACGTCCGCCGCCGAATCGGCCAGCACCTCAAACCAGCCCACGCGTCCTTTGACGGTTGGAAAACCTTCCTCCAGGTATTCGTTGTTGAAGAGAAGAGCTTCCGCTGGCGTAGGAGCCGTGAAAATGCCTCGAATCGTGAGGTCCAGGTCCACAGGCCACACCGTCCCCTTGATGTAGATGCGGTCGCCGACTTTCCATCCGTGCTTCTTCGCCAAATCAGAATCCACAATGCACCCGGCGCGGTCGTGCTGCCAGGCGAGGAGCTGGTCGGGGGGCATTTGAAATTCAGGGAAAACTTGCAGGTACTCCTGAGGGTCGGTGCCAAATTGGGCGAAGAAATTTTCCGGCCGGTCGTCCTTGTATTGACCGCCAAACCAGGTTTCGTTCACGGCGTGTTTCACACCGGGCAGGGAGCGAATCTTGTCACGATAAAATGCCGGCAAGAGGAACGCCATCGAAACTTTGTGCCGTGTGATTAATCGATGCGACGATTCTTCGCCGGCTCGGTCGATATAGAAGGCGCGCCAGATGGTCATCATCACGGTGAGGAGCAACAAGCCGAAGGCGATGCTAAGCACAGTGAGGGTGCTGCGACGCTGATTGCGAGAGGCGTTCTTGGCAACAATATTCAGCAGGTTCATGACCGACTTCCGCGGGACGGGGCGACGAAGTCCACGCGGGCTACCATGGTTAAAATCAAGTGTACACCAAAACGTGGATGAAACTGTGAATGGTAAATAGTGACTGGTGAATGAAAATCCCCCCCTTGAAAAAGTTTATTCCAATCCACCCTTCAGCATTCACTATTCACTATTTCCTTTCTGCCATTGGACTTTGCAATTCATTGGCTGCGCCGTTTATGGCCGCCGGGCGGGACGTCCGCACTCCCACTCGTTTCCTTGGGCTCGGCGTGGATGCTCACTTTGAAAATCTGAGGGAAGGCTTTGCGGAATTTGAATTCCAGCTCGTCCGTGATTTCGTGGACACGGGTCACAGGCAAGTCCGGATCAAAAGTGGCGTGCAGACTGACGAGAATGCTGGGACCCACCTGATGCGCTTCCACGGCGTGACAATCAAGCACGCCGGGAGTTTCCCGCGCGATTTTCATCAGCGTCTTCTCCATCACCCGCGGCGCCAGCCGGGGCACGTCGCTGGGTTCCACGCGCTTGGTAAGCGGCTCAATGTGGATGTTCACTTCGCTGACTTCCGGAAGTTCCTTCATTATTTCGGCTTCCAGCAGCGAGGCCTGCCCGTGCGCAGCATCCAGCCGTAGCCCCGGATCGAGCTCGAGGTCCAGGTTGACGTTGACGCGGCCTTTCACGTCGTAGGCGGTCACGTCGTGCACCTGGAAATTCTCGCGATGGGCGATGGAGCGGATTCTCGCCACCAGATCTCCGGAGGCAGGCTCGCGCGGGGCGGCGCGAATCACCACGTCGGCGGAGGGAAACAGCTCGTGGACCTTGGCCTCCACCACCTTCACCACCGACTGCGCGTGCTCAAAGGGAATGTTGCTTTCGAGCATGACCTGGAAATCGACGAAAAGGCGTTCGCCGCTTTGGCGAACGCGAATGCGCTCGTGGTTCAGCACGCCAGGCACGCTGGAAACTGCCTTTGAAATCTGATCGGAGGCGCCTTGGGGGGCGGCGTCCACCAGGGCGTCCACGGTTCGCTTGCCCAGCCGCATGCTGATATAGACAACGATGGCCGCCACCACCAGGGCCGCGATGGGATCAGCGTTGCGCAGCACCGGGATGTTTTTCGCATCGGCCACATACACCAGAATCAAGCCCAGAATCACGACACTCGAACTATAAACGTCTGTGGAAAAATGAAGGGCGTCCGCTTCCAGCGCCTGGCTGTTGAACTTGCGCGCCACGCGGAAAAGGGCGCGCGAACGAAGCGTATCAATGGCGATGGAAATCAGCATCACGCCTATCGCCCATACCGAGGGTTTGACGCGCGATTGTTGGAAGTAAAGACGGCTCAGCGCTTCCAGCACAATCCAACCGCAGGTGATGAGAAGGAGCGAGGTTTCTATGAAGGCTGACAGGTGCTCAATCTTGCCGTGGCCAAAGGGGTGATCGAGGTCGGCGGGCTTGTCTGACACCCGCACGGAAAGATAAGTGACCAGGGCCGCTACCATGTCGAGTCCCGAGTGTGCGGCCTCGGAAAGAATGCCCAGGCTGCCCGTCAGCGCTCCAACCAGCGCCTTCATCACTGTCAAGAGGGTGGCGGCGAGCAGCGACGACAGGGCCACGGCCGTTTTTTCACGCGCCGGAACGTCGGTGGCAGTGATGGTTTGTAAAGTGGGCATCAGTGGAGATCGATGATGGCCCGCAGCCGGGCATCAGCCTCCGCTCTCGAGATCGTCGAGGGTGGCGCGCAGCTCGCTTTGGGCATGGGCATTGCCCTGCCGGCCCGTTACTTCAATGCCCGCCTCGAGGACCTTGCGCGCTTCGTCCCGGCGATCAAGTTTCATCAGCAGCATGGCCGCCTGAAAGTATGCCGCCGAATAATCCGGATGATGGGTCAGAAGGTGGCCAAAGTGCTCCCAGGCCTCCGCGGCCTTGCCGGCGCTTTGCAATTCCATCGCCAGGCCGTACCGGACAAAAGTATTCCCGGGATCCGTGGCCAGCGTTTCCTGAAGGAATTCCAGGCGGGTCTTTTCCATCGAATCAGGGCCTCATCCGGGTCCGCGCCGAAATAAATGAGAACGCTTTCCGGTAATTCTCCGAATCAAATTGCATTGGCGCGATGAGTGAAATAGTATAGGTGGCCACAACTGGAAACGCAAAGCATATGGGATCGGGGCGGTCGCGACGGCGGGAGAGAAGCCGGCTGCCCTTCCACCCGCCCATGAGGTTTTGGATCAATGCCGAAGGCAAAAGGGAAAGGCGTGGAAGAGTCGCAGGTGGAGATGGTGGAAGTCGTCCTGCCGAACGACACCAACCCGCTGGGCAACGTTCTGGGCGGCCGGGTGATGCACCTGATTGACATGGCGGGCGCGGTGGCCGCGCATCGCCACTCGCGCAGCCTGGTGGTGACGGCCTCGGTGGACTACGTGGACTTCGTGCATCCCATCCGCGTGGGCCAGCTGATTATTCTTCGGGCGCTCGTGACGCGGGTTTTTAAAACATCGATCGAGGTGGAAGTGAAAGTTTACCTGGAAGATTACCTGACGGGCAAGCGCCTGCAAACCAGCTCCGCCTTTGTCACCTACGTGGCGCTTGACGCAGAGGGCAAGCCTACGCCTGTCACCCCCTTGATCGTGCAGACGTCGGACGAAATACGGCGCTACCGCGAGGCCCTCTGGCGGCGCCGCCAGCGCCTGGCCTGGGCCGCGCGCGCGCATCGCCGCTATTTCGAAAAGTAAATCGTGACCGGATAATCGATTCCGGAACCGGCGGGTAGCGCGCTCCGGGCTGAGGGAGATTTTCATGAAAACCAAACGTAATAAAATTTTTTCAGGAACGCCCTGGGAACCCAAGGTCGGTTACGCGCGCGCCGTCCAGGTAGGCGACACGGTCTACGTCTCCGGGACCACTGCCACCGACCAGGCTGGAAAAATAGTAGGGCCGGGCGACGCCTACGCCCAAACCATCCAGACCATCCGCAACATCGAGAGCGCCCTGCAACGGCTGGGGCTGAGCCTGGAACACGTGGTACGAACTCGCATGTACGTCACCGATATCGGCCGCTGGGAAGAAGTGGGTAGAGCGCACGCTGAGCTTTTCGGCGAGGTCCATCCCGCCACCAGCATGATTGGCGTTGCCCGGCTGGTGGATCCTGAAATGCTGGTGGAAATTGAAGCCGTGGCGGTGGCTTAAGAACAGTTGAAAGTTTAAAGTCGAAAGTTGACCGCCGGGAATCAGAAAATGGAATTGCAGATTCTTGTTTGGGATTTTTGATTTCGAATTGCTGCATTGATCCGCTGGAGGTCCGCAGTGCTGAATCGTCGAAACTTTTTGACCACCCTTATGGCGCCACCGCTTTTGGCGGGAGGCGTGGAGGCAAAAGCGAAGCCGCTCGCCGCCGCCGCTCCCGCTGACCCGCCCATTTCGGCGCCCGTCTTCCCGGATGAAAACGATCCCGCTTTCTGGGACGGGGTTCGAGACCAGTTTTACATCACGCCGGGTGAAGCTTTCTTCAACACCGGCACCCTGGGCGCCACCCCGCGCCCCGTTCTGGAACGAATGATCGAGCACATGCGGACCCTTCAGACCACTATTTGCCAGTGGGACTACACTCCGCAAACACCCAATTGGATCACCGGCTATTTTCCGGAGGTGCCCTTGCGGGAGAAAGTGGGGAAACTGGTGAATGCCGAAGCGGACGAAATTGCGCTCACCCAAAACGCCACTTTTGGAATGAATTTCACCGCACACGGATTGGAAATGAAGGCGGGCGACGAAGTCATCACCACCAACCTGGAGCACCCGGGCGGAGTCTGCGGCTGGCAGGAGCGGGTGAAACGCGACGGGATTGTATGGAAGCAGGCGCAGATCCCTACTCCCGCCAACGATCCCGACGAACTGGTGAAGCTCTTCGCCGATCAAATCACCCCGCGCACCCGCGTGCTGGCTTTCCCTCACATCATTTCTTCCACCGCCGTGGTGATGCCGGTGAAGCGCCTGTGCGCCCTGGCGCATGACCACGGATGCCTGGCCGTGGTGGACGGCGCCCAGGCGGTGGGCCAGGTGAAAGTGGACCTGCACGATTTTGGGTGTGATGTTTATTTTTCCAGCCCGCACAAATGGCTGCTCGCCCCGGCCGGCAATGGACTGCTTTACATCCGCAAGGACAAACAGGACTTGTTTTGGACCACGCTGTGCAGCTCGGAGTGGGACGATCATAAAAGCGGGATGTTCAGATTTATGCAGTACGGCACCGGGAATCCCGGCCTTCTGGTGGGACTCGACGCTGCGCTCGATTTTCATTTCCGCTTGGGGCCGGAGCGCGTGCGGGCGCGCATGCGCTCCTTGGCCGACCGGCTGCGGGCTGGATTGAAGGAAATTCCGGGCGCGAAGATCAACTCACCCGTACATCCCGATCTCGCGGGAGCGGTGGTGGTGCATGGCATTGCGGGCGTGCCTTGTATGAAATTGGAGGACGCCTTGTGGACTCGCAAACGGCTCCGGCCGCGCGCGGTGGGCGATCAACTGGGGGTACGACAGTCCTGCCAGATTTATAACAATGAAGAGGAAATTGACGCCACCCTGGAAATCGTCCGCGACCTGGCCAAGAAGCATGCTTAAGGCGGGCGGCTGCAAATTTTAAGACGAGCGAAACGGCGGCACGACAGCGGAATCTGATCCGCCACGTGCCTCACTTGGTGGCGTGGCGGGAAAGGGTAGCGCTCGCTTTGAGGGCGGGCGCTTCCAGCAACGCGGGCAATTCGTTAAAGTAAGTGGCGGCTTTTTGAACCTGCGGGTCGCCTTTAACTTCCACTTCATCGCCGGCGGAAAGCCCGAACACCAGGCTGAAAACTTCCGTCTTAATCCGCAGTTTCAAATATCCCTGGTCAGGTCCCCAGAATTCATCCGGGGCGCGAATTCCCTGCCGCGTCAAAAATTGCTTGAAATCATCCAAAGCCGCTTGGTCCGGCTCGAAGGATCGGTCCACTTTCCCGTGCAGCGTCAGGTAGTCGGAAGCGAAGCTGGTGATCAACCCACGTTGGTTCAAGAATGTAACCCATGGGTCAAGTTCATGGGCCGCCACCGCAATATCGGGAGTGATGCCTCCTCCCGCCAATACGGGTCTGCCTCCGTCGGTACGGTAAGTAGCTTTCGTTCCCGCCGCCACGGAGGCGCCCCGCGCCTGGCGTAAGTCTGTCTCGCCCGCCAGGGCCGTGCCGGGCAATGGCCGCTGGATGGACCGGCCACTGGGGGTGAAATATTGCGCGGTGGTCAAAGCCAGACCACATTTGTCGCCCAGCGCCATCACACCTTCCACCACGCCTTTACCGAAGGTAGGTTCTCCCACCAGAAGCCCCCGGTCATGCTCCTCCAGGGCTGCGGCCAGGATTTCCGCGGCGCTGGCCGTGTTCTGGTTCACCAAAACAATCAATGGCATATCAAAATTGACGGGCGCCACAATGGTCTTGTAAGTTTGTTCGCGTGCGGCCCGGCCCCTCACCGTGAGCATCAGCAGATCGGGCTTTAGAAAGAGGCTTGCCGTGGCCACGGCAGAATCCACCACCCCGCCATGATTGTCCCGCAAGTCAAGCAACACGCCTTTCAGGCCCTCCCCTCCCAACCGGTTGATGGCTTCCACAACTTCATCCGGAGTCTTCTGCTCGAAGCCCGAGATATGCACATAGGCAATGCCAGGCTTCAAGATGAAAGCCTTGTCGACCGAGGGCAACGCCACTTCAGCCGGTACCAGCTTGAAATCTTCCGGCAGCACTTTGCCGGGATGGATAACACCCAAATTCACAGGCTGCGATCGCGACCGTTGCAGGAGTTCGACCAGCGAATTGAAATCAAGGCGCGCGATGCGCTCCCCATTCACACTCACAATCTCATCGCCCGGCCCCAGACCCGCGCGCCCCGAAGGGGAATTCGCCGCCGCCTGCAATACGATAACTTTTCCCGGGGAGACATAAAGGATGGATCCGAATCCCAAGGTGCGGCCGCGCGTTTGCTCCTGCAACATCTGAAATTGATCGGAGTTGAAGAAGGATGAGAAGGGATCAAGCGTCGAAAGCATGCCGCGAATGCCCCCTTCCAGAATCACCTGGTCCGGATTGACGCCGTCCATGTAGTTCTTTTCCAGGGCGGAATAAACTTGCACAAATCTGATGCTTTCCTGGCTGACGTCATCGTCGGGGACATCCGTTTGGGCGCAAAGATTCCCCGCCAAATAAATTATCCCGACAATTGCTGAAATGGAGCGGATGGTGGAGACTTTCCTGTTCAATGGTCGCGTGCAATCCTCCCCTGCCAGTATAACTTAGATGCGGATTTCGGTTCGGAGGAACAGATGGGAACCGGCGAGCGGTAAGTAAGAGGATGGAACAGGCAAGAAATCAAATTCGGGGAATTTTCCAGACACCATTGAATTGATGTTGCCTTCTGCCTTCTGCCTTCTGCCTTCTGCCTTCTGCCTTCTGCCTTCTGCCTTCTGCCTTCTGCCTTCTGCCTTCTGCCTTCTGCCTTCTGCCTTCTGCCTTCTGCCTTC
>DASYZE010000088.1:0-11176 GCA_035946625.1 Terriglobia bacterium | reverse complement strand
GGGCGAAAAATGGATGAAGATCAACGACGACGACCGCTTCCGCCAGCGCGCCTGGTACTTCACCCACATTTTTGCCGACCCGAAAAGCGTCGACACGGTCTACGAATTGAATACCGGCCTGTTTCGTTCCACCGATGGCGGAAAAAATTTTGCCCCGCTCCCCGCTCCCCACGGCGATCACCACGGGCTATGGATTGATCCCACTAACCCGCAGCGCATGATCAACGGCAACGACGGCGGAGCGACGATTACCGCCAACGGGGGAAAAAATTGGACGCCCCAGGATAACCAACCTACAGCCCAGTTTTATCACGTCGCAACCGACAACCGTTTTCCTTATTACGTTTATGGCGCGCAGCAGGACAACTCCACCGTGGCCATTGCCAGCGCCAGCGAGTTTGGCGCCATTGGCCGCCCGGATTGGTATCCGGTGGGCGGTGGTGAAAGCGGCTTTGTGGTTCCGTACCCTCCCGACCCCGATATTATTTACGCTGGCTCGTACGACGGCCTCATCACCCGCTACAACCGGCATACCTGGCAGGAACAAGATATTAATCCCTGGCCCGACAACCCCATGGGCTCCGGGGCCGCCGAACTCAAGCATCGTTTCCAATGGACAGCCCCCATCGCAATCTCCCTCCACGATCCCAACGTGCTTTACCACGGCGCTGAAGTTCTCTTTAAGAGCACCAACGGCGGCATGAGCTGGACCGCCATCAGCCCTGACCTCACGCGGAATGATAAGAGCAAGCAAGGATCTTCCGGCGGCCCCCTCACCCAGGACAATACCAGCGTCGAATATTACGACACGATTTTTGCCATCGCGGAGTCGCCGATTGCGCGTGGAGAAATTTGGGTTGGTTCCGACGACGGCCTGGTTCATCTCACGCGCGACGATGGCAAGACCTGGTCAGATATAACGCCGAAAGATATGCCCAAGTGGAGCATGGTAAGCCTGATTGAGCCCTCTCCCTACAATGCCGCATCCGCGTATCTTGCCATTGACGCCCACCGGCTCGATGACGTGAAGCCCTATATCTTCAAGACCAGCGATTACGGCAAAACGTGGACTGCCATTACCGCGGGCATTCCCGAGGGTTCATATGTCCACGCGGTTCGAGAAGACCCCAAACGCAAGGGACTGCTTTTTGCCGGCACCGAATCCGGCGTTTACGTTTCGTTTGATGACGGCGCGCGCTGGCAATCGCTCCAGATGGACATGCCGACCGTGCCCGTCCATGACTTGACGGTGAATAACGATGACTTGGTGATTGCCACTCACGGCCGCGCATTTTGGATTTTGGACGACATCACCCCGCTGCGCCAGTTCACCACGGATGTGGCAGGTGAAGCGGTCCACCTTTACGCACCACGGCCTGCATACCGGCCTGGAACGGGCGGCGGATTCCGTCCTCGGGGGGCAGTAGGCCAAAACCCTCCCGGTGGCGCAGTTATTGATTACTACCTTAAGTCGGCGCCCGGGCCAAAAGAAGAAGTCACTCTCGAGATTCTGGACGGCAAGGGCAAGGTGGTGCGCAAGTTTTCGAGCAAAGAAAAAAAAGCCGCGGGGGGCGGACTTGCCTCAGAATTCCCCGGCTTCCAGCGACGCGGCGAAAAATTGCCCGTCGAGGCGGGCTTGAACCGCTTCGAATGGGACATGCGTTATGAAAAGCCCACGGCAATCGTAGGCGCCGCGAGTTGGGGCGGCAGACCAACAGGACCCGAAGCGCTTCCAGGAATGTACCAGGTGAAATTGACCGCGGGGGGAAAGACGTTCACCCAGCCGCTCGAAATCAAACTCGATCCCCGCCTGAAGACTTCTCAGGAAGACCTGGTAAAGCAGTTTGAATTGATGACGAAAATAACCGCCAGCGTCGCCGAGGCCCACGACGCGGTGAAACAAATTCGGGATTTGCACGCCCAGATCGCGGCTCTCAAGAAACGCCTGACGGATCAGCCGCACGGCAAAGACTTGATCGCGGCGGGGGATCAACTCGACAAGAAAATGACGGCAGTAGAAGACGAGATCATTCAAAGCAAATCGAAAAGCTCTGAAGACCCGTTGAATTATCCCATTAAACTCAATGACAAGCTTATGGCTCTCGGCAGTACGGTGGAGAGCGCGGAAACGGCACCCACAAAGCAATCTTACGAAGTTTATGACATGCTTCGCGGCCTGCTCGATGCACAGCTTGCCAAGTGGAAGGAAATTCAATCCACCGACATGGCTGAGTTCAACAAACTGTTACGCAAAGACGACGTACCCAATATCATGCTCGCGCCGGCCGCGCAGCCGTGAAAACAGTGACAAGTGGCAAGTGACGAGTTAAAGAGAATCCTTATTCCCGGGCGAGGCAAATGCGCCAGTTTTCCTTTGCTGCTCGTCACTTTTCACTTGTCCCTTGCCCCGGCTTGAACGTTTTATCATAAATCAACATCAGCACCGCGCCCATCAGCCCGATGCTAGTTATTACCCACCACATCCGCTGCGGCTGGTGCGCGACGTCGCCAAAATAGTGAAGCAGATATCCGCCCAGCGGGCCGGCCACAAAATACCCAATGGCGATGGGCAAAAACGCACACCCCATGTAAAGCCCCTGCTGGCCGGGCGGCGCCAGGCGGGAAATATAATCGTAGTAGCGCGCGGACTGTACCATTTCCCCCAGTGCCAGAACGACCAGCGCCGCAACCAGAGCCAGGGTGCTGGGATAAACCGCCAGAATCAGCCAGGAGAGGCTGGAGATGACCAACCCCAAGGTCATGGCGGGAAAGGCGGGGATGTTCCGGGTCAGGTAAGTCACCAGGAGCTGGAAACAAATCACGGCGAAGGCATCAACGGAAAGGATCAGGTCCGCGTTGGCGTTGGGGTCCACATAACCGCGCAAAAACAGCGGTGCGGAAATAAATTCCTGCCAGAAGACGATATAGAAGCTCGAAAAAATCAATAGGAACAACACGAACCGAAAATTGCTGAGCGCCACGGCCATGTTTTTGAGCGCAATGGCGATGCTCGGGACTTTTTCTTCGCCCGACCTGCCCGGCTCTTGGAAGAAAATAAGCGTAACGCAAAACATCAAGAACACGCTAAGGGCCGAGACGCGAAAAACGTTTTCCATGCCCCACCCCATTTGCTTGCGAACAAACCAGGCCATGATGGGGCCAAGCGTTCCGCCAAT
This sequence comes from Terriglobia bacterium, assembly GCA_035946625.1. Taxonomy (GTDB): domain Bacteria; phylum Acidobacteriota; class Terriglobia; order UBA7540; family UBA7540; genus DASYXZ01. The sequence continues at coordinate 8,000 of DASYZE010000088.1, read as the reverse complement.
GTTCACGATGGTGTAGTAAATGGAATAACCGATCGAACGAACATTCTCCCTGGACGCGCGCGCCGTGGTTCCCGCCACGCACGGCTTCACCACCGCGGGTCCCAGCGCGGGGATCATCAGGATGCACAGCACCAAATATTTGTCTCCCAGAACCTGGCGAATGGATTGCATCCACGGGGCGGAGAGCGAGCCAAGCAAAAAGTAGCCAAGCGTCATCACGAGATACGCGAACATGAGGGCGCGGCGAAAACCAAAGCGGTCGGCCAGAGCACCGCCGAGCACCGGAAGAAACCAAACCACAAACCCAAACGTCCCCATCATCCAGCCGGTGAGCTCTTTGGAAAAATGGAGTTGCTCGCTTAAAAAGATCGCCAGAACTGCCGTCGCACCGTAATAGGCAAGGCGCTCGAAGAGCTCGGTGAGGTTGGCAACCCAGAATGCGCGCTCGAATCCGGTGCGAATCTCCTGCAGCCGCTGGCTAAAGCCCACTATGGCCTCCCCTTATGCTTTCAGTTTTAGTCCCAGGCAATCGGCCGGTGCGAATTGTATTCGACTCTCGCCGCCAGACCATCGCCATCCCTTGCATTGTGCGCTTCAGTCCTCGCGTGAATCCGTACCTTCACCCATCAGCATCCAATGCGTTCCATCCTCGGAATATTCCGACCGCCACGCGATGGACCTGGCGTTGGTGAAGGTGTTCGAAGTCCGAAACTGAATATGTTTTGATCCGTTGTCGAATCCGCCCAAATAGGTCCAGGTATTCCCTTCGATGGCCAGCGCCGGGGTTCGTGCGCGGGCATCATTCCTGCCGATTCCAAAGAAGCTGAACTGGCGCGTCGATTCATTATAGGTGTATACGCTCAGATCGTTATTCGCGCCGGCGGGCGTGTGAATTACCTGATCACAAATAAGAAAGCCGTGGTTGGGAGCCCATTGGCAGGTCAACACACTGGTGATGTTGGCCTGGGCTTTGCTATAAGGAGTGTCCCTCATCTCGCCTTTTGTGGCCCAGGTTCCAAGGAAGGCGCTGAGCTTTTCCAGTTCGCCGGAATTTGTCGGGGTCTGCGCCACCGCCCGGGGCGCAATTAAAACCGTCAAAAGAATTAGAAAACAGACCACTAAAAAATCTTTCATGCGCATGATAGGTGCCCTCTGCAGATAGATTTATAAAATTCGTTTCATACTTGCCCAAATGCCGCCAGATCGTGCAACCGGGTTGCAATTTCGGTCGCGCTCGCGGGCGCAATGCAAATTAACTTACGTTTTGATTTTTCTCCCACGACAATGGAAATCAATTTCCGCGGCAAGCGTAAGGTGTGGGCCAGAAATTCAACGCACGCTTGATTCGCCTGCCCGTCAGTCGGAGGAGCGTGCAACTCCAGGCGCAGCTCGCCGGAGGAATGCAGCGTCAGCCGCTCGCGCGACGACCGCGGTTTTACGCGCAGCCAGAAAGTAATACTGTCTCCATCCACACGAATGTCCGCATTGCAGGTTACATTTGACATTTGTCATTTCACATTTGCTATGCTCTTAAATTCTTTCTCCAAATATCGCCGTCCCCACACGAACGATGGTTGCACCTTCCTCAATCGCTACTTCAAAGTCATGCGACATTCCCATGGACAGGTCGTTCATTGAAACGCCGGGCAGGTGCGCTGATTCAATTCTCGCAGCCAATTCGCGCAAGCGGCGGAAGAAGGGACGGACTTGCTCAGGATCCTCGAAAAACGGAGGGATCGTCATTAGTCCCCGCAACTCGAGGGTCTCTAGCGCCCCCATCTGCTCCGCCAGTTGCAGAACTTCATTCTCTTTGGCCCCGGCCTTGGAAGCTTGTTCTCCCAGATTTACCTCCAGAAGAACTTGGAGGCGCTCGCCGCTGCAAACCGCAGCCTTGTGCAGCTTGGCGGCGAGGTGCAGCGAATCCACGGAATGCACCCAATGGAAAAGCTCACGAGCCGGCTTGGCTTTGTTGGACTGAAGGTGGCCGATCAAATGCCAGGTGGCCGTGAGGTCGGAAAGGGCAGGCCGTTTAGCCTCCGCTTCTTGCACGCGGTTCTCCCCAAAGTCGCGCACGCCCGCCTCATACGCCTGTCGGATGCGGTCCGGCGGCACAGTTTTTGAAACGGCCACCAGCTTCACTTCCTCCGGGCGCCGGCCGGAGCGCTGGCAGGCGGCGGCCATGCGTTCCCGAATTCGCGCAATGTTGTGTTCGATGCTCATCGTTTAAAGGCGCCAGAGGTCCATCGCCGGCGGCCGGTTGGCGGTTGCCATTCCGGCGTGTTTGATTGTAAGGTTAGTCGGCAGCAGGTTGGAGGATTTTTTCGTGTCACGCAATCTCCCGAGAGGCAGAGGCTGCGGACCACTGGCAAGTGAACACGGACAACCGACCTCTTGAAAAAACCAGGGATATTCATCACTCTCGAAGGAATCGATGGCACCGGCAAGAGTACGCAACACCGCCTCCTCGCCGAGTACCTGCGGAAGGGCGGCCACAATGTCACTGCCACGCGTGAGCCGGGCAGCACTCTGGTCGGCGAACAGATCCGCGACATCCTGCTGGCTTCAAAAACGCGGAAACTTGCCCCCCTCGCCGAACTCCTTTTGATGTATTCCGCGCGGGCGCAGCACTTGGAGGAAGTTGTTCGGCCTGCTCTGGCCCGGGGCGAAATCGTCGTCAGCGATCGCTTCAGTGACGCCTCCATGGCCTACCAGGGCTTCGGGCGGAAGTTGGGCGCAACCACCGTGGAAGCAGTCGATCGGATCGTTTGCGGCACAACAAAACCAGACCTGACGCTGCTGCTCGACCTTTCGCCGCGTCTGGCTCTTAAGCGCGCCCACAGCCGCGAAGTTCGCCACAATTCCAAACATGGCCGGTTTGAGGTGCAGGGGTTGAGCTTTCATGAACGCGTCCGGCGCGGATATCTGGCCATCGCCAGGAAAGAACCGGGGCGGGTTAAATTAATTCATGCGAATCAAGCCGTGACGGAAGTACAAGATGAAATTCGCCGGCAGGTGGATTCGTTTCTGCTGAGGCGGGCAGGAAAATAAAGCGTGTCAAATGGCCAATTGTAAGTGGCAAATTTATATGAATTGTCTGGAATGACTGGAAAGAGGCAGCGTAAACTAACTTCATTCACATTTCATCATTCATAATTCATCATTCTCTTCTATGGGCTTTGAAACGTTTTTGGGAAACTCGCCAGTGGTAACGGACGTGCGCGGCATGTTGGCAAGGGAGCGCGTGCCGGGCGCGCTCCTGTTCTCGGGGCCGGACGGCGTGGGAAAAAAGACTCTCGCCTTGATGCTGGCGCGCGCCTTGAATTGTGAGCGGCGCGGGCCGGGCGGCGATGACTTTTGCTCTGAATGTGCCCCCTGCCGCAAGGCCGGGGAAATGATTGCTTCGACGCGGGAAGATTTGGAGCGCCGACGAGCGATTAAAGATGCATCCAAACGCGCGGAAGGACTGGTCTATTTCGATCTCCAACTGATTGAGCCCATCACTCGCTATATCTTAATTGAGCAGATTCGCCAATTGCGGCGCGTGGCTTACTCGCATCCCTTCGAATTCGCGCGCCGCGTGTTTGTGATTGACCAGGCTCAGGCGGTCCATTGGCAGGCCATCGATTTACTCCTCAAAATTCTTGAGGAGCCTCCCGAAACCACCACCCTTATTTTAATTGCTCCCAACGCTCACGAATTGCGGCCCACCATCCGCTCCCGCTGCCGGAAGACACAGTTCCTACCGGTCGAGGAAACGGTGATCCACAGACTTTTCGCCGGACTCCCGGGCCTGAATCAATCCCAGCAAGAGCTGGGCGTGCGCGTGGCGGGAGGCAGCATTACCGTGGCCAAAACGTTCAACCTCACGGACTACCAGCGGCGGCGCAAACCCTGGCTCGATTTTCTGGAGGCGATTACTGCCCGCCCTTCAAGGTCCATGGGCGCTTCCGACTGGAAAAATCTTTTTGACTCCTCGAAAGCTCTCACCGAGAATCGCGAGGAGATGGACGAAACGCTCAAGACCGGTTACTTGCTGCTCAGGGATCTGATGCTCGTCCTCTTAAGTGGGACCGGCTCGAAAGTTGCCAATGTGGATTTGCTCCCGCGGCTCAAGACTTGGGCGCCGAAATTGGGACTGGGAAGGATGGAGAAGCTCAAAGCTGGCCTTGATACGGCCTACCGGCTTCAGGCGCGGAACGTGAACCAGCAATTGACCATGGACGCGCTGGCCACAGAGGTGCTGGCGGAGTCACAATAGCTTTTTCCCTGGGAGATGAAACAAAGGGAATGCCTTGGATTCCCTCCGGCACAATCCAGGAAGAATTACTGTGGCAAAAAAAAGAATTCCGAAATCGGCCGACCGCCCCCGTTAGTTTTAGCAGGGGTATTACTTTTCCTGGTATACCACCCGGCCACCCACCAGGGTAAGGACAACGTGAGCGTCTTTGATCTTCTCGGGCGGGATTAAAAAAAGGTCGTCCGAAAGAACCACCATGTCTGCAAGTTTTCCCGGCGAGATCGTCCCCTTCTCTTTCTCCTGGAATGCCGCATAGGCGCTGCCGGCGGTGTAGGCGCTGAGGGCTTCTTCAAGGTTCAACTTTTGTTCAGGAAACCAGCCCTCCGGGTGCTTCCCATCCAGCGTGGCGCGGGTGACGGCCGCGTAAATTCCAAGCAGGGGATTGAGCGGTGCCACCGGCCAATCCGTGCCAAAAGCAAGATGCGCGCCTGCCTCGAGCATGGATCGCCACGCGTAGCTTGAAGCTGCGCGCTGGTGCCCGATGCGCTTTTCGGCCCAGCGCCCATCGTCAATTGCGTGGTAGGGCTGCATGGAGGCAACCATGCCCAGTTTTCCAAATCGCTCGAAATCCTGAGGGCGGACATGTTGCGCGTGTTCGATGCGGAAGCGATAGGCAGCCGGGTCGGCGCCCCCCACACGTTCAAAGATATCCAGCATCTCCGCGTTGGCCCGGTCGCCGATGGCATGGACAGCGGGCTGAATCCCCGCCGCCACGGCGCCGCGGACTTCCTCTTCCATGCGCGAAGGCGGATCCATGATGGGCATGGGCAACCCGCGATTGCCGGGGTCATCCGTAAAGGGCTCATACATCCAAGCCGTTCGCGAGCCGAGCGACCCGTCGGCAAACGCTTTCACCGCACCCAGCCTCAGAAAATTGCTTCCCATGTCGTGCGAAATACCTGCCTCGGCCAACCGCTTCCAATCGGCGATGGGTGTAATTTCATAAAAGCGGCAGGTAAGCCAGCCTTCAAGCTCCGCTTTGCGCAAGAGATGGATTTCTCCCGTGAAACTTCCATTGGGCGAGTCGCTGCCCACGGAAATATCATCGACCGAGGTGACCCCCACCCGGCGAGCCTCTGCCAACCCCGCCTTCAGCGCCTCTTCGAACTCAGCCTCAGTGGGCCGAGGAATCGCCTTGTCAATCAAAGACTCCGCCGCATCTTTGAAAACCCCCGTGGGTTCGCCAGTTCTCGCATCGCGCACGATCACTCCGCCCGGCACGTCTTTCGTCTCTCGGCTGACTCCCGCCAGCTTGAGCGCCAGGGAGTTGGCCAGCGACGCGTGGCCATCATACCGGCTGATGAAAACTGGATTGTCCGGTGTGACCGCGTCAATCATCCAACGAGTGGGAAGTTTGGCATCGGGCCACGCTTCTTCGTCCCAGTCTCCTCCCTGAATCCAGCGTCCCGTGGGCAAGGTCTTGGCCTTTTGCGCCAATCGTTTTACGAATTCAGCCTCGGAGCGGGCGTCCTTCAGATCAACTGTCAGAAGTTGGAAGCCCCCATTAATAAAATGGGTATGGTCATCAATGAAACCCGGCAGGGCCAGGCGACCGCCCAGGTCAATGATCTTGGTGTTTTTGCTAATGTAGGCCTTGATTTCTTCGTTCGTCCCCAAAGCGAGAAAGCGTCCGTTTGAAATTGCAACGGCCTCGATACGGGGGCCGAAATCCCCCCGGAACTTTTCTTCCGGCGGGAGCTCGCCCGTCCATATTTTCCCGTTGAGAAGAACGACGTCCGCCCCGCGAATGAGTCGTGCGGGTTCGCTTTGCGCAAATGAAGATGAATTTCCGGCAAGTCCGGCTGTAAGCATGATGAGCACCAAGTAGGAAATTGAACTGAACAAGTCGCGACGCAATCGTTGCCTCCGGGCAACGCATTATTCAGGAGTGTCTCCAGGAAAGCAAATGGAAAGAGAGGGCAATCCTTGGAATGAACAATGTAGCCAAAAGCGACACTTGACTGGAAGACCGGTTCGCCCAGTCATGGTCCGGGCAAGGAACAACGGAATACCTGAAGGGCTGATCATAATGAATCCAAACCGACCTGCCATGATAAAATACATAGGAATGGTTTGGCTGAGGCTCTGGAGATGAATCAGAATCACGGTGGGGTCCGATTACGGGGCGAACGTTTTCTCTGCCAGGAGAATTGATCCGCCCAAACTTTCGCTTTTCAAATCCCCTGGGAGAGATCGCCATCATGACTGCACCCACAAAGACAAGACGCCGATCAGAGCGGTTGTGGCTGACCGTGCCTTTGCACGCCCAAGGCACTGATTTAGCCGGGGAGGATTTCGAGGTTGAGGCGCGTGCCATCAACTTCAACCGCCACGGCGCGCGAATTCAGGTTCTCCGGGAATTTGCGCCCAACCATCTCTTCCGCTTGGAGAGTCCGGACGGAAAGCACCGGGCGGACTTCCGCGTGGTTGAGGTGATCGCTCCGCAAGACTCCCAAGAGGTAGAATACGGCGCGGAGTGCCTCAACCAAAGGCAAAACTTCTGGCAGATCGAATTCCCCCCACCTGAAGACGTCGAGGCTGAGGTATCCAGAGTCCTGCTCGAATGCACGAAGTGCAACACCATGGCGCTCCTTCCGCTTACGCTTTCGGAGGTGCAGGCGGTAAGGACGATGGGCTGGGTGGGCAAGTCCTGCCCCATCTGTGCCGCGCTCAGCCTGTGGAAATACGCACAAGTGGGAAGGACCTTGAACCCCAAAGGCGCACAGAATGTGCACCATGAATCATCGAGTTGGATCAGCGCCGCGGTGGATTGCGCTGGACGCAACCATCGGCGTGTGTATGTCATCATGCCGGTGGCGGTTCGCGATGCTCAGGGAAATCAGGTCACCACGCGGACGGAAAATGTATCGAAAGGCGGGTTCTGTTTTGCCAGCGAAAGGAATTACAAGACCGGCGAGGTGGTTACTGCAATATTTGAGAATGTCGCGGACTCTCTGACCCATAAGACGGAATTGCCCGCCCAGATTGTCCGCGAACAGGCCATTCTAGGCGCCCATCGAAAACTTTACGGAGCCGCGTATTGCTGAGTATGGCCAGCCATGCTCCCGTTCCTCTGCCCCTTTCCATGGGCGCTTCGGCGGTGTCGAAGCTTTTTCACCTTGTATAAACTACCCTTGAATGAGCTAAGGACCGAAAATTCACCAACAACGCTTTCTAAATAAGTTCAGGGATAGTATACTGTCCGAAGATTTTCCAATCGTGAGAAATATCGCATGGCGGAGGTGAACAAATGTCCCGCTTCGGAAGTTCAGTGCTGGCTGCCGGGTTATGTTTATTTATCAATGTCGGTGTCAACGGCCAAGTCTGGAGGCCGCACGGGGGGCGGGCAGGCGACGAGTCCGCCACGGCCCCGCGGCCGGTGGAGCCGGGCTCTTCCGCAACCAGCCCACAAGCTGTGGTCCCACGGTTGATGAAGTTCAGCGGCGTTGTGAATGATGCCGTCGGGAAGCCCTTGACTGGCACGGTCGACGTCACTTTCTCTCTTTACAACACAGAATCCGGGGGCAGCCCGCTCTGGTTTGAGACGCAGAGCGTGCAGGCCGACGAGCTTGGCCGTTACACGGCACTGCTCGGCGCCATGCATAGCGATGGCCTGCCCATCGACTTGTTCACTTCCGGCGAAGTGCGCTGGCTGGGGATTCAAGTCGGCTCGGAAGCCGAGCAGCAGCCGCGCGTGTTGCTG
>DASYZE010000087.1:0-157911 GCA_035946625.1 Terriglobia bacterium | reverse complement strand
CATAAATCAGCAATTCCTACCCGCCAGCGTCGCGGTTCGATTCATCGAGCAGCCGCAATCCCTCCATCATCAAAGACTGGGTGGACATGGTGGTGGACCGCTCATTGGATGTCTTGGAGAAATCAAGTTCCCAATCGCCCTCCGTCCATCGCAAAACCTTGAAAACGGCTTCGTCGCCTTTCGTGGCTCCATAAACGGCGTGGCTCACCTGGCCTTCGGCAAAGTAAATCGTACACTCCTCTTTGCCGTCGTGGAGCACCAGAGCACAAGTTTTCCGGCCTTGCTCGAGCGAGGTCATCCAATCGAGCAGATTCATTTCGCTCAAATGCCCGGTCACGGCGCCGCCGCGCGCGCCGTCCTTCTCCATGTGCCCTTGCAGCAGGCGGGCGGTGATGCGCCGGGCCTGTTTGGAAAGGTCGCGCACGAAAAAGGGCTTCACAAAATAATCTTCCACGCCATCCACCACCATGCGCAGGCGCTCGTCAATCTCCTTTTGCGAAGCGAGAAAAACAAAGGGAATGGTCTGGGTTTCCTTGCGGGCGCGCAGCTTTTCAAACAGGGCGCGGCCGTCCATCACCGGCATGGCGTAGTCGGAGATAATCAAGTCGGGCTTGATTTCAATCGCCTTCATCAGCGCGTCCGCTCCGTCCTCGGCCGTGATCAGTTCCCCACACTTCTCCAGGCTCTTGCACACCAATTTCAGAACGGTGGGATTGTCGTCCACAACTAGAATTTTCAAGCTGGCCGGCATGGTTCGGTAGCCTTCTCAGTTTTTCAGATGGTTCATCGTGCCCTCATTCGCGGGGCGCGAAAAATTCCGGACTTGCCCCCACTCTTCTCCAGAAGGCGGAGCCGGGTAATCTCGATGCCCCGGTCCAGGGCCTTGCACATGTCATAAACGGTCAAGGCGGCCACCGCGGCTGCGGTCAAAGCTTCCATCTCCACACCCGTCGTTCCCATGGATCGAATCGTCGAGGTAATCAGGATGCCATTTTTGCACAACTCTGCCTGGACATCAATATGAGTCAGCAAAAGGGGGTGGCAGAGTGGAATTAATTCCGCCGTGCGCTTGGCCGCCGCAATGCCCGCGATGCGCGCAATCTCCAGCGCATCACCTTTGGGGTTCACTCGAATCATTGCGAGGGTGCGCGCCCTCATTTTCACCAACACGCTGGCCACCGCGCGCCGGTCCGTCCGGGCCTTCTCCGACACATCCACCATGTGGATTCGGCCCTTGGAATCGTAATGGCTCAATTTCCTGGCTTGCTTCATTCGACAATTGCGGGGCCGAGCCGGGGGCAAAAACTTTCATCCCTTGGGCCGGTCATTTTGAAACCCTTGAGATTATAACCGATTGCGACAACCGTCGTTCCCTGGGAGGAAGCCAAACTATCCAATTTCTTGCGGCTCTCAGTGACTTCTCCAAAGAACGTCAACCCAATCACCGGCTTTCAATTCGTTTTGATCGGGATGAACCACCAGAAAACAATTCGCCGCGGAAACTCCCACCAGGTCGCCCGAACCCTGCCAGCCGACCAGGGTCACCACCGGTTCGCCGGCTGCGGTCGCCACGCGCGCGGGCATGAAGGCCGTCAGGCCGGATTTCTGCTGGTAAGGTTTTCCCAGACGGGCGCGCAGGAAGGCGGGAAATTCAAAATCCGCCCCGCCCATCAAGGCGATGGCCGGGCGCACAAAAAGTTCGAAGGTGACGAAAGTCGAAACCGGATTGCCCGGCAGGGCGAAAAAAAACTTTTCCCGCACGCGCCCGAAGGTCAGTGGTTTTCCCGGCCGGATTGCCACACCCTGAAAATAAATTTCCGCTCCAAGGTCCTTCAGAACCTCCGCCACCAGGTCGTACTTGCCCATGGATATGCCGCCGCTCATCAGCAATATATCGGCCGTCAGGCCGTCCTCGATGAGTTTTCGCAACAGTTCTTTTTGGTCCGGCGCGGTGCCCACCATGCGCGGTACGCCACCTGCCTCAGCCACCTGGGCGGCGAGCGTCACGGCGTTGCTGTTGCGAATTTGAAACCATTCGGGGGTTTGTTCCACCGGCACGACCTCGTCACCGGTAGGCAGAATGGCCACGCGCGGCTCAGAAAAAACTTTCACCTGCGCGCGGCCTACTGAGGCCAGTAATCCCATCTCGGCCGCCCTCAATCGCCGGCCCCGCGCAAGGACTCGCGCCCCGCCCGGCGCTTCGCTTCCCTGTTTGACGACGTTCTCAAAAGGGCCGATGGCGCGCGCCACTTCCACCGTGCTGTCGTTCACGCGCACGTGTTCGATCATCACCACGGCGTCCGCGCCTTCGGGCAGGGGTGCGCCGGTCATGATCTCCAGGCACTGGCCCTGGCCCAAGCGACCGGGAAAGTGTTCGCCGGCGCGGAGTTCCCCCATGCGTTCGAGCGTCACGGGCAGTAAAACCAAATCGGATGAGCGCACCGCGAATCCGTCGCGGGTGGCGCGATGAAACGGAGGGTAGTCGCGATCCGCGTTGACGTCTTCGGCCAGAACGCGGCCTCGAACCCGGTCGAGCGGCAAGACCTCGGTTGAAGGACAGAGCAGGACCGCTTCCAACTTTTCTTTCACGGCGCCAAGCGCTTGCTGGAAGTTGAGCATGGTCATAAATTCCCGCGACACTTTGCCGCTGATACAATCCGATTTTCAGCCCTCAGCGTGCCCAATGGCGTTTTGATCATCCTTTTTTTCTGCGCTGATTCCCAAAGGTTAACCGGCGGAGGTTAGTTTCTGCCAATGATCACGGCGACGGAAAATTATCGGGCGGCTGCCATTTCTGCGAAGCGGCCCTCGTCCAACCAAATCGTCTGGTCGCGCGCCGGCCCGGTGGAGACCATGGCTATTTCAACCCCTACCTGATCGGAGAGAAAGCTCAAATAGTCCCGTGCTTTTTGGGGAAGCCGGGCATAATCCTGCAAGCCGAAAGTGGGCTGCTGCCAACCGGGCAGGACATTATATCGGACTTTCACCCGTGCAAGGTCCTCGATAGCGGCTGGAAAGTCCTGATCGCGCTTGCCAGCGATTTCGTATTCCACGCCCACTGGAATTTCGGCAAGATGGTCGAGAATGTCGAGCTTGGTAATCACCAGCGAACTCAAACCATTCACCTGCGCGCTGTAGCGGGCCGCCGGAACGTCGAACCATCCGCAGCGCCGCGGGCGCCCGGTAACCGCGCCGTACTCGCCACCGCGTTCGCGAATTTTGCCGCCCTCCGGTTCGTTCGCCTCGGTCGGAAACGGTCCGCTCCCCACCCGTGTGGCGTAGGCCTTGGACACGCCAACCACCAACCCCAACCGCGTGGGCCCGACTCCCGTGCCCGTGGCTGCTCCGCCGGCCGACGCGCTCGAGGAAGTCACAAAAGGATAGGTCCCGTGGTCCTGGTCCAGCAGCGTCCCTTGGGCGCCCTCAAAAAGCACGCGCTTGCCACCGTCCATTTCACGATTAAGGAACGATGAGGCGTCAATCAAATAAGGCACCAGGCGACGCGCGGTTTGATAATAATTTTCAACTACGTCCAGGCCGTCCAACATGCCGCTTCCAAACACGGCACGGGCCAGCCGGTTTTTTTCTTCCAGGACGGCGCCGCATTTCTGGCGAAAAACTTCCGGGTCGCGCAAATCGGATGTGCGCAGTCCGCGCCGGCCCGCCTTGTCCTCGTAAGTAGGTCCAATGCCATGCTGAGTGGTGCCAATTTTGCCCACCCCGCGCGCCTTTTCAGCCGCCGCTTCGTGGGTGCGATGGTATGGCAGAATCAGGTGGGCTCGATCGCTGACCCGCAATCGGTCCGCCACGTCCACACCCGCTTTTTCAATGGTGTCGAGTTCGTTAAAGAGGGCTTCGGGATCCACCACCACGCCGTTGCCGATTACCGCGATTTTGCCGGGGCGCAGAATCCCACTGGGCAGAAGCTGCAGAACAAATTTTTTTTCACCCACCACCACCGTGTGGCCCGCGTTGGCGCCACCCTGATACCGAACCACGATATCAAAGTGCTCCGCCAGAGCATCCACTACTTTGCCCTTGCCCTCGTCGCCCCATTGAACGCCCACGACGACCATGTTTCTGACCATGCCCATTTCTCCCCTGTGCTCACTCTGAAAGTCGGCATACCATTTTACCCCTGCCCGCAGACCTTGGGGCAGGATTTGTGGAACGCGCCTCGCCGACATCGCGGCGGGAAGCAAAACGGAAAACTTAACCTGAGCCGGCCCGGCACGAACGGCTTAATGGTTTAGCAGGATGATGAAAAATGTCATTCTGAGGATCGAAAACGACGAAGAATCTCGTAAGTTCTTAATTCTTAAAATGCAGAGATTCTTCCCTACGCTCAGAAGGACAGACGTTGCGGCTTTCTCATCACCCCTGTTAGAGGTGTTTGTCGATTAGTTTGGTGATGGCTTCCTTGGACGTCATGCCCACCACTTGCTCCTGAATCTGGCCGTTCTTGAAGAGAAGCAGGGTGGGTATTCCCCGGATATTGTAGCGGCCCGTGACCGACATATTTTCATCCACGTTCAATTTTCCGACTTTGGCGCGATTGGCGTACTCATCAGCGATAGCCTCCACGGCCGGCGCAATCATGCGGCAGGGTCCGCACCAGGTCGCCCAAAAGTCCACCAGCACAGGCCGGTCCGACTTCAAGACCTCCTGTTCGAAATTCTGGTCGCTGAATACCAATGTGTTTGGCCCCGACATTTTTTCCATCCTCCCCGATCTCAAATCATGCCAATTAATTGGATGCGGCGGGTGTTGATTGGACTCGCACTTTTTCCTGGCGCAGGGCCTGAAAAATTTTAACGTACTGTTTGGCCGACGCGCCCCATGAATAATCCTTCTTCATGCCATTCAACATCAACTGCCGCCAAGCTTTGGGCTGGTGATAAGCGGCCAGCGCATGCCCGAGACACTCCAGCAGCGCCTCCGGCGAATACTCGGAAAATTTGAAGCCAGTGCCTGTCTTGCCTTCAAAAGATTCGATGGTGTCGTCCAGCCCGCCCGTCGCCCTCACCACCGGGACGGTCCCGTATTTCAAGCTGTAAATTTGGTTCAGACCGCAGGGTTCGTAACGCGACGGCATCAGAAACATATCGGCGCCCGCCTCGATCAGGTGGGCGATGTTATTGTCGTAGGCGACCTTCACCAAAAACTTCTCCGGGTATCGAGCCGCCAGGTTGCGGAACAGTTCTTCATATTGCGGCTCGCCCGTCCCCAGCGCCACCACGTAAAGGTCCAGGGCCATCAATCGCTCCGCAATTCCGGCGATCAGGTCAAATCCCTTTTGGGCGGCAAAGCGTGAAACGATGCCTATCACCGGGCGTTCCACCACCGGTTTTCCGGCCCCCATTTTTTCCAGCAGCGCTTTCTTGCAGGCTTCCTTTCCTTTCATGTCTTCCGGGGAATAGCGGGCGGGAATTAATTTGTCCGTGGCGGGATTCCAGTCGTCGTAGTCCACCCCGTTCAGGATGCCCTGCAACCGGTCGGCCCGGCTCATCAGCACGCCTTCCAGGCCGTACCCGAACTCGGGTGTCTGAATTTCTTCCGCGTATTTCCGGCTGACCGTGCTGACGAAATCGGAAAAAATAATTCCTCCCTTCAGCAGGTTCACCTGCCCGTAAAATTCCAGCGCCTCCATGGTGAAGAGTCCGGCGTGCAGTGAAATGGCGGGCAGGACGTGAGGATGAAATAGTCCCTGATAGCCGATGTTATGGATGGTGAAGAGCACGGAAGTATTCTTAAAGAACGGGTCGCCCTGATAAAGATTTCTAAGATAAATCGGCACCAGCGCCGATTGCCAATCATGGCAATGGATGACATCGGGCGCGGTTTCGCTCCGTTTTATAAATTCCAGTGCAGCCAGCGAGAACGCGGCAAAACGCGCTGCATTATCCGGATAATCTTCGCCCTTGGCCTGGTAAAGGCCGTCGCGGTCAAAGAATTCAGGGCAATCCACAAGATAAGTGTGAACCCCCGCGGCAACTCCCGCATCCTGAATGGCGGCAAATCGGAAACCGGCGGAAAGCGGAATGGTCACGCTCTTGAATTCGGGCATGGCCTTGCCCAGCTTGGTCATCCGGTAGCGGGGCAGCAGCACATTCACCTCGTGCCCGTTGGCCACCAGCGCTTTGGGCAGCGCGCCCACCACGTCAGCCAGTCCCCCAGTCTTGGAAAACGGCACGCCTTCCGACGCTACTAAAGTTATTTTCATTATTTTTCTCGGGTTCTCGCCGGTCCCATCTTTGAGTTATCAACGTTAGAAGATGAGTCCGCCAAAGTCAAGACCAAGCTGAGTCCCAGTGTCGCCGGCACACGAAGTGCCTGAACCAACTCGTTTGCGTCCCCTGCTCCCCAACCGCCTATTCATGAGGTTCTGCTTTCCGGGATTAACTCCACATGGGAAATCAGGCTGGCTGACCGACAGCGACGATCAAAAGGGTGGCGTCATCGGCGAAATCTCCACGACAGAACTGGGTCACTTCCTGCATCACCGCATCGCGCAAATCCGCCGCGGACGCTTCCCGGCGCTCTTTCATAAGCGCAATCAATCGCTCCTCGCCAAATTCCTGGCCATTCATATCGGCGGCCTCGCTGATGCCGTCGGTAAACATGACCAGACGATCGCCGGGCAAAAGGTCTGCGCCGGCCTGCTCGTAATTGGCGTCTGCGAACAATCCCAGGACAGTTCCGCCCGTTTCCAGCCTGCGGCAGGCGCCATCATGCCCCGCGATGATGGGGGGATTGTGTCCCGCATTGGTGTACGTCAAACGTTGTCCCTTCAAGTCAAGCACGGCGTAGAAGAAGGTGACGAACTTCGCGCTGGGGATGCTTTTGCAAACGGCGCGGTTGACCTTGTCGCAAAGACCCCTGGGCGAAGATTCCAAAGTCGCGTAGGCCTTCGCTGTCGCCTGAAGGTTGGACATCAAGAGAGCGGCGGGCATGCCTTTACCCGAAACGTCGGCAACCACCAAAGCCAGTTGGGTCTCGCTGAGTTTGAAGACATCGTAATAATCCCCGCCCACCATTTTTGCCGGCTGCCAGGCGCTGGCAATGGTGAAGCCCGGCGCTTGAGGGATCTCGCGGGGCAGCAGGCCGCGCTGAATGTCGAGGGCGTACTCGGACTCCTGCCTTTCACTCCGAATGCGAAATTGATTGGCGGCTATAGCCACCTGTTCGCTGACCGCAGCCAGGAATTCCAAATCTTCCGCATCGTATTCCTCACCGGTGGATTTTGGGGTGAGCCGCAAAAGGCCCAACACTTCTTCATCGGAGAAAACCGGCATCAAGAAATCGGCCCCGGCGGAAACGGGCGCGCGCGCCGCGCGGAGGGCAGGGAATGAATGGACCAGCGACATCACGGCGGCGCGATCGTGGATGAATTCCAGCCGCGCGCCAAGCGTCTGCTCGGTCCTTTCGATCACCCTCTCGATGAACGACCCGAGGTCCGGCTGCGACGCCGCTTCCCATTTGATGATCCGCAGCAGGCGCGGAAATTCAAAACGCCTGGCGAAGACGATCCCGTACGCAACTTTGCCGGCAAGGCTCCGCAGAGGCAGGAAAACTGCGGCGACCATGGCTAAGCCCAGCACTGCTCCTCCGCCCAGGACGACCGGGGCAAGAAAGACCGCGCCCAGCAGAATCGCCAGCAGCCCATACCGTAGGGCGGTCTTGAGCACGGCCGGCCCGCGTAACATGCTTTCGTCGATCGGCAAGGCAAGCGTCGTGCGCCGGACTTCCTGGCGCGATTCCCGCTGCCTCTCCTTGAGGAAATATTCCCCGCCCGGCTGCATCTCAATCACGCCCAGGCGCTCGAGCTCCGAGTACGCTTTCGAGACGGCGTTACGGTTGACTCGAAGTTCCCCAGCCAGCGTGCCGACGGAGGGCAGCGCCTCGCCGAGCCGCAGGGCGCCCGACGCGGCGGCGGCCTTGACCTGATCCATCACTTGGAGATAGACCGGCCTGCCCGACTTGAAATTGACACGAAATTGCATGGTCTGGGCTTCACTCATAGGGCAGGGTGCGGAGGCTGTCAAGAGATTTGTGGCGGCGGGTAATGCTGCCATCTGGTATCGGATTCCATCGCGCAACACGCGTCATTCCCGCGAAGGCGGGAATCCAGTCCGGCTTGGCACCTCTGATGGCTTAAAAAGTGGATTCCCGCCTTCGCGGGAATGACTGCACCTGGAAGCGCCCCGTGTCTCGCAAATGCCACAACTACCTCGGGTCGAGCGGCCTCTCGACGAAGATGTGGTCGCGTGATCCCAAACTGCCCGAAAGACCCTTACTTACATACTCCAGCGAGATAGCCCATTTCGTGTGTCAATCCGACACTGAACAATACAGTACACTCGGAGCCGCCCGCCAGATCGATGGTGGCTGTAAACCCCGTATAATTCTTCTCGGAAGGGAAAGGGATCCAATTTTCAATAAATATGCTGTGGACAAAAAGGATCTGGCTAGATTTGTTGGGACCGACACTGATGCGGGAATTGCGCAGCCACCGCCGCGTGCGATCCGAGAGAGGAGCAGCCTTGGCCAGATCTTCCTCCGTGAGTTGCAGCGGATGCGCCGCGTCCAGGTTCGTGGTGCCGGATTGGATTTTCACAATCGCCTCCTGGGTCTCATGGAACATCATCCACATCTGGCGCCTGGCGTGGTTCGCGAGGGCATAGGTGGCCTGCAAACAAAAGATGCATAGGAATGCCACAGTGGCCAGGGGCAACATTTTGCGGATCACAGACGATAGGTTGTCCTGAGGCTGTGCCCGAAACAGCCGGTAGCTTTGGATCAGTGCGACGATCACTATGGGGACCAGGATGACCGCCACACTCAGCATAAAGTTTTCGGCCAAGCCAAAGATTAGGATGTTTGAAACGGCGTTGGTGAAATGGAAGTTTGTAAAGATATCGAACCGCGACAAAACGAGGTCCATCAGTCCGGGCGCAACCCACGCTCCGAATTGACCCGCCATAACGAGGGCGCCCTGCAATGGAAAAACCCACAGCACGGCGCGCACCGTCCCGTTGAATGCGCACGCGCACCAGAATGAGGCAAAGCTCAGAAGCAACACATACAGCATCCAAACCGTTGCGGCGTGCATATCCACAGGCGTGTAGACATTGGAGGTGTGTTGAGTCCACACGAAGGGCGTTCCGAATCGAAATCCGCCCGCGTTCAGCACCAACACAGGAAGCAGCACCGCGCAAACGACGCCTGCACAAAGCGCCATCAACAGTTTGACCAGCCACTGGAGGCGGGCCGACACCGGCATGGTCAATTGCCATGCGAGCGTCCCCGAAGATTTTTCTTCCCCCAGCGATAGGCTGCCGGCTAGAATTGCCAACATCAATGTGCTGATCACACCCATCGCGATCACCGGAGTCACGGCGGAGGAGAAATTCTTGGCCGATCCGGGCTCAGGAACCAACTTGAGCAGGGTGAGGCATGACCATCCGACGACGGCTAGCAAGGTAAGCAGCCAAAGCGGCCGCAGCAAATGAAGTTCCTTGCGGATCAAGTTGAGAACTGGTCCGGTGGGACGGCAGCGAAACCAGTCGGCCAAGGCCTTCGGCATCACGTTCGGACCGGCTATCAGGAGATCATCGCCGCCCATGGCTCCCGTCACCTGAAATCGCGCCAGCTTTCGTCGGCCAAGCCAGAGCATTATTCCTGCGTAAAACAGAATTACAAAGCCGGCGCTCACGCCGAAGGTCTTCGGTGCTGGTGAGTGGTAGTTGGTCCCTTCCCGCGAAGCCAGCAGATTTGCCCACCCAACAAGCATGAAAGCGTGGACCCCCATATTCAAGGCGACGCTGCCAATCGTTGATCTGGTAAAGAGCGTCCAAAAAGTCGCTGATGCGATGATGGCGATCACCCAAAATCCAGCAAGCAGTGAAGGTGGGAAAATGGGATCCAGTTGGACTGCTCCCACGCGCCAGCCAAAATAAAAAACCAGATCTGCCGACAGGATGGCCACGACAGTGACGCCGAATTTCTCTGCCCAGATTTCCATCCGTTCGACCGGTTCAGTGAGGAGGATGGCAAGCGTTCGGTGTTGGAATTCGTTGCCGAACGGGAGAGCCGCCAACAGGGGAACGCCAAGCAAGAACCCCATTAGAGTGACCCCTTCATTCCAATCTGCCCGGTGAACGAGCGGCAGCGCGCCCACAAGGGTCACGAGGCACCAGGGCCAGAAGAGCGGGCGTGCTTCTTTGAACAGTCTCGTGGTTTTGGCATTCATTTTCTTCTCCTTCTAATGCTGCCTCTTCGGTAACGGCCCTGTCCCCGAGTTCTTTCGTAAGTTCCCGCCTGCAATACTCCTCGCGTCACTTCGGTCCGCGCGGATGCTGCATGAAGAAAGCCCAAATCATGCTGGTGGCGCTAATTTCGCGGGTCGTTCGCCCAACTAACCCTTCCGGAAGCGGTTTGCCGCCTGGCCAGGTATGGCCTCCACCCTCTACGGTATAGAGAATCACGTCGGCATTTTCAGCGCAGTTCGAATACGTGAGCCGGCGGACACTCGCAGTGATCCGAGTGTCGCCCGGGTTTCCCTTACATCGGTTTTTTCGCGCCACACGGCCCGTCCATTCCGGAATGTTCGGAAACGGTTCGGGGTAGATCGTCGATAATCCGCCCTGGTAGAGTGCGGCCTGGTCGGCCGTTCCATGAAACGCCACTGTCGGCACCGGACGGGATTTTTCACACCAAGCCCAGGACATCAATTGTGCACCGGCCACGGCGCCGACCGCCGCAATTCGATCGGACAGTCTGCACGATAACGCGAACGCCATGCCTCCGCCGTTCGACATTCCGTCGGCATAAATGCGGTTCGGATCGATGTTGTACTCAGCTTCCAGCTTGTCGATCAGACTTGAAATGAATTTGACGTCCAAGTCCTCGTCCCAGTGCTTGGGAACGTCAGTTCCGGACGGATAGACGACAATGAAACCGTGCTCATCGGCCAAGTCGTTCCACCGGCTGATGGCCATTTCAGCCGCCGGCCATAGAGCCGCACCGTGCATGCTGATAACCAGGGGCGTTGGCTTGGACCGATCATAGGTTTTCGGGACGTACAGCAAGTATCGGCGCATCTCACCCGAGGAGACAATGGTTCCATTGGTCTGGTCCGTCATCCGGGGAAATGCTGCCCAACAAAAGACGGAGAGGAATGCAGTGACGGCCAGAGGCAACAGATTTCGGATCACCGACAGTACGCTGTCTCGGGCTGGTTCCCTAAACAGGCGGTGACTTTGGAGCACCGCGAGGAGCAAGGTCGGGACCAACAAGAGCGTTACCACGAAAAAGTAGGCTCGTTCAATCGGCAGGGGAATCAAGCTCATGGCGAGGAACTGGAGATTTAGGATTGCGTTGATAATTCGATCATGCATGAAGGGATCAAACTTCGAAACAAGGAAGTGCGTCAGGGTTGGCGCGATTCGGCCACCCCAGTCGCTTGCATAAAGGACTGCGCTCACGGCCGGAGCAAACAACAGTGCCGCGCTCACCGTCCCCTTGACCGCGCACGCGCACCAGAATGAAGCAAGGGTCAAAACCAGCGCCGTGAGCAGCAATCCGGGGATTGCGTGACCCACCAACATGACCGGCAATCCGAAAATGGATCCACCAAAGACTATCAACCCGCCCATCGCCTGATCCACAAACATGAAAGGCGAACCGAAAATAAACCCGAGGATGACCATCACCAAGACTGGAAGCAGCACCGCGCAAACCAAGCCCGTGAACACGGCCATCAGCAGCTTGATGAACCACTGCCGGCGCGAGGAAATCGGCAGGGTCAAGTACCATGATTGCGTCCCCGACGTTCTTTCTTGCCACAACGAAAGGCTTCCCGCGAGAATTGCAATCAATGGAGTGAACAGAATCACTGGAGTGAACAGAGCCAGTTGAATTCCCTCCGGGGGCGGGGCGGCCGATTCCAGGAAGAACTTGAACCTGAACATGGTCAGGCCGGTCAAGTACACGAGGCTCAATGGCGTGATCAGCCAGATCGGCCGCAGCAAACGAAGTTCCTTGCGGATCAAATTGAGAAACGGGCCGGTGGGCCGGCAGCGAAACCAGCCAGCCACGGCTTCAGGCATCACGCTTGGACCGGCCATCAGCAGATCGTCGCCGGCCATTCCCCCCGTCACCTGGAATCGCTCCAGTTTTCGCCGGCCCAGCCAGAGCATCACGCCCGCGTAGCAGAGCGCAACGAAGGCGACGATCCAAAGGGAGGTTGCGGACCGCACTGCCGGAGAATCAGGCTCTAAAACCTCATTCGAGTACGCCAGAAAAACGGCCCAGGGGAAGATCGCGTTCAGAAGGAAGCCACCCACGGGCGACTTTGCGAAAAGGGTCCAAAACGTCGCCGAGAGTACCGAGGCGAGGAGATAGACGCCGGCCAGCACCCAAAGCTTCGGATCGTGCTGAAACGAAGTTCGCCAGCAATAGAACAGGACCAGGGCCGCCGATAGGGCCGCGAGCAGAGTCACGCTCATCTTTTCAGACCAGATTTCCATCCGGCTGACAGGTTGAGTGAACAGGAGGGAAAACGTGTGGTGATGAAATTCGTTGCCCA
This sequence comes from Terriglobia bacterium, assembly GCA_035946625.1. GTDB lineage: Bacteria > Acidobacteriota > Terriglobia > UBA7540 > UBA7540 > DASYXZ01. The sequence goes on along the minus strand of DASYZE010000087.1, from coordinate 145,322 downwards.
GCGAGAGAACCGCCAGCATCGGAATGCCCAAGCAACCTAACACGACGCTGATATCACTCAAGCCGTGGTTGATGTGAAACAGAGGCAGCGCAGACAGAAGTATCACGGCGCACCAGGGCCAGAACAGAAGGCGTGCTTCCTTCAAAAGTCTCGTGGTTTTGGCGTTCATGTTCGTCTCCTACTATTGGGCAGAGGTTTCACTTAGAATCTAATCCCCTTCGAAACACTGGTCATTCTCACTTCTAATTACTTGTCATTCCCGCGAAAGCGGGAATCCGTCCCTTCGTCAGCGCATTACCAATGTCCTGCGGTGTAGATTCCCGCTTTCGCGGGAATGACTGCATTGGGAGCGCCGGTGCTTCTCAATTGTCTCCGTACCTAGGATTTCAAAGTCGCGACGAAGATTTCCTCGAGCGTCAGCGACTCCGTCGAGAGCGATTCCGGATTGTGCTGCCGCAGGCGCTCCATCAATTCGGGGCCGGCGCCATTGGCGATCAGCTCCAGTTCGCGCCCGTTGCGCCGGACGCGCAACGCCGCTTTGAGGTCGAGTTCCGGCGGCGATTGCGCAAAGCGGGCGCGGATTTTCTGGTAACGCTCGCGGGCCTGGTCGGAGTCCAGCGTGAGCACGGCGCGCCCGCGATCGATAATCGTGAACTCGTCAATCAATCCCTCGAATTCGGTGATCAGATGGGTGGAAACGAAAATCGTGCGGTTGCCCGGATTGCCTTCCTGGTAGGCGCCGATCACCGTCTCGATGAACTCGCGGCGAACGATGGGATCCAGGCCCGAGGTCGGCTCGTCGAGCACGAGCAGGTCTGTCTCCGGGCAGACCGCCGCGATTAGCGCAACTTGCGTTCGCTGCCCTTTCGAGAGGCTTCCGGTGCGCTGCTCCGGATCGAGCTGGAAACGCTCAAATAAATCCTGCTCGATTTTCCGGTTCCAGTTCTCTCGAAAAGAAGCGAGATAATCGAGAGTCTCGCGAACGCTCATCCACGGATAAAACGCCACTTGGTCCGGCACGTAGGCGAGACGGCGCTTCACCGCGACCTCGGCCCTTGCCGGATCGAGACCGAAGACGCGCACCTGCCCGCGCTGCGGACGGAGCAGGTTGAGCAGACATTTCATGGTGGTCGTCTTACCCGCGCCATTGCGGCCGAAGAGTCCGTAACAGCGCCCGGGCTGCACGTTCAGCGTCAAGTCTTGGACAGCCTCCGCGCGCCCGTAGGCATAGGCGAGATTTTCGATTTGGATGACAGGAGTGGGAGAGTTCATGGTCGGTCAGCCTCCTTGAGATTTTCATGGGCGCGTCGTTTATCGTCGAGCGCGTCGATTCGTTCATGGATCAGTTGTAGAAACTCATCGCGGGACACCTGCAAATGATGCGCCTGGACCACAGCCCGGTCGATCTCCTCGGTCAGCAATTTGCGTCGCACTTCCTTGCGCAAAGCCGAATGATTCTCTTTCAAGAAACAACCTCGTCCCGGCAGCGTTTCAATTACGCCCAGGCTTTCGAGCTCCGTATAGGCTTTGGCGATGGTGTTGCGGTTCACGCGCAGCTCTTCAGCCAGGGGACGGATGGATGGGAGCGCCTCGCCCGGCTGCAATGCCCTGGAAGCGGCGGCGGCTTGGATCTGTTCGACGATCTGAAGATAAATCGGTGTGCCGGATTTGAAACTGATCTGCAATAACATAAGCGGCCCTCTGTCATAGGACACTAGGACAGTTGGATTGTTTTGTCAAGAGAAATCTTTGCGTTTACATTAAAATCTTTAGCTGGCCATAAGTGATTTGATTATAGTAACATGGGGTTTCCATGATGGGGGACGGCCGGGCGCCCTACGGACGATAACGCGGCCCGCATAGGTCGCGGAGAATTGGGGGCGGACGATTCGAAAGCGGTCAACGTGATCCGGCCTCATTGCGGCAGCATGGCGGGGATTTCAGCGCCTCCATACTTTGAAATGGCCGATTTAACTTTTATCAGGCGCTCCGCGTGGTTACCCTATCCGATTGTGCCTTCTCCGAACCGGCCCAAGCTGGGACAACATTTCCTCACCGACTCCCGCTATCGGCGTCGCATCGTCGATGCTTTGGATCTCTGCCCCGACGACTTGGTGATTGAAATCGGAGCCGGGCGAGGCGCCATGACGGACCTCCTGGCGGGGCGCGCCCGGCAGGTGGTTGCGATTGAACTGGACCGGGCGCTTTCAGCGCGTCTCCGGGAAAACTTTTGGGGAGAACCCCGCCTCGAGATCGTTCAGGGTGACATTCTAGCTACGGACATCGAGGCCATATGCCGGCGCTACCATAGCGATCGATGTTTCGTCTTCGGCAATCTTCCTTACTACATCACCTCGCCGATTCTCGAGCGCATGCGTACCCATCGCCGGTCGATCCGCGCCATGGCTTTGCTGGTTCAACGCGAAGTGGCGGACCGGATAGTTGCCGGACCGGGTTCGCGTGATTACGGATTTCTCTCGGTATTTGTCCAACTCTTTTCCAAACCCCGCCTTTTGTTTGCGGTTCCGCCGGGAGCATTTTCCCCGCCACCCCAGGTCCATTCCGCTTTGGTCGAGTTTCAAATAGAACCCTCACGGCTTCATTGGACCAAAGAAGCCCAGGATTTATTTTTGAATTTCGTCAAGCGTTGTTTTGCCCGGAAAAGAAAAAACCTCCTCAACAACCTGGCGGGAATGGCGGCGCGTGCAAAGTTGGAAGTGGTTTTGAAAGAGTTGAATTTGCCCGCCACCGTCCGTGCGGAAGAAATGACCATCGAACAATTTGCCGCCTTGCACGCGCGTATTGCGTAAAGGAAATATCATAGCCCCCCTCCCAGGGGAGAGGATGTCCCGATCTGATCGGGACGGGTGAGGGCGCATATTGCGAGTTGCAGGAAAAAGTGAGTGAGGGAATATCAGATCTTGACCCGGTTGGAAGCGTACGCGCGTCGAAGCTCGGTGATGATATGTACCATCAGCCTCGAACTTCGTCGCGGGTAGAGAAGGTACTGCTATTCGCTTGCCCCTTGCAACATGCCACTCGCTACTTTTCGCAAGTTAGGTTGCGGCCAAAGGCCGCGCTAGGGTACGATGTTCCGTCTTGAAGGAGGCAACTTATCTCACCCACTGACAACAAGCTGAGAGCCATTCCGCTCGGCGGCCTGGGCGAGTTCGGAATGAACATGATGGCCTTTGAGTTCGGCGATCACATTGTGATTGTGGACTGTGGAATAACATTCCCCGATGCCGAATTACTGGGAGTGGACATCATCATTCCCGACATCACTTATCTGCGCGAAAATCAGAGTCGAATTCGCGCCATCCTGCTGACCCACGGCCACGAAGACCACATCGGAGCGCTGCCCTACGTGCTGGACGAAATTGATGTGCCGGTGTATGGCACGCCCTTCACCCTGGCCCTGGCACGCGCCAAACTGGTGGAACACGGCCTGGCGGACGTGGTCGAGTTGAGGGAGATGCATCCCGGCAAGCCTTTTGACGTGGGCCCGTTCCACGTCGAATTCATTCACCTCACCCACAGCATCATTGAGTCCGGCGCGCTGGCCATCACCACGCCAGTGGGCACTGTGATTCACACCGGCGATTTCAAATTTGATCCCACGCCCACAGACCAGCACGTGAGTGACCTGCACACTCTGGCCGCGTACGGCCGCAAAGGCGTGCTGGCGCTCTTCTGCGATTCCACCAACGTGGAGCGGCCCGGCATGACGCCCTCGGAGCAAGCCGTGCGCGAGCGCTTCGCGGAAATCATGGCGGAAGCCAAAGGCCGCGTCCTGATTTCCTGTTTTTCCACTTCCCTGCACCGCCTGCAACTGGTGGCCGACATGGCGAGCGAACATCGCCGACGGCTTTGCTTTATCGGGCGCAGCATGCAACAAAATTCCGAGATCGCCCTGGAGATGGGGCGGCTCCATTTACCGGACGGCCTCTTGATTCCGCCCCAGGACCTGCGCAAACTGCCCCGCAACGAAGTGGCAATTGTGCTGACCGGGTGCCAGGGGCAGCCCATGGCGGCACTCTCGCGGGTGGCCGTCAAGAGCCATCGCTTTGTTACGGTGGACCCGGGCGACGATGTGGTGATTTCCGCCCGCATTATTCCCGGAAACGAAAAATCTATTTTCCGCATGATGGACCACCTCTATCGGCGCGGCGCCCACGTCCATTACCAGGACGGCAGCCAGCCGCCCGTCCACGTCTCCGGGCACGCCAGCGTGGAAGAGTTGAAGCTGATGCTGAACCTGGTGATGCCCAAGTACTTCATTCCCATTCACGGCGAGTATCGCCAGCTCTTTCGTCATGTGGAAACGGCCAAACAATTGGCGGCGGTTTCGGGCGAAGTTTTCTTGTTGGAGAGCGGGGATGTTCTGGAATTCGATGCCGAGGGTGCCCGCCGTTCGGGCCGTGTAAAGGTGGGGCGCGTCTGCATTGACGTGGGCACGTTTGACGAAGTGGGTGACGTTATCCTGAAAGAGCGCCGCCATATTTCCGAGGACGGTTTTGTGATTCCCATCCTCGCCATCAACGAGCACACCGGAGTGCTGGAGGCAGAGCCGCAAATCATCTCGCGCGGCTTTGTGCCCATGGATGAAGCCAAGGATTTGATGGAAAGCGCGCGTGAAGTCATTCTAAAGACCATCGAGGTTTCAAATCTGGAGGAAGTCGGCGACTGGGGCGTCATCAAAGAAAAAATCCGCACCGCCCTCCGCAAACATCTCAACCAGGAAACCGGCAAACGGCCCATGATTTTGCCGGTGATTCTCGAAGTCTGACAGGATCAGGAAGAAGGGCCCATTCTGTCATCCCGAGCGAAGCAAGGGCTCTCGCACTTTCTTAAAGGCAATCCCTCGAATTTTACGCTCCGCCCGGAGTGACATGCCTCAGGGCTTTTTCGTCCGCAGCTAAACAATTGTGTTTTTGGGTTTTGGATATTGGATTTTAGATTTTGGATTTGAGAATTTGGAAGAAGTTCCCAAGAAAGACTCACCACAGAGAGCACTGAGGCTGCGGAGGCGTGAAGAAGAAATGCTCAGGATTCTCCATGCCAGCCCGCGTTCCTCAAGCAAAAGTGACGAGAAACCCTGGAAGGCCCTATAATGAGAACCAGGGGGCGGAGGGCACGCTCAATGACTTTCAAGGTTGTTTTGGAACCGGGCGAGGATGGCTGGATCGTAGCGGAATGCCCCTCATTGCCGGGTTGCGTCAGTCAGGGGCGCACAGAGGCCGAGGCGATTGACAACATTCGTGAGGCCATCCAACTGTGGCTAGACAGAGAGGTCGAGAAGCAGACAGGATCGCTGCCGGCGAACGCGAGGGTACTTGAGGTCACTGTCTGATGGCTTCGTTGCCCGTGGCCTCGGGTTCGGATGCCATCCACGCTTTCGAGCGAGCGGGATGGAGGCGCGCAAGGCAAAAGGGCGGTCACGTTTGTCTCGTAAAACCTGGCGTGAATGTTAATCTGTCATTTCCCCTACATCGGGAATTGGATCGAGGCACGCTGCGCAAGTTGATCAGGCTCGCTGGCCTCCCGGTCGATGGGTTTATCGCGTTCTTGCAATGAAGGCGCTTGCGGCGTCATGGCCGAATCAGTGATCTCCGTGCCGTGCCCTTCGCGCCATGCTCACTGTGTTGAAAGTCTTCAAGATTCAGCAGTCCCCTGCCACGCGCCGGCAGCGGAAAACTGCGCCGCGGTCATTTTACCGCTTTCATTTTGACGCCAACGGCTCGGGCCGCCTTCCTCAATTCGTCGTCAAGCGTGGCTAAGGGCAGCCCCTCGCGGATGGCAAGCTCCAGATAAGTAGCGTCATAAGCAGAGAGATTCTGCAAGCGGGCGACGCTGAGAATCGCTTGAAAAGTACGGCCCACACCCGCCGTGTCCACATGAATAGGCCACGCGCTGAGCTCATTGAGGAACCCCGTCACCTGCGCAACCTTCAAGGTTTTCCTTCTCTCGGCCCTCACCAGAGCGTTAGCCACCTCGAGCGGCCAAACGAAAGGCACACTGGCTTCGTCCCCGGCCGCAATCCGATCGAGTACACCTTCCGTGTAGGCGGTTGCCTGGTTCTCGAAGCACCAGCAAAGGGTCACGGAGGCATCGAGGACAAAGCGGCTCAAAAGCGGCGTCCTTCTTCGATTAGCTGTCGTACGCTCAGACCCTTGAGTTTGGCCCCTTTACGCAAGGCGCGAATCCGCTCCGCCACTTTCCTGGGATCGCGTTTGCGGCGATTTCCCGCCGGAACCATCAGTGCCACTGGCGTGCCGTGCTTGGTGATGGTGATCTCTTCGCCCCGGTCCACACGCTCCAGCAAGGCCGACAGGTGGGTCTTGGCATCGAACAGGCCTACGGTGTCCATAGCATCCTCTTTCTTCTAGTCTGAGACTAGTTGAAATAGCAAGCATTGTCAAACACAGCAAAGTAGCTGTCGGTTAGGTAGCTTTAAGACGGAGGAGCGGATCCATTTGCGAAGCGCAAAAAACCCAAGTGCCGTCATTCCCACGAAAGCGGGAATCCACCTCGCAAGCCAACGGAAATGCGCCGACGACGGATTGCAACCGTTCGGTCTTCACATCAGGCCACTCCTTTGCTGACCGTCGGTTGCGTCTACCCACTTTTCTTTATCGTTGAGTTGAACCTTCGCTTCAATTCCGTATTCATGGCTTTCAAAAGTTGTGGCCCTTTGGCCAGTGAGTCGTAGTCACGCTCACCACCTACGAGAAGTTTATTGGCTAACCTCTCGTATTGCTTCCAGACTCGGTCATAGCAGTCGGAAAACAAATCTGCCGACAATGTCGATGCATCTAGCTTCAAAATCTCGCTGGGCGAAGCATAGGCGCTTCCGACTTTGGCGCAAGTAGCATACATGCAGAGATAGAAGTTGAGATTACGCCGATGAATCGACTCCAATCCCTTGCCGTCTAAGAAAGTCTCAGCCCGTCTCAGGATGTCGGTTGCTTTGAGGTAAAGGGTCAGGTCGTGTTTGTCCTTGCCAAACACGGAAGTGTACAGATCATTGTTCTTGAAGTAATTGCGTGGTCTTGCGCGAGCATCGTCCGGCCTTCTGAGTACGACCGCCAACATTGCTTGCAAGACATCAACGACACTTACGATTTGGTCGACCGGCTTGCCCTGATCCCTGTAATGCCCCTTTCTGCGGTCATAAAACAGATTGTACCTGTGGAACAGTGCCTCAATCTGGCGATGAATTGCATCGGTCGCACGGAGAGCCTCTTCTGGCATCTCGTTTTGGCTATTTGTGCAACGCACCACTTCGTCCCTGACTGTTTTGTCGGCTGTTTTGATTATACGAATCAGGACCCGGCGCGTATCAGGATTGGGGAGATTAAGCCCCTCTCGGTAGTAGTTGTAAATCTGCCGCGAAGTCTGTAGCCCGTTCACGATCTGAGGGTCAGTGATCTCTATTTGCAGGAACCCAGCATTGTCAGTTTTCTCAGCGAGTATCGTAATCCCATTGTTCAGGAGCCAGAACTCTGAACTCCCAGGGTTTTTCAGTGTGCTCGCTATTCTCTTGTTAACTGGCGTGCTTTTCCAATACCCCCGTACGTTTGAATCAAAAATTCTCTCCGCGACCTCGCCGTTCGGTTCTTTCAGGAACTCGTAATAGTCAACCAATTGTATAAGGCCGATTTCCCCCTCTTGCGTCGACATCGGCTGCGAAGCCCACTTGAATGATTTCTTTTTCGGTGGGCGTGTTTGCACCTGCGTCCAGAGCGCCGCTGCGTTAACAAAATGAAAGTCAAAATGTGCTTGGCTAAAGTGCTTCTGGACAATAGTCTCGATTTTGGCAACCGACTTGTGGCAGTCCTCGTTCGGTTCAACATCCCGCTTTGTTATGTAGAAAAATTCCATCGACAAAGGAGGATTCTCACCAACGATGATTCCGTACTTATCCTTGAACAGCCGCATTAAGGCTACAAGTTCCGGACGATACGTTGAATGATAATCCGCTTTCTTGCGGGTTAGATCGAGGAGGTCATCAACGAACCAGTACAATTTATCGATGGCTGGAGGAGAAAAACCCTCCCCTTCTTTCACCTGCATCAGCAATAGCCTCACGTTGTTGGGAGTCTTGGGATCCAGTTCCGATTCTGCGTCAACCAATTCTCCGTTGACGAACATATATATCGCGTCCACGCCGCCGTCGCCTCCGCCCCCAGTCATGCCAGTCTTTAGCTGACCATCACTGAGATCGAACGGGCGTAAGAATTGATCGATGCAGTAATACTCAAAGATATTGAGGTCCTTCTTCGGAACAGGAAATCGTTTCTCTTGCCAGCCCTTAAAATTTGCGTCCAACGCAAGGACATCGTTTGCACCCATCACTACCTCCTAAACTCGAATCATCGTACACCCCAGGGCTTGGCCTCTCCAGATATATTAGTGCGCAGCCAGAAAATAGTGGAGGACAAGCTGCCCCCCCTACGATGCTGAGGGGCCACCCTACCAAAATAATTTACTTGACAGTTAAGTCCCTGCATGGTACTATGCTTCCCGTATAAGACCAGGCGGCTTTCCCCGCCAGACTACAAATTCAGCAGGGGGCGGGTGGTCGTCATTTCAGGCACTGCGAGACGCGACCTCACCCGGCGAGATTGTCCTGGCGCTGCCTGGCCGAGAGAGAATCCATATGTCGTTGAAACTACAGACTTTAATGGCCTCAAGCCCGCGGCGTATAGCCGCCAACCGGCTGAACGCGCTCAAGTCCACCGGACCAAGGACGGTGGCGGGCAAACGGCGATCGTCTCTCAACTCATTGCGCCGGAGTCCTGGCACGGACGCGGTGGAAAACCAACTCCGCGCACGTGGGGAGGATCTGGGGGAATTTCACCGCTTGCATCGCGATCTGGTGGCCATTTTTCAGCCGCAACAGAGGACATCAAAGGCGGCAGTGGGGATGCTGGCGCAAACCTGGTGGGAAAAAAGGCGAAGGGCGCGAGCCTGGGTGGCCGCGGGCGCGCCGTGCATGGACGATTTGGACTCGCGCCTGGAAGAATTGCTGCAATTCCTCGTGATAAACCAACGGCTTCGGCACCAATGGTGGCACCAGCGCCTGGCCTCTGTTCCGGGGCGGGCGGTGAGGACTCCCACTGAAGCCCGAGAGCTGATTGAGGAACATTTGCTTGCCTCGGGACACAGAAGACGGCGCCGGAAATACCCGTTGCTATCCCCGTTTCACCTCCGGGATATTAGAACAAAGGCCGAATTCCCTGGATCACTCTTTGCGAAATGAGAACTGACAAAGTGGCCCCTCGCATATACAATGCGGATACCTTGACAATAGTGAGGGTAGAATTAGGGGGGCGAATATATGCGAGTCGCACTTTCAAAATGGAGAAATAGTCCAACTGTCCGCATTCCGATGGCGCCGACGAAATCTACCCGTCTGCGCGAAGGCGAAGTCGTCGAACTCAAGTCTCTGCGCGAGGGGCAAGTCACTATTCGCCGCCTCAAGGCGTCGGATAGGCTTATTAACGCGATCAGGTCTAAGAATCGACACGTCGCCGCGGATTGGGGACCCCCAAGGGGGAAGGAGATATGGTAGATGGGGCGCTCTGAGAATATGGATTGATCTGAAGAATGAATGAAATGAAGGCCATATTAAATCTAATCACCCTCATTCTGATCGTCGGCGGACGAGTTCCTGGATTGACAGCGCAAGAGGATCCCTGCCTGAACCGGACCATCGAGGTGAATGTTATCACGGACGATTTTCGCTTGGTGAAGGGCCTTGATTCCTCCCACTTTGAGGGCAAGTTTCATGGCAAGCCAATCGATATAACTTCGGCTGAGTATGATACCGGATCGCGGCGCGTGGTGATTCTACTTGACTCAAGCGGCAGCATGGGAGTCCCAGATGATCATTGGCGGCCGGGAGTCACTATGGCCGCCGATATCGTCTCATCAGCTCCTCCGCAAACTTCATTTGCACTCCTTCGCTTTAACGACACGACAACCAAACAAGCTGATTTCACGGATCAACGAATGACATTAACGAGTAGACTGAATGACATCTGGCACTGGAATGGGTCGGATTTCAAGGGGAAAACTGCCATTATGGACGCCATCTTGGACGGAATTGCCACCCTCGGCCAGCTCCATGTGGGAGATACAATATTCCTAATTACCGACGGCGGGGATAACAAGAGCAAAATATCGGACAAGGTGTTTATGAGGACTCTACTTGCGTCCGGAGTTCGCATCTTCGTTTTTTACCTGGCTAGCGATTTTAAAAGCCGCGGAAGGACCCCGGAGGAAGCAGTTGGGCCCGAGACATTGCGAAGCATAGTTGAGTTTACCGGAGGAGACTTGTCTGTTTTTCCACCAAGCCGAGGTCTTTTCCCGAGCCTAACATCAGATTTCGAACTTGAGATGGAGGCCGAAAACCCGAAATTAATTCCAATGGTAGCCCAATTGTTCGTGCATGAATTTTCCGAGATTTATCTACTCCGTATCAAATTCACGGAACCAGTGGACAAGCCAGGCAAATTGGACCTGCAGGTCGTCTACCACGACGGCAAGAAGAACCATCACTTGCGAGTCATTTATCCACACCGACTGGCCCCATGCTCATGACTATTCGCGAATTAATTGATTGTAAACTAAGCGCAGGGACAAATACAATTTCATCAGGAGTTTCATGCCACTCTATCAAGCCGTCGTCTTAGCGGTCGTCCAGGGCCTTACCGAATTTCTTCCCGTTTCCAGCACCGCGCATCTGATTCTCTTCCCCATGCTCCTGCACTGGGAGGATCCGGGCCTGACTTTTGACGTGGCGTTGCACGCCGGAACGCTGGTGGCCGTTCTGCTTTACTTCTGGAAGATGTGGCTAGAGCTGCTGGCTTCCGCCGTGGGAAGGGGTAACTCCGGCGCAGCGACGATGATTGAAAACCGCCGCCTGTTCTGGTTCCTGGTGGCGGGCACCATCCCCGGTGGCATTGCCGGCTATTTACTGGAGCGTGCGGCAGAAGACGAGTTCCGCACGCCATTGGTGATTGGTCTGGCGATGATCTTGGTGGCGGTTCTGATGTGGCTCGGGGAGCGCATCACATCCACCAAATCACACCTTCAAAACGTGAGTTTTATAGATGCCATGGTAGTGGGTGTGGCCCAGGCCTTTGCTGTCATTCCAGGCGTCTCGCGCTCCGGCGTCACCATGACCGCAGGGCTTTTTCGCGGCTTGAACCGGGAAACCACAGCGAGATTTTCGTTCCTGCTCTCCACTCCCCTGATTGCAGGAGCGGTAATGAAGAAGGGGCTGGAAATTCGACACGAAGGAATTCCACTGGATATGCGAATGCCCTTTATCGTTGGGGTTATCGTATCCGGCCTGGTGGGCTACCTGGTGATCGGCGTCCTCATTCGCTACCTGGAAGTGCGCACGTTCAAAATTTTCGTTGTTTACCGCCTGGCATTAGGCGTGCTAGTATTGGCGCTAGGATGGGGATTGCGTCACTGATGGGCAGGGTCACGATGTCAGCGCCAAGATAATACTGACATTTATACCTTTCGCCCAGGCACTTATTTTACGCCAATTCGGTGCTGAGAGGCCCGACAATGCCATCCTCGTCTTCCGCGCCATCCGTGAAATCTCAGGAGTCCTCCGGCAAGCTTTCCGGCGTAAAACCCCGACTGCTCGATAGGCGCCGTCAATCCGAGCTTTTTGGTTTTCTGCTCTGCGTGATGGGCTTGTTGTTCCTTCTCAGTCTCACTTCCTATCTGGCACTTGACCCATCCTTCAACACCTCGTCCAACCAGGGTCCTACCATCCATAATTGGGTTGGGCCGGCGGGGTCTTTCACCGCTGACCTGCTCTTCCAGATGTTCGGGTGGGTTGCATACGTGATTCCACTGGCACTCTTCGTGGTGGGGTCACGAATGTTGATGGTTCACCCCTTTGAAGCCGCCGCCACCAAAGCCGTCGGCCTTTCCCTGCTGGCCGCTTCCCTCACGGCGTTGTTTGAACTTCTTCCTTTCACTCCGCCTATTGGTGGATTGATTCGTGGCGGCGGTTTGGTGGGTTATCTTCTGGTTGCCGGCCTGGTGCAGGTTCTCAACCCGGTGGGGGCGTGGATTGTTTCCGTCGCCGTTTTCTTATCTTCCCTCTTTCTGGTAACTCGATTTTCCTTTTCTGCCGCGCTCGATTTCCTCAAGGCTCGCTTCGCCTTTGTCAAACCCATGTTGGCGCGCTGGAGCGCCTGGCGGGCGGCGCGCCAGACTGCTGCCCGGGAGCGGCGGTTGAAGCGGCAATTGGAAAGGTCAAAGTTGATCGGCAAGCCGCCCATCATCACCCAGCGGGCAGCCATGATTTCGGGCCAGCCGGCGGCCGCAATCCCGCCCTCAACCCCGGCCTTGCAAAAGGATTCTGTGACTCTTCCCAGCCGTCCCGTGCCCCCCCCTTCTATACAAAGCTCGCCATCGCCCAAGTCGAAGATGGTGGCGCCCCCGGTGATGCGAGCTGGCAGCTTGAATAACGAGAAGGAAGACGTGCCCGCTCCGCCCAAGATTACCGGCCGGGGCAAGCACACGGCATACAAGCTCCCCAGTGCGACGCTTTTGCGTCCACCGGAGGATCAGCAGGCCATCGACGAAGACGAACTCAAAGAGCGCGCGGCGCGTCTGACGGAAAAACTTGCTGAATTCGGGGTCACCGGGTCGGTTACGCAAATCCATCCCGGGCCGGTGGTCACAACCTATGAATTCAAGCCCGAGGCCGGGGTGAAATACAGCCGCATCACCAACCTGGTGGACGACTTGTGCCTGGCCATGAAGGCCGAATCGATCTTGATTGACCGCATTCCCGGCAAATCCACCGTGGGCATTGAGGTGCCCAACCTTCACCGTGAAATAATTCACTTGCGCGAGCTGGTAGAGTCAAGCGAGTTTGCCGCTTCCGCTTCGCGGCTCACCCTGTGCCTGGGCAAAGACATTACCGGGAAGATGAAAGTTTCCGACTTGGCGCAAATGCCCCATCTGATGATCGCCGGTTCCACCGGTTCGGGGAAAAGCGTCTCCATTAACGCCCTGATCGTTTCCATCCTCTGCAAAGCCACGCCGGATGAAGTGAAGTTCATCATGATCGATCCCAAGCGCCTGGAGTTGGGCCTCTACGATGGTATTCCGCATTTGTTCACACCCATCGTGACCGAGCCCAAGCAGGCCGCCAACGTTTTGCGCCGGGCGACCATGGAGATGGAATCGCGCCTTAAAAAACTCGCCGAACACGGAGTGCGAAACATCGAGCAATACAACAAAATTTTTGAGCCCGACTCAACCCTGGACTTGTTTGACACGAGTGGCCAGCCGGAACAGCCTCTGCCCTACATCGTTATTGTCATTGACGAATTGGCCGACCTGATGATGGTGGAGCCCCAGGGCGTGGAGGAATCCATCACGCGCTTGGCCCAGATGGCGCGGGCCGTGGGTATCCACCTTATCCTGGCCACGCAGCGACCCTCGGTAGATGTGATCACCGGACTCATCAAGGCCAATATGCCGTCGCGGATATCCTTCCGGGTGGCCTCCAAAGTGGACTCGCGCACCATCCTCGATTCAAATGGCTCGGAGGCATTGCTCGGACGCGGCGACATGCTCTTTATGCCGCCTGGCACGGCGCGCCTTCTGCGCTTGCACGGACCCTATGTGACCGAAAAGGAAATCGGCAAGGTGGTGGATTGGTGGAAGGCACAGTCCGCGCCCCACTACAATGAGGAGTTCCTAAAACCCTTCCGCGAAAAAGACCGCGACCTTGATGTGGACGACGAGGATGAAGACACCGCCGAGCTGGACGCCGTTTATGACGAAGCCGTGCAACTGGTGGTGGAATCCGGCAAGGCTTCCACTTCCCTGCTCCAGCGCCGCTTGCGCCTGGGATACGGAAGGGCCGCGCGGCTGATTGACATGATGGAGCGGGACGGCATTGTCAGTGCGCCCGATGGCTCCAAGCCCCGTGAAGTCCTGAAGCGTCCCGACTGGCTCCAGGAGGTTAAAAGTTCGCTGCGATGACCCGTTTGCCCCTTGCCTGCCTCCCTCAGGGCAATGGTACCGAACGGAAAGGATGGTTCCCATATGGCCGCCAACCCCAAACCGGAAAGACGCCGCAAGTCGCGCCTGGCGCACAAGGCGCGGCTGATTTTAAGCGGTGTCGACGCAGAAGGCTACAATTTCGCCGAAGATACCGAGACGGTAACGGTGAGCAAGAACGGTGCGGCCGTCAGAACCTCCTATGTCCTCGCCCTGGGTCAGGAACTCTCTGTACGCATGAAAGAGACCAATCGCGTGGGGCAATTCCAGGTGGTATGGCTGGGCAAGGAAGGCTCACCCAGTGAGGGCAGAATCGGGCTGGAGTGGGTGGCCATCAAACGGTTTTGGGGCATCGAATTCCCGCCTGAGGACTGGGAAAGCGAGTAGCGGGCGATTGGTGACGCAGCTGGCCTGCGCCTTCCCTTGATTTCATGCCCTTCACAAGCAAAGCGCCACTTTCCGGAAAATCATTCCCGCCCTCACAAAGGCAATGTACGGATGTATTCTGCGAGAGCATCCTGCCATTTTCGTGGGGGTGCGAAGCCAGCCTTGGCCAGGGCCGCCATTTCCATCACTGCATATTTTAGCCGCTGAGCCCGTCGGCCCATTTGGCCGGAAGGCTTTCCAATTACTCTGCGAACGTCGAGCCCGGCTAATTTCGCCGCGCGCAGCGCAATGTCCAGGCGCGTGCACGCTCCCTGATTGGAAAGGTGATAGAGGCCGGGGCGGCGCGCTTCCACAACCTCCATAATTTTTTGGGCGGCGTCGATGGTATAGGTGGCTGACCCAAGTTGGTCTGAGGCCACCACAATCTCCTCGCCGGCTCGAATTTTTTCCAAAGCTTTCTGAACGAAGTTCGTTTTCCCCGGCCCGAAAAGGACGGACACCCGAAAGACAAAATTATTCGGATCAGTCAGGACAAGCTGCTCGGCGCGCAATTTGGTTCGTCCATAAACGGTGGGGGGGATGGCGGCGTCCGATTCAATGTAGGGGGTTTGCTTCTTGCCGTCGAAAACGGCATCGGTGGAGACGAAAGCGACCGCGGCGCCGGCCTCCTGGGCCGCTTCTATCACGTTGCGCGTCCCGTGGAAGTTCACCAGAAATCCTCTTGCCGGGTCGGCCTCGCAAAGATCAAGGTCTGGAGTGCCGGCAGGATGAACGACCATCTGAGGGTGGATTCTTTTGAAGGTCGCTCGAACATCCGCCCCCGCCGTAATGTCCAGGTCGTGGTGAGTGAGCGCAATCACTTTGTGCCTGGCACTGAAAACGCTGACAAGCCCATGCCCAAAAAGACCCGCCGCTCCGGTGACAACAGTTACCATGATGGTCTCACTTCATTCCTGGCGAAATATGCTACCACGATGACGAGTATCGGCGGGAGGCTTTGCGCAAGGCTCTGATTTCAAGTTTGATTCCAACGATTGATTTTCTTGCCGTCTCCTCGTAAGCTCAATGGCAACGAGGTCCCTGAAATAGTCTCCCCATAGGATTTCTTAAAGCCCGATGAGACCCAATTGTCATATCACTCGTTGCCTGCTCCGACTCTGTCTCGATTCGGTCGACCCAGGCAACGAACAAAAAGGAAGCTGGAACACTTCGAAGGATGTATGCTAAAGGGCGGTTAAAAGCTAAAACGGAAACAGTAGAGTAGATGGAAGTTGTTGCCAACCTGTCGTCGAGGAAGCGTGGAATCATGAGCATCAGCCAAATGGCAAGGTCCATCAAGCAATCGCCCACTTTGAAACTAAACGAGACTGCGGCTCGGCTGCGAGAGAAGGGTGAGCCGGTTATTCACCTGGGCGGCGGCGAGCCCAAGAGCAAGGCGCCCATTGACGCGGTGGTCAATTGCGCCACCCAGCTCAACACCGGCGACGTGAAATACGCGCCCGCCGACGGCATCAACGACTTGAAGAAAGCCATCATCCGCTACATGGAGGACCACTACCATCACGTGGTTTCACCCAATCAGGTGGTGGTTTCGAGCGGCGCGAAACAGTCGATCATGGTCCTGCTATACGCCATCCTTGAACCCAAGGACGAGGTGATCTTCCCCGCGCCCTATTGGGTGAGCTACCCCGAGATGGTGAAACTTGCGGGCGGTGTGCCCGTGGTCATCACGCCAGAGGACGGCTCATTCCAACCCACGGTCGAGGAAGTCGCGGGAGTCATCGGTTCCTACACGAAAGCGATAATTCTCAACAGCCCGAACAATCCCTGCGGGGTGATGTACTCGAAGGAATTTATCGCCGAGATGGTCTCCTTGTGTGAGAAGAAGGGCCTTTACCTGGTGATGGACGACCTCTACAACCGGCTCGTCTTTGACGGCAAGACACCGCCCAATTGTTACGAATTCGCGCGCACCAAGAGCGATCACTCAAAACTGATCGTGGTCCAAGGTGTCTCGAAAATGTACGCCATGACCGGATTCCGGATTGGCTGGGCGATTGTCAATCCGGAAGTCGCAGAGGCCATGACAAACATCCAGTCCCACCAGACTTCAGGCCCCGCCACACCATCTCAGTGGGCGGCGGTGGGAGCGCTGAACGGAGTGCAATCCACCATCGAAAGCCTGCGCTTGACGCTGGAGAACAACCGCAACGTCATGGTGCGGCGCCTTCAGGCGTTCGAAGGCGTCAAGGTGAACAAACCGGACGGCACTTTCTATTGCTTCCCCGATTTCAGCGCCTTCGAACGAAATTCGCAGAAGCTGGCCGAATTCCTGCTTGAAAAAGTTCGTGTGGTGACGGTTCCCGGCAAGGAGTTCGGCATGGAAGGTCATTTGCGGCTCAGTTTCTGCGGCACTATGAAGGACTGCCTGGAGGGCGTGGAGCGCATCCAGTGGGCGCTTGACCCAAGTTCGCCCAACGAGATGTACATAGGTGAAAGGAAACTGGTGAGGGACTGGCTATGAACATCTACCTTGACATCCAATCGCCTGCGGTCAAGGAAGCCGCGGAACACGCGAGCATTTATAGCCTCGCCAATCACGGCCTGGCTAATCTGCGTCGAGTGTACTGGAACCTGCCCACACCCGCGCTTTACGAGGAGATTATACACCGCTCGGAAGGCCGGCTCACCCATATGGGAGCGGTGGTGGTGAATACAGGCAAGCACACGGCACGCGCCGCGGCGGACAAGTTCGTGGTGCGCGAGCAGACCACTGAGGATCACGTCTGGTGGGGCCAATACAACCGGCCCTTCCACCCGGAAGCTTTCAGTACGCTTCACGCCCGGCTCTCCGGCTACCTGCAAGGGCGTGACGTCTTCGTCCAGGACTGCTTTGCCGGTGCCGACCCGGAGCATCAAATCGCTGTCCGCATCGTTACGCAGAAGGCGTGGCACAGCTTATTCGCCCGCACCATGTTCTTAAAGCCTTCCAGCGCCGATCTGATGAAGCGGCACATCCCTGATTTCACGGTGATTGCGGTGCCTTCTTTCTCCGCCTCACCACTGACCGATGGCACGCGGACCGAGACATTTATCGTCATCAATTTCCGCGAGAAGCTGGCGCTGATCGGCGGCTCGAGCTACGCCGGCGAAATCAAGAAAACCATTTTTACCGTGCTCAACTTCTTGTTGCCGCTCGATGAAGTGCTGCCCATGCACTGCTCCGCCAACCTGGGGCCAGATGGCGACACGGCCATCTTCTTTGGGCTCTCCGGCACCGGCAAGACCACGCTCTCCGCCGACCCCAGCCGCCGCCTGGTGGGCGATGACGAGCACGGTTGGGGCGACAACGGCGTCTTCAACTTCGAGGATGGATGCTACGCCAAGGTCATCCGGCTTTCGCGCGACGCGGAACCGCAAATCTATTCATGCACGCAGAGGTTTGGCACGATTCTGGAAAACGTGGTCTTCGATCCGGTCTCGCGCTTTCTCGACCTGGATGACGAGTCCATCACCGAGAACACCCGCGCAGCTTATCCGCTAGCCTACATCGCGAATGCGCTGCTCGAAAAACGCGCCGGGCATCCGCGCCACGTCGTCTTTCTCACCTGCGATGCTTCAGGTGTGATGCCGCCCATCTCGCGGCTGACCCCCGAACAGGCCATCTACCACTTCATCTCCGGCTACACCAGCAAGATTGGCGGAACCGAAATCGGCCTGGGTAAGGAACCGGAAATTACTTTCAGCACCTGCTTCGGCGGCCCCTTCATGGTGCATCACCCCTACGACTATGCTCAACTGCTGCGCAAGAAAATCATCCGGCACGGCGCCCAATGCTGGCTGGTGAACACCGGTTGGACGGGCGGACCGTTCGGGGTGGGCCAGCGCATCAGCATCCAACATACTCGCAAACTCTTGAACGCAGCGCTCAGCGGCTCCCTCAATCAGGTGGAGTATTACAAGGATCCGGTCTTCGGCTTCGAGGTCCCCAAGAGTTGCGAGGATGTTCCCAGCCAACTTCTCGATCCGGCCAATACATGGCGAAACCGCGACGAGTATTTCAAAAGATATGACGGCCTCGCCGCACGCTTCATCGAGAACTTCAAAATGATGATGGATGAGTGTCCCCCTGAGACTGTCGACGCCGGGCCGAAGCGACTGGTGATTCATCAACCCACGAGGTGAAGCAGCTTCGCTTCCGGATCAAAGAGGAGCAGCGGAGGCGGGCGGCTGGCATTCATCAATTTGGCAGGATGAGCCCGCAGGCGCGTGCCGACTGCCATCGGCTTTGCCAGGACAGGCGGAGGTTGAAGAGACTTCAACGCGGCCCGCGGCGGGACGAACGCTTCCCGGAACGCCCGGAAAATAAATGACGGAGTGGGAAAGCTCCTATAATAATTCTTGAATATTTTGATTAAACGTGACGTGTGAACACTCGAACGCGTTGACGAGAAAAACCCGTTCATTTTCCGGGAAGGACGATAAAGATTCGTCCTTCTCTCGCGACAGGAACATATAGCGGCTGATTTGATAATCCTCGTCCCACTGCGAGAAAAGTTTCTCAATTTCTGGTCTGGAAAGGCCGATGCGCGAAAGATGGAGCGGGAGATCGAATCCTCCGGATAACTCCAAATATCTTTTTACCAGGGTGGCTAGCTCCATTTGACGTCCGTGGCCGGCCGCGGTTAGTGAGCGAATGGGAGTAACTCTCCCGCCGCTTAGACCAGCTTCTTTAACTCGTCCAATATGTCATGAACCTTGGGAGCTTCCCCAATATCATAAACCTTGGTCCAGGCAATTTTACCTGCCTTGTCCACAATGAACACGGCGCGGTCGTTCATCCCTCCAAATTGGTGTTTGGTGGCGGGGAAAAGGCCATAGGCTTTGGCCGTCTCCGCGTAGGGCCATCGATCCGAAGCCAGCGGGAAGGCCAAACCACCGAGTGACTTTTGGAAAGCGATATGAGAAAAGATCGTGTCTGTGCAGATGCCCGCCACGACGGCGTTGACCCCGGCAAGCTTGGCAAGATCAGCCTGGAAGGGTGGAAGTTCCGCAGCGCACACCGGAGTAAAATCGAGGACGTAAAACAGAAGAACCACATTCCTGCCCTTTTGACTCGAGAGCTGAAACTCCCCCTGGGTTTCACCCGTCACCGCGGGCAATTTGAAATCAGGCGCGGCGTCTCCAACCTTTAATGTCATTTAAAACCTCCCTGTCTCCTCTGTAGGGGGCCAGGGCCAGCCCGGGCCTATTCCGTTCGAGAGTAATCCCACCGGAGTTGGCAAGGCCGGGGCTTGCCCGGCCCTACGCTGCGCACGTCAGTACTTGGGCATTGCCGGGTCTACTTCGTCCGACCAGGCGAGGACGCCGCCTTTGAGATTGTGGATTTTGCGGAAACCCGATTTCATCAGAAAGTCGACGGCCTGGGCGCTGCGCATGCCGGAGCGACAGTGGACCACAATTTCATCCGCTGAATTGAGCTCTTGCATTCGCTTGGGAACGTCGCCAAGCGGCATCAGGATCGAGCCCGGTATGCGGCAAATCTGGAATTCATGCGGCTCGCGAACATCCACCAGAACGAACGATTTCTTTTCGTCCATCATTTTTTTCACTTCGGGAGCCGTAATTTCAGGAACCTTGGTTGTGCTCACGTGTTCTTCCCCTCGGATACCACAGAATTGTTCGTAATCGATCAACTTCGTGATCGTGGGATGAGCCCCGCAGGCCGGACACTCCGGATTCTTCCGCAATTTCAATTCGCGGAATTTCATATTCAAAGCGTCAAACAGGAGCAGCCGCCCGACCAGCGGTTTCCCGCGGCCCAGGATCATTTTGATGGTTTCAATCGCCTGAATGCAGCCGACGATTCCGGGCAGCACACCCAACACTCCACCCTCGGCGCAACTGGGGACAAGCCCGGGCGGAGGCGGTTCCGGATAAAGGCAGCGGTAGCATGGACCTTCTTTGGCGTAAAAAATGGACGCCTGCCCCTCAAAGCGGAAGATGCTTCCGTAAACGTTGGGTTTTCCAAGCAGAACGCAGGCGTCATTCACCAGATAGCGGGTGGGGAAATTATCCGTGCCGTCGGCGACGATGTCAAAATCCTTGAAAATGTCGAGGGCATTCTCGGAAGTCAAACGCGTTTCAAAACCGACGACTTCGACATTGGGATTAATGTCGGCAATTGTCTCGCGCGCCGAAGTCAGCTTGGGCCGGCCCACGTCGCTCGTGTCGTGAATGATTTGCCGCTGGAGGTTAGTGAAATCAACAACATCAAAATCCACAATGCCGAGCTTGCCCACTCCAGCCGCCGCCAAGTATAGCGCCAGCGGTGAACCCAATCCCCCGGCGCCGATGCATAGCACTTTGGCCTGTTTGAGTTTGAGCTGCCCTTCCATGCCCACCTCGGGCATAATGAGATGCCGGCTGTAGCGCAAAACCTCATCCTTACTTAATTTCGCCACCGGACTTTCGGTTAGTGTTGCCATGGCTTAAACCTCGCTGGGGAAATAACCCGCCTATTGGTCTCAGATTCCGTGTCCCGGAATTCTGGTACCACGAATAAAGGACTATTGACAACAGACTGCTTGATGGACACAGGGCCGACCACCGGCAATCGAGGGAACGATGCTGAGTACGTCATCGGAAACAAGAGGTGTTTGATCTTTTTGGAGGTAGCGGATATCTTCGTCATTCAAATAAATATTCACAAAACTGCGCAGCTTGCCTTCGTCGTTGTAAAGGTGCCGACGGAGATCGCCGAATTGCGCCGTCAAGCTTGAAAGCGCTTCAGCAACGGTCTTCGCCTCTACCTCGACCGAATCTTTACTCCCCGTATATTGCCGCAAGGGAGTTGGAATAATAACTTTCACCGGCATTCGTTCTCCTCTCAAATTTGGATTGCCCGTGTTTTCCGCGCTCGTTAATTGGATGCAGCAATGGGTCTAAGTGTTCAACTCTTCGATCGGCTCCGGACAAAACCTTGCTCGATCGTCCGACAACACCCAACTGGTCAGATCCTTCGGCACGCCCCGATCGACAGAAACGATAACATAAGAATACCACGGCCAGGCGTGGTCACGGTCATATTCGGAGGGCCGGGCGTGATGGTCCGGGTGCGAATGGTAGTAGCCCAAAACGTCCAGGCCGCGGGCCCGAGCGCCTTTTTCCACCCGCAATTGTTCCAGCGGATCAATCAGGAAACGGTTTCGTTCCGACTCTCTTTCCGGGGCATCAAGCGGCAGAATCTCCTGGGCACGGGCCCGGTCAATCCGCAAGTTCTTGAGCGGAACTGTTTCTTTGACTTCCTTCCGGGCGCCATTCGCCTGGCCGAGAAGGATTCCGCAACATTCGTTGGGATAGTCGGCCGAACCGTGTTCTCGAATTGCTTCTGTCTGTGCCTTGCCTAGTGTGAGGGGCATTTTGATTTCCATGTGTATCCAAGTTTGCCAGCCCGTAGTCATAGGGACTCGGAGACGGGCAACGGACTATGGACCTCTTCTTCCCGCCATCCAACCCTCAATTTCCCTCATCCCAAAATCTCTCGCTCAAATACTTGTCGCCACTGTCGGGAAAAATGGTGACAATGACCCCCTTTTGCACCTGCTCCGCAATTTTCAACGCCGCAACCATCGCCGCGCCTGCCGAAACGCCGGCCAGCAGGCCTTCCTCACGCGCCAACCGCAGGGTCATGGTGTAGGCTGCTTCGGTTGAAATAGCGACTTCCTCATCAGCGACGCTCGCGTCATAGATGCCGGGAACGATGGCCGAGGCCATGTGCTTCATTCCCTCCAGGCCGTGGAACGCCGAGTCCGGCTGAAAGGAAATGCAACGGATTTTGGGATCCAGTTCTTTCAATCGCCGCGACGTGCCGACGAAAGTGCCGCTGGTTCCAAGGCCCGCCACAAAATGCGTCACGCGCCCCGCCGTCTGCGCAAAGATTTCCGGGGCCGTTCCGATGTAGTGGGCGCGCCAGTTGGCCGGATTATTATATTGGTTGGCGTAGAAATAAAGGCAGGGGTTTTCCGCCGCCAGCTTTCGGACCTGGCGAATCGCACCGTCGGAGCCTTCCATCGGATCGGTGAAAACAATTTCCGCGCCATAAGCTTTAAGGATTCGTTTGCGCTCCACGCTCACATTGCGGGGCATAAAGAGTTTGGCCCGGTAGCCCCGCGCGGCGCAAATCATGGCGTAGGCAATGCCCGTATTCCCCGAAGTGGAGTCAGTCAGAATTTTATCTTTGGACATCAGCCCGGCGCGCTCGGCTTCCACGATAATGTTCATGGCGGGACGGTCTTTCACCGATCCCCCCGGGTTCGCCCACTCGGCCTTGGCGTAGAACTCGACCTGCGGGAATTCACGGCCTATTCTCCGGATGCGTAACAGAGGGGTATTCCCAATCAGGGACAGCACGTCCTGCGCTCCCTCGGAAATCCGGTTTTCCGGCCGTGCGACCGCCCTTGCGTTATCCGCCATAAGTCAAATAGACTATCAATTCTAGGGGCTGGAAATCGAAAGTGTCAACTTCACAAGGAGAACAGGCCGTGTCATTTTTGAATCGGATTCCATTCACGGCACAGGTCATTCCCGCGAAAGCGGGAATCCAGTCCGTTGACGGCGGATCTCGAATGGTTAAGGGTCGTGGATTCCCGCTGTCGCGGGAATGACCATACTTGGGAGAGCACCCATGTCCGGCAAAAGACTCCACTACGAGGGAAACGCCCATGAGCGCAGCGGTAGAGGCAGCCACCGACATTCGCCAACAGTTCGAGCAAGCGGGGTTTGAAATCGCCGCATCGGGCGGAGATCCAAATTCCTTCGAGGTCAGGAAAAACAATTGCAGCCGCACGCTGGCCCGGGATTCAAAGGGCGGGTGGTGCCCAGCAGGGCCTCCGCATTTTTTCGTGCGCGGCATGGAATGCAGATTGGAGGATCACGGCTACCAGAAATTCTGGCTGTTCGAGGGGAAGCGGTTCCCCATCCGTCAAGGCGACCTAAAGTCCCTCCATCAATTTGACGAGGAAGTCAGAGCGATTCTCGTCGTCAAATCCCTGTATCATGAATCGCTGGGCACGACTTCAGCCCGGTCCGTGTACGACAGACTGGAAGGTCGCCCGGATCACGAGACATAGCGGGGGCGTCGATGCGGGCCCGCATTTAAGAGTTCCGGGACCCCACACTTCCTTCACCAAGTTCGGTTCACGTTTTGCAAATGAAGTACAGCCTGTCCGATTCCATGGAAGGATGCTTCCGGTCAGGATCCATGATTTCGACACTTGGGAAGTGCACCCTTAAGGCGCGAACAATCTTGCGCGTCGGGAAGGAAACTTCTTGAATGTCTTCTTCGTGCAGCAGGTATCG
Source organism: Terriglobia bacterium (assembly GCA_035946625.1). GTDB lineage: Bacteria > Acidobacteriota > Terriglobia > UBA7540 > UBA7540 > DASYXZ01. The sequence goes on along the minus strand of DASYZE010000087.1, from coordinate 121,520 downwards.
ATTTCGCCTGATGCGCTCAAAGACCTTGATGTTCCAATTCGATGTCCTGTTTTTTTCCGTTCCAGTGACTTTCATAATGAGAAAATTGTCCCCAAATCTGTGAACCCAAGCCGGTTCAGCAATATGCCTGTTCAATTTCTTCTGTGTATTAATATCGAATACGAAAGCGCCTCCAGTCGACAGATGTTGATGGATGTTACGAAAGATAGCCTTCCATTGAGAGAAGCTTGAAACATGGTTAATCGAATCATAAACACAGCAAATAACATCAAACCTTTCCGGTAAATGGAATGTCACCATGTTCTGACGTGACAGATTAGCTTGAGGCACTTTCTTCCTGGCGATCGAGAGCATTTGTTTTGACAAATCCAATCCGTAGACCCGATAGTGTCTCGACCAATGCTTCAAAAGTGAGCCTGTGCCACAGGCAAGTTCCAAGATTTTCTTTGCTTTGGGATTTGCCTTCCGAATGAAGCTTCGAAGCCGCTCTGCTTCCTTCGCGCGATCTCCCATAACCGCGTCGTAGAATTTTCCGAAAGTATCGTAGCTCGCCATTGCCCTGGTTCTTTCCACGTGGCGGGTGGCGCTATGCGCACTCCCGACAATCATCGTGCTATTTTTTCCAGATCCCCCGCCGCCGACTCAATCACCCGAGCTTCATTTTCAAAAACTTTCCCCACCACGTTGATGCCCTGGTCGGCCTCCTTCCACTGTTTCTGTTCAATGGCCTCCCGGACGGCGGGAATAGTTTTCACGCCATAACCCGTGTAATAACCGGGCGCGTAAATTTCATGCTTATACCACGGCCGACGCGGGAGACCTTCCGGAGTGGTGAAGGCTCGCTCAGTCCGAATCAATTCCTCATTGACGGTTTGCAATGAAGCCTCGGCCAGTCCAGGCTGTCCCTCACCCTCAATTTTTCCCAGGGCTTTCTGATAGTGATTCGCAGCACGGGAGATTTCGTCCAGCCCGTTTTCCAGCGGCGCAAAGTTAAGATAGGGCGGGACCTCCTCCGGTTTGGGCAAAACAACCGGGTTCTTCGGATCGCTCGTGGCAGTGAAGACACCTTCTTCTATTTCCCGGTTTCGCTCCCGGGCTTCCTCCTGCTTGTCTTTTAAAAGGGTCTGGAGCTCGCCCACATATTTTTTCAGCGTGTCGGCCAGATCGGTAAAGTCAAAAGGCAGAACGTCCGCGTCCGCCAGTCGCATCACCGCGGTGCCGATGGTTTGTGAAAGGGTGCGGCCGTAAACAAAATCGGTGTCGGCGAAGTGGGTATACCAGTAGAAATCGTCGTAAATCGAGTGGTAGATTCCGCCGCCGTCTTCGCCGCCGTATTCGAGATTCAGTGAAGCAATTCCAAGATGCTGGAGGAATGGCGTGTAATCTGATCCCGAGCCGAGCGCGCCAATCCTCAGGTCTTTGCGCCCGCGCGCCTCGCGCCGGCTCTCAGTCGCCGGACTCGCGGAGCCGCGGCGGAAGCGCCCGGCGCCTTCAATGCGCCGCATTTGGTCCCGCTTCCAAACTGAAAGCTTTGTTTCCGGATCCTGGATGTCGCGGGCAACGCTGTTAACAAACTTCTCCAAACTGTGCGATCCGGCCATGCCCAGGTAGCCGCGTCCATTCGAGTCACTGTTGATGTAAACCGCGGCGTGTTGCTCGAGCTCATCGGCGTGCTGCTCCGCCCATTCCGTCGAACCGATCAACCCTTCCTCTTCGCCGTCCCAGGCGCAGTAAATTATCGTCCGCTTGGGCTTCCAACCTTGCTGGAGCAGCACTCCCAGGGCGCGAGCTTCTTCCAACAGCGCCGACTGCCCCGAAACTGGATCCTCGGCGCCATTCACCCAGGCATCATGGTGATTGCCGCGGATGATCCACTCATCGGCTTCCGTGGACCCCGGTATCTTCGCAATTACGTCGTACAGCGGTTTGGTATCCCAATTCGCTTTAACCTTCAAATGCACCTTGGCAGGGCCAGGGCCGATGTGATACGTCAACCCAAGAGCGCCGCGCCAGCTCGCCGGCGCCACGTGCCCCTTTAGTGCTGCCAGCAGCGGTTTGGCGTCACCATAAGAAATGGGCAGGGTGGGAATTTTCGTGATCGTCGTCACATCCTTCAACGCCAGCCGTTTGGCCCCCGGCGTCGCTCCAACCCCGGGCGTCAGAGGGTCACCCGTATACAGCACCATGTCCATCACGCTGCCGCGCTGCACGCCGTCATCGGGGCGGTAAGGACCCTGCGGAAAAACGTCCCCCTCGAAATAGCCATCGTCGCGGGGATCGGAATAAATCAAGCAACCCACCGCACCGTGTTCTGCCGCCACCTTGGGCTTGATCCCCCGCCACGAAGCGCCATAGCGTGCAATCACGATGGCCCCTTTAACGGAAATCCCCAAGCGGTCTAGCTCCTCATAATCTTCGGGGATGCCATAGTTCACGTAGACCAAGGGCGCGGTAACGTCTCCATCCGCGGAGTAGGCGTTGTAAGTGGGCAGCTGTTCACATTGTTGATTCGAAGTCGGGTCGGTCGGCAGGGCTGATTCCTGTAACTTGGCTACAAATTTTACCGGCTCGACCAACTCCACGGCGCGTTCCTTGGGGGTCGGCATCAAAACGTCGAACCTTTCAATGTGCGCGTCCAACCCCCATTCTTTAAACTTGGAAAGAATCCATTCGGCATTGTCCTTATCGTAGGGGGAACCGAGGTGATGAGGGCGGGCGGAGAGTCGCTGGTCGTACTGGCGAAGGTTATGTGAGTCCGGAATCGCCCGGAATTTTGCCTCCCAATCGCGCTCGGCCTGCGAACTGTCATCGGAAAAACCCCGCAGCGTCGCCGGCTTATCGGCCACAGCGCGGGGCAGCAAAAATCCGAACATGCAAAACGAAACGATCAAAACAAAACGTCGCATGAAATCCTCCGTGAAATTTTTACGGTGCGAGCAGAAATGAAAATTGCGAATCTCCGATGACAATCCACTCGCGTTCATATTCCGAATTTTAGTACGATAAAGCCCATTTCGTTTTTGTCAAGCAATTCGTGTGCCCGGGGTGCGATGTCATTTGCAAAAGATGCGCAGTCCCGGGAGCAATCATTCCCGCGAAAGCGGGAATGACCGGTTGGGTGCTCTCTGTCCCTGTCCGTGAGCGTGAATCCGGGGTATATTCTAAACAGGCGCAGTTCGCGGAACTGAGGCATAGAGGTCAACCCGTGGCCGGACCGATACTCATCGTCGTGGACGATCTGATCTTTCTTTCAAAAATTCAGCAGACGGCTCATCAGATGGGAGTTTCTATTGAACCGGTCGGGGCTTCAAAAATCATCGAGCGCGCCGCTGTAGTCTCCGCTCATTCCATCATTCTGGATTTAAACCACCGGTCCGGCGCTGCCATTGAAGTGGCCCGCGCCATCAAGGGCAATCCCGCCACCAGCCGCGTGCAGGTGTTCGGTTTCCTTTCTCACGTGCAGACGGACCTCGCCGCGGCAGCACATGAAGCAGGATGCGACATCGTATTGGCGAGGTCGGCCTTCGCTCAACAACTCCCCCAGCTTTTGTTGAAATTGGCTGGTTAATGGGGACGAAATAAATATCCTGGCATGTAAATGCGCGAGGGTCGAGGAATCCAAGACGGTGGGTCAGTGTGGCCCACTTCGAAAGATTACCCGTGCAGACGGAAAACACAACGGCGTTTGTGGTGGTAATGGCCGGTAAAGAGCGTGATATACCGCGATTCTGCGCGATTTTACGGTGTTTATACGTGCAGGCCGTTGCACTTCAACATGGAAGATTGCCGGGTGCTACGGCCAGAAACAAGGATTGCGACTTCGCACCCGGTCGTCCGCAGCACAGGATCGCTGACTTGATTTGTAATGCACCGCGGCCGACGGTCCGGCGGCGCAACAACATTATTTCGGCCGCTTAGTATTCGCGCGCAGTCACAATGCCCGGCTGCGGCACAGGATATCTGCCGGTGGCATCCGCGATCAGTGGGGCCGGGGAATCCATCGTCAACTTGTCCAACCCCGGCGCCATTTCATGCTCGCAGTTCAGCATCTGGTCGAAGGTGATTTCCCGTCCGGTGTGGGCAGCCATGCGGCCCATGCTCGTAACCAGGCTGGCTTCCACCCCGCGTTTCACCTCGCTGTAGGGCTTGTCATCTCGAATGGCATCCATCAGGTCGTTCCATTCATTTTGATAAGGATTCTGCTCGTCAGCATTCACCTTGGATTCCCAAATCATGTCGGCGGGCGTCGGCATCGAACTCCGATAGAGGCTGGAGGGTGGCCCGCAATCACCCTGCTTGGAAGCGATCCCCATTCCTTTGGTGCCGTGCAGGTAGCTTGCATAAAAGTTCTGGCATCCATTGATGCAGCGCCCTTCCATGAAGAACTTAGTGCCATCAGAATAAGTGTACTCGACCGTATATGTATCGAAATTCTGGTCCACATAAGTGATTCCTTCGGGACTCACGCGGTAATGGCGGCCGCCCAGCGCCTGGGCCTTGATCGGCCAATCGTTTTTCATCCATCCGAGATGATCGATGATGTGGATATTGAAGTCACTAAAGCAGCCGCCGCTGGCCCAGATAAAACTGTGGAAGCGCTTCACCTGGTAGAGTAGGTCGCTGATCCCAGCGGGCTTGGGAAGAGAGTGGAAGTATCCGCCGGGACCCGCCACCCGGTAACCGCGTTGGAGGACGATCTGGCCGATCTCGCCGTCATGGACACGCTGGGCCAGCTCCTGGAGCGCCCGGCTGTGACGCGACATCAATCCCACCCCTACCTTTAGATTCTTGTCCGAGGCGTCTTGCGCCAGCTTGAGCATGCGTTTGCTGGTGGGGCCATCGACCGTGACCGGCTTCTCCATGAAAACATTCAGGCCCTTCTGAATGGCGTAGGTGAAATGTACCCAGCGAAACGCGGGGGGCGTGGTGAGAATGACGATATCACCCGGCTTCAAACAATCCATCGCTTTCTGATAAGCGTCAAAGCCGAGGAACTGGCGGTCGGGCGGCACATCCACCTGGCTGGAGAACTTATTCTGCAAACTGCCCAGGTCTGTCGCCAGGCGCTCCTGGAAGATGTCCGCCATGGCGACCAACTTGGTAGGACCGCGCTTGACGGATAGCGCGTTTGCCGCGGCGCCGCCGCCGCGCCCGCCACAGCCGACGAGGGCCACCTGGATCAGGTCGCTGCCGGCAGCGTGGACGGCGGGAATGGCAACATTGGCCAAAGCTGAAGCCGCAGCTAATTTGCCGGTGACTTTAATGAAATCACGGCGGGTCGTTGAGTTGTGATTGGAAAAGCTCATGACGTGCTATACCTCGAAATGTGAAGTCGCCTCTTCGCTAACGGGCAGAAGGCGTTGTTGGCGCGCGGTAACTCATTCTAACGCGAGTTCTCTCATCGTCAAGAATATTCTTGTCCGTTCGCCGCGCAGAACTGGTCATTGCTGACCACGCGGTATGAAAGAAACAAAAGCGAAGGCTTCAGGTTACACGCCGAAAGTGGCTGGCGCTCACTGACGTCTTTCTTCTGATTCAAACTGACTCGTTGCTCTCGCCAAGGTAAAACCAAATTTCAAATTGTTTGCATGGTATAATTCGCCGGGTCAAGGTGTGCAATTCCATCATCCCATTCCAGGAGCACCCATGGTACGCGCGGATTCCAACTTGCTCGCCGATTATCTAATCCAAGAACGCCGCATCGCCCTCGACATATCGTGGGTGGTGGGCTTCACCTTGCTGACCGCGGTGATGGCCCAAATTCGCTTCCAGTTTCCCTATACGACCGTGCCTCTGACGGGCCAAACATTCGCGGTGCTTTTGAGCGGCGCCGTGCTGGGAAGCCGCCGTGGATTTGCCAGCCAGGTCCTCTACGTCACGGCGGGGGCATCCGGCCTGCCCGTGTTTGCCGGCGGCGCATTTTCGGCGGCCTATCTGCTCGGCCCGACCGGGGGATACCTCTTGAGTTTTCCTGTGGCCGCCTATTTGATTGGCTGGCTGGTGGAGCGGGGGGCCAGCCGCCACACTTGGCGCCTGGCATTATCACTGATGCTCTGCGACAGCATCATTCTTGTCTCTGGAGCCTTTTGGCTTCATTACTTGTTTAACTTCTCTTATCGCCAAGCCGCGCTGCTGGGCTTTTATCCCTTTCTGATCGGCGATACCCTGAAAATCGTGCTGGTTGGCCTTACCCTCCCGGGGATTCTAAATCGAGTGAAGCGAATCGACCCCGCGGAAAGCCCGAATAGGACCTGAATTTAGAAGCGCCACGCCGAATGGCGAAAAAATCCAAAACTGCCAGAATCGCAATAATCTGATGGGCCTCGATGACACCGGCGCCAACCCGACTGGAAACCGATGAGGACGAAGTCCTCGCCATCAATCTCGCTTTCTATCGGGCGATCGAATCGCTCGATCTAAGCCAAATGGAAGCGGTGTGGTGGCACGAAGATTGGGTCAATTGTTTGCATCCCGGCTGGGATCTTATCTGCGGTTGGGAAGATATTTTGGAAAGCTGGGCTGGTATTTTTCGTTCCACCGCACGGTTGCGAGTCACCATCAGCCGAACCATCGTGCACGTGCTGGGCGACGCGGCTTGGGTCTCGTGCATTGAAAATGTGACTTCCACCTATGAGAGCGGATTCGAAACCGCCATGATCGAAGCCACCAACATTTTCGCCCGCCGCCAGGGGGTATGGCGCATGGCGCACCACCACACCACTCCTCTGCCGGGCCGTCTCCCCTCCGGAACCAGTCGCAGTGTTCAGTAGGTATGTCTTCAACAGCTTGCGGTTCATTATTGCGATGTTCTCTGGCAATGCCCTCGACTCACATTCGGATTGGTGATAAAAACTAGGTTGGCATCTGAGAGTGTTATCTTGGTTCGAATTCCATCGGGACTGAGGATTCAATATTGGATTTTGGCAATCCCAAAAAGAGCGCGTAAGAGTCCGAACTCAAGAAGGAGGATAATAAGATGGCCAAATTCTGTTCGAGCTGCGGCTCTCCCGTCGGAGATAACCAAAAGTTCTGCGGCAAATGCGGTTCGCCAGCCGGGGCTTCAACAACATCACCCGCGACGCCAGTCGCGGTGGCGCCGGTTGCCGCAGCGCCCAAAAAAGGCAGTTCCGCCGTAAAAATAATCGTGGCGATCGTGGGATTACTCGCCCTCGTAAGCGTACTGGCAATCGGAAGCTGTTTTTATATCGGGTACAAAATAAAACAGAAGGCAAATTCCATCATGATGAATTCGCGCGCGGCCGCGTCCAGCGCACCCGACATGCATCTGAGCGAGGGCGGACCCGGTTCCACGGCGGCAGCGGCGGCCACCGTCGATGTGCCTCCTTACCCGGGTTCAACCCCCACGGCGTCAGGCGGACAACTTTCGGCAGGGCCGACCGGCTCCGCCAGCGCCCAGGAGTACCTCACCGATGACTCTGTGGACAAAGTTGAATCCTTCTACAAAGATAAATTCGGATCCAAAATTAATATAATGGAATCGGAGGGCAAAGTTGTTTTCAATTACCTGACTAGCATGGGGATGACCACCGTCACCCTCACGCCTGACCAGGGAACGGGGAAAACCAAAATCAACATTGCGCGCATCGGAAAGTAAGGGGTTCGAACGGGACTGGAAATGATTGCGGGCGGGCTCCAAAGCAATCCACTCGCACGGGCTCCCCCGGCCGTTCCTATTGAAGCCCAATTCTTGCAGGCAAAGGTGGAAAAATATTGCGCCATCAATTTATTTTGGCAACATCCCTGCTCTTGCTCGCGCCCTTCGCAGCGGCCCCGGCAAGGGCCTACCAAACATCCACGTCGGCAGCCGACCAACTCAAGAGCCCCGATCCCGATGCCCGCGCCAAGGCAGCGCGCGAACTGGGCAAGAGCGGCGACTTCTCCGCCGTTGCCGCGCTTAATGGAGCCCTGATAGATCCCGACGTAAAGGTGCGCCGCGAGGTTGTTCTCGCCCTGGCGGCGCTGCACAAGTCCGCCGCACTCCAACCGCTGGCCGCCGCCTCGCGTGACTCGGACCCCGACATCCGCACGTTGGCCCTCCAGTGCATGGTGGGGTATTACACGGGGCAAAGCCCCGAAGCCGGCGTGACCGGGTTCATGAAGAAAAATGCCCACCGGGCCAAAAATTTATTCACCTCAGACAACGCTCGAATCGATCCCGGAGTGACCGTCGATCCGGTTGTTCTCGCCGCACTTCAGAATGATCTCTCCGATACCCGATCGATCCAGGTGCAACGCGAAGCCGCCCGAGGGTTGGGAACATTAATGGCAAAACAGGCTGTGCCCGACTTGGTGAAGGCCGCGCATGATTCTGATGTCGACCTGGCGCGCCAGGCATTGGACTCCTTGGCCAAGATAAAGGATACGTCCGCCGGTCCCCGCTTGATCGATTTGCTGGATTCTCAGGGTAAAGACGTAAAGCGTGATGCGGCCGTCACCGTGGGCATTCTTCAATGCCACGAAGCGGTGGCCAAATTGCAATTGCTGTTTCAGAATGGTTCCGACAGAAAAACCAGAGAAAAGGTATTGCAAGGACTTGCCTACCTGGGCGATCCGGTTTCAACTCCAATTTTCACCAAGGAGCTTTGGAGCGCCAACAAATCGTTCCGCATCTCGGCCGCGGAAGGCTTGGGCCGGACCAGCGCGAAGCAAAATGTTGCCGAGCTACAAAAGGCCGCGACGGCGGAAAAAGATGCGGAACCAAGGCTGGCCATGCAGTTCGCCATCACCAACCTGGGCACGGACGATTACGTGAACACCATCATCCAGGACTTGACCTCCAAATTGCACGCCGACACGGCCCAAGCTTACCTGGTGGAATTGTCCCGTAACCACGAGTTTCTTTCCAAGTTGTATTCCTACCTCAACAGCAGCGATGCGACGGTTCGGAGAAGGCTCGCGGTGGTTCTGGTGTCCGTCGGCGACAAGACGAGTATCGCTCCTCTTGAGACCCTTTCCCACGATTCAAATAATGATGTCGCTGCGGCGGCCCTACGAGCCTTGAGCGCCACCCGGTCGCGCCTGAATTCAAATCCTTAATTCCCCGCCGAAGTTTCGCCTGGCATGGCTTGCGGTATGCTCCTGGCCACTCTGATTATTTTTTGGAAAAACATGTGCACGCGGGAGAAGTGTGAGCGAGACGTACCCCCGTCAGGTTTTGAATCCATGCCCGATGAAGCCCGCCCGTTCACTAAAGGCGTGGAGCCTTCGCCTGTTTTCAACCTTCCGGTTCCCACCGCGCGGGCGGTGGTTTCCGCGTGTGAATCCGGGGAGGGGCGCGGCGACGTTCGGGGCTTAAGTGCCGTGGGAGCGTGCGGTAAGGCGGAATTAGAACGCTCATCGAAACGAGCCGATTCCAAGCGGGACGATTTAAAGGAGCCGTTCTTCCTGCCCGGGTCGGGCCGCCCGCGGTTCATCGCGCTGTCCGTGGCGCTCACTTCGACGGCATGAACCACATACCGTTTGGGGGCCGGCCCCAGATAAGAAAAAGGGTAGCAGGTAATCAGGTTCACTCCCGGCCCGGGGAAAGCATTCAGCATGTCCGCGCTATTTGGCGAAACCACGGCCAGAGACTCCACCCGGTATTCGTAGGTCGCGCCGCTCACGGTAGACAAGCTGATCAGAGCGCCCTTTTGGACATTTCGCAGTCCGCGGAAAAATGTATCGCGATGCGCGGCCAGGTCCACGTTGCCTGTTTCCCCTGGCAGTGGCGTTCCGGGCAGATGTCCCACTGCTAATCGTAGGGTTTCTGGCTGCACCCCCTCCAAAATAATGGCCGAGAGCTTCAAGCTCGGGATCATGATCTTTCCCAGCAGAGATCCCTCGGTTCTTTCCAGGGTGGAACCCGGCGTGGCATTCAAGTCTCCTCCGGAACCAACCGGACCAGGCGTAGGTGAATTCGTTCCCTTTTCCCCCTGCTGTCCCTGCGACCTCTGGCCCGGCAACGTTGCTGGGGCAGTTGACCCATCGTCGGCCCACGGAATGGGGACCCATTGCTTTAAGTAAAGCGTGATCGAGGCGGGCTTTCTCTGCTGCATTTGATCCAAACGCCAGCTTTGATAATCTTGGAATAAGTAAGTATCCGTTTGAATGTACCCGTAGTAGCCCAGCGCGAGAAAACCTATGAACATGAAAATCTGTTGCACCCTTCGAAGAACGATTCTAGTCCATCGGATTGGACGTGCACCTGATTTGAAGGCAGTCATAAATTTCCCACCGGACTTTCAACCGGCCCCGCCCGTGAAGTATTTTCCGCGGGCGCCAGGTATCCCGACCGGGTCCGGACGGTTAGTTTTCCTCCATGGGGAGCCGATGCCGTCACCTTGACGCTGTGAAACTTCCCATCTTCAGCCTGGTTGGTCGGTATGTATCCCAGGGTGTACTGCTGGCGGATGTCCCGTGCAATCATCTTCAAGGTCTCCACCACCTGCGGAACAGTTTCGGGGGTGTAGGCTTCGCCGCCCGATGCATGCGAGAGTTTTCTTAAGAAACCGGGATCTTGGTCCGAATAGTCCTCATTAAGAATAGCGACGCAGTAAATCGCCGCATTGGATTTTTTGGCCATGGCCAGAATTTCCGGCCGGGTCTTATGGCTGGCGTTGTCGCCGCCATCGCTCACCAAAATCAAGTATTTCTTGTCTCCCGTGCCCACTTTGAGGTGTTCCAGCGCCACCGCAATCGCATCGTAGAGCGCCGTCCGACCCCCGGGGTTATACAAAGATAAGGCGGTGCGCAACTCCTGGGGGCTGCGGGTGAAGGATACACCCTTGGGAAGCTCCACATAAATTGACTGATTAAAGTCAACCACAAATATTTCGTCGCGCGGATTGCTCGACTCGGCAAATGCCATCGCGGCCGCTACCACCGAAGCGCGCTTCGGTTCCATGCTCAAGCTGTTGTCCACTACAAATCCAACCGTTACCGGAGCATCTTCATCCTCAAACAGCGCGATCTCCTGGCGTCGTCCATCCTCATAAACCTGAAAATTGCCTTCTTTTAGTCCGGAAACGCGATGCTTCTTGTGATCGATTACTGTAACGGGCAAGACAGCAAGCCCGACTTTGACATTGATCGTGTAGGGTTGGGGCGGACCTTGTTGGGCTGGGGCCGCGACTGAGGTCAAATTAAAAAAAAAGAGGGCCAGGATAAGGATGGCCGGGATTTGACCCGATGGCTTCAATTTTCCCTCTCCCTTCATTCATGGAAATGATTTCACCTGCCCATGCCAGGGAAAAAGTGCCTGGCGCCCCTCCGGGCGCCAGGTCCCAACCATCGAAGGCGCAGGTTATGCCGAGTGTTTCAGGATTTCACGAAGAGAGATGCCCACTCCGAGGGACATCACACCAATAAGCCCGATCAAGGGCAACAGGCTCGCTGTTTGCGGCAATTCTGCTGGTGTTTCCGCAGGCGCCACTGGAGCAGGCTCCGTCGACTGAGCCTGCGGCGCAGCCGGCGCCACAGGTTCCTGGGCGGGCGCTACTGCGGCAGGCGCCTCTGGGGTTGCCTCCGGTTGTTCCTCAGCTTTCTCTTCCGGAGCCGGAGGCGGGGATGGCGGCGCCACCTCCGAGGTTGGCGGTAGCGGTGTAGCTTCAGCTTCCGCCACCAATGGCGCAGGTTTTACTCGAAATTCCTGCCCAAAGTTGTCACCCGGATAAAACCATTCTTTGATCGGTATTCCGGATTCGGGCAGATCCCTCTCCGTTGTCGTCACATTGTCTGCCGTTTCGGAGAATTTGACCACGGTCTTATCGGAGGGCGTCAAGCGCCAATCCGGCATCGCCAGGATGGTGGCATAAACATGTCGCTCGTCCGGGCTGAAGATTTGAACCACGTGGCGGTCTATTGTGTCTGCCAGTTTGAAAACATACGTCCCCGCTTCAAGCCGGTGGCCTGAAACGTCAACCGGGCCGCTAAAAGTAATTGTGGTTTTCTTATCCCATTCGTCTGCTCTAAGGTTGGGAGAAAATGCCGCACATAAAAATGTAAGTAGGATTAACACAAAGTATGATCTTGCCGTTCTCATTGAAAGTCCTCCTTTTAATCTAAGTCGGTTCGTTCTCTAAAACTTCCTCGAACCGCTCGCGCTGACACAACGTGCTGATCGAAATGCGCGAGCCGTAATCATCCTGAACGCGAGCCGCGATTGCTCGCGCCCTCTTCCTGACCATTTCTCATCGCCCTGCGCACATTCTTGGCTCATCTTACGATGGGTCGCGCCATGGATGGCCTGCTCAACGCTGCCTCCACTCAGCAAGTCCATTTTAGGTCCATCACTACTCGTGATGCTTCGAACATACTTGAATGTTGCATTCCTGATTCCATTCCCTGACCCGACTTGACAAAATCTTGCCCCTCAACCGTTTATCCAAATCTGAGTCTGGCCCGCTCACATTTATTCGACGGTCAAATGAGGTAAGATTTGCATCTTCAGTGCCCTGGATGCGGTCGTGCGGCAGCGCGCTACGCATAGAGCTGGCTGGAAATCCAAGAAAGAATGCTAGAAATTGGTTTCTGTTAGTATCCTTCCCCAGCCGTGGAGAGCCATGCCAGTCTTGGCCGTGGGGATTTGCTCAATTGTCGGATTATCAGCGCAAATTAATTCGGATGCGGAAGGGTTGAGTAAAACCTTCTAATCTCACCTAATATTTATTAACTTTTACACGCGAAGTCCCGGCACAGGGACTCACACTAAAATTTTGGTGCGAAAGGGGGGAGTCGAACCCCCACCCCTTGCGGGACCAGATCCTAAGTCTGGCGCGTCTGCCAATTCCGCCACTTTCGCTCGGGAATAGTATAAGCCAAAACGGGTCTGGTTTAGGCCAGCCTGTTGAGGGCCGGCCTGGGCGGCGCGCTAGTGGCGGTGCCGGTCGTGGGGACGATCGTGTTGCCGGTCATGATGGCGCGGAGGCCGCCGTTCGTCATGACGAAAATGCTGCCGGTCGTCGTGCCGGAGGGGCTGGCGCGGCCGGGCGTGATGAGCGAGGGAATTTCCGGGCTGCGCCATCGCGCGTTCATGCCGCGAAGGGATATTTTCCGGAAGCGGAGACATGGGTTTGTAGTGAACCACTCTTTGCAAATCCATTCCCAGTTTTTCCATTTCCGCGAAACCTTGGGCAGTGATGTAGTAACGCCGTTGGCGCTCCTCTTGTTCTTCGTGCATCCAACCCAGCTTTTTAGCGGCTTCGATAAATACACCCCCCAGAGCAAAGGGATTCACCGGACCAATGCGGCTTTCTTTCGGGTCTTTGGATTTCATATGACTCCCTTTTCGAGGGTGCGGAAACAGCTTGCTTCCCAAGTTTTACGGTCTTCGGAAGTTCTGAGGTAATGCGTGTTCTATCGGAGAAAAGCGCCCAGCAGGAAAACACTTCGGTCCCGCGCCTGTCTTGGAACTGGAATTGGTATTGTACTCGTCTCCGGCGAGACAGGCAAGGCGCTTTCTTCGCACCGGAGGATGCTCAGCGAATTTTCCCCCGCGCTGCGATTCGCCAGCAGCCCACCACTAGCTCGTCGCGCAGCAGGTAGGCCTCATCGTGCATGTTCACGCACGTGCATACGTGGTTCGGCACCACGGTGAGGACGTCGCCCACATGAAACCGGCGTGAGGAGTTGGCGACCTCAATGTGTCCGTGCTCTTCGTTCAATTTAATCAGCGGCGCTTCCGGCGCTTCAACCACGCAGCCGTAACCCGCTTTGGAGCCCGCGCTCAGCGCGTCGGAAGAAAGTGTCTTCGAGCCCGCGTCAATAATTGCGCGCCCGGGCACTGCCGTCGAAACCACGGTGGTGACCACGCGCGCCGCGCAATCTTCCAGGCGGCACGCGCCCTGATAAAAAGTGTTAAGATCGTTGTAGACGTAAGTTCCCGGCCGGATTTCGGTGAGTCCCGGAACCTGGCCGGCAAATGGGGCCGAGGGCGTGGAGCCCCCGGAAAGGATTTCAACCGGCATTCTTGCCTTGTCAAAAACTTCCATTGCGCGGACAACTTGTTCCGCCACCTGCTTCATTTCTTTCTTACGTTCTTCTTCCGAGCCCCAGACGTTTCCGAAGTAGGTCATGAGGCCGCGAAATTTCAAACCCGGCAATTTCTCGATTTTCCGCGCTACCTCCACGCAACTCTGTCCCGGTTGCAGCCCGCAACGGTGAAACCCGGCGTCAAATTCCACCAGCACGCCCACCGTGGCGCCTTGGCCGCTTGCCGCTCGAGAAAGCTCCTGCGCCGAATGTTCATCGTCGAGCGAGATCAGTATCTTTCGGTCACAAGCAAGCTTGGCTAGGCGCTCAAGCTTCTCCCTACCGAAGACAGGATAAGCAATTAGGATTTCGTCCAATCCCGCACCGGCCATCACTTCGGCCTCGCCCACCTTGGCCACCGTAAGTCCCACGGCGCCGCGGTCGAGTTGGAGTTGCGCCACTTCAGGAGTCTTATGCGTCTTGGTGTGCGGGCGCAGGCCCACCCCCTGCTCGCGACACAAGCGCGCCATCCGGTCCAGGTTGCGCTCCACAATGGCAAGGTCGATGGTCAGGGCTGGCGTTGAGAGTTCACGGAAATGCATAAATCCATCCTCGGCACGTTGGCGAAAAGCCGTGCGCACTCTGTTCATCCGCGGCTATAGGTGGTGGGGAAGTTTGATGTAGCGCCGACCTTCAGGTCGGCAAGACAATGAAATTCAAGATGCCGATCTAACCATCGGCGCTACCCAAAGGCCAATCCAACCCACTACCTTGTTATTTGCTCACTCGCGCGATGCAATCAATTTCAACTTTGATTTTGGGCAACTGCGCCCCCACGGTTGACCGGGCCGGGGGATCCACGGGAAAGAACTTGGCGTAAACCTCGTTCATGGCCGCAAAGTCATTGAGGTCGGCCAGAAAAACTCCCACTCGCACCACGTCGCGCATGGAGCTCCCCGTCGCCTCCAGAACGGCCTGAACATTTTCCAGCGTCAGGCGGGTCTCGGATTGAATGTCGCCCAGCTCCAATTCATTGGTGGCCGGATTCACGGGAACCTGCCCCGCCACAAACACAAGGTCGCCCGACACAATGGCCTGCGAATAAGGCCCGCGCGGCCGCGGTGCATTAAAAGTTCGAACCACTTTGCGCATGATGTTCTCTCCCAAAAAATTAGTCTTTGAGCTCTACTTGCCTTCTGCCTTCTGCCTTCTGCCTTCTGCCTTTAGCTTTCTTTCTTCCTGTCCACAGTCTACTGTCTACTGCCCTAGGCCAACTGCCCTCCGTCCACAAAAAGCAGCACGCCATTCACATAGTCTGCGTCGCGTGAAGCCAGGAACAGCGCCGGTCCGGCAATATCATCGGGCACGCCCAGCCGCCCGACCGGAATCAGGTTTTTATATTTGCGCATGAATTTCGGGTCCGCCAGCATGGGCGCGGTGAGGCGGGTGCGAATCAGTCCGGGGCCAATCGCGTTCGATTGGATTCCGAAATGTCCCAATTCGCGCGCCAAGGTTTTGGAAAGAAGGAACAGCCCGCCTTTCGAAGCGTTGTAGGGAGCAAGTTCGGCCTCAGCGTCCCAGCTATTGGTTGACGCCATAAACACCAGCTTGCCGTGGCGCTGTTGAATCATGTGCGGCGTCACCGCGCGCGCTACAAGAAAAGCCCCCTTCAGATTAATGTCCACCGTCCAATCCCACAATTTCTCATCCGTCTGCGTAAAGGGAACCCCTTTCCCTACCCCCGCCACATACATCAACACATCAATGCGCCCATGGCGGCGAATGACCGCTGCCACCATCCGGTTCACTTGGCGCGCGCGCCGGACGTCACACGCCACCGTTTGGATCTTCCTTCCTTCCGCCACCATCTCTGACGCGGTGCGGGCCATCATCGACCGGTCCACATCCGCAATGGCCACCTCGGCGCCCTCGCGTGCCAGCCGAACCGCAATGGCCTTCCCAATCCCCTGCGCGCCGCCCACCACCAGGGCCACCTGGCCGCGAAACCGATTTGGCACGATCGCGCCGCCGCTGTCCATCCACCACCTCTCCCCAACCGCATGAGCACGCAACAATTAAATCTGAGTTCGCGAAAACGCGCTCCAGTATAATGTCCCGACCTGTAGAGGTAAAGGATTTCCAAGACCCGGTCGAGGTACGATACGCTGTAGCGGCGGTCCATGACCGCCGATATTGACTTTGATTCGAGAACGGCGGTCATAGACCGCCGCTACAAAAGGTCATACTGCTCCATTACGAAAGCCCTGGGTGCCAACGACATGAGCCCGGTCGAACAAAAATGGATGAACCATCTGGTGATCGTTCGCCACGGAGAATCGCAGCGTAATGTGGGCAAGGACGCCGCGACGGCCAAAGGCGAATTGGAGTATGGAGGCGGCATTCGTGACATGGATGTGGCGCTGACCCCACGAGGCGCGAAGCAAGCCGACGCCACCGGGAAATACCTGGGCAGGAATTTCCGTTTCGACCGGATTTTTGTTTCACCTTATGTTCGGACCGTAAAAACCGCGGAGATCATGACCGCGAGTTTTAAGGGAAACCCGCAACTGGTGCGCGAGGACCGCATCCGCGAAAAGGAATTCGGAATCCTGGACGGGCTGACCAAAGCCGGCATTATTAAAAATCATCCCGAGGAGTGGCGGCGTCGCGAGCGCGACGGAAAATATTATTACCGCCCTCCCGGCGGCGAAAGCTATCCCGATGTCGCCCTGCGCATCCACAGCTTCCTGGGAACCATGTCGCGCGACTGCCGCCGACAGTCGGTGCTGGTGGTGTGCCATTCCGTGGTCGTCCTCATGTTCAGGCGCCTCCTGGAGCGTCTGGGCGAAAAGGAATTACTCGCCATCGACCGCGACCCGGAGCAGGACGTTTGCAATTGCTCGGTCACCTGGTACGAATTCGATCCCGCCGCCGGCCACAGAGGCCGAATGGTTTTGCGCGAATTCAACGGCGTTCATTACCCGCCCGCAGACGCTTCCACCGACGAATGCCGCCGCAAGGCAAAAGGCTGAATTCAGATGTCTTCTTGCACCCTCGCAAGCCCACCGGTCGCAATCCTGACTAAACCTCTGCTTCCGTCTTGACATCCACTCCCGAAGCGTCGGCTGTTGGAGAGATAATCCGGGAAAAGTCCATAACCAACGCCAGATGATGAGATCAGCAATTTCGGTTGGAACGGAGTTCCTTGCCGGAACTGCCGCCTGCAAACGCTGCCTCCGCATGATTTCAAAAAACATGCAACCTTGGCGTCCTTTCTGCATCAAAATCAATAGGGGTAAATAAAATGACTGGTAGTCAGTCAATAGTGTCTGACAGTCATATTTCTCATATCGCGCCTCTGGCCGGGCCGCCCGGGATCCCTCAACTGCCTCGCTATGAGCGCAAGAAAGCCCAAACGAGGGAACGGATTTATCGTGCCGCCTTGAAGCTCTTCGCCGAGCGCGGTCTGGCGGCGACGACGGTGGATGAGATCGTCGCCTCCGCCGACGTCGCCAAGGGCACCTTCTTCAACTATTTTCGCAGCAAAGAACAGATTTTTGCCGTCCTGGTTGAACTTCAATTGGGCAAGCTGGCCCAGGCAGTCGGAGAAGCTCGAAAGGGGAAGCAGAGTGTTCGCCAAGTGCTGCGCCAGGCGTTTCAGCGGCTGGGAAAGGAAATTGGCGGCCGGCCGCACCTGGCGCGCGCGTTGATTTCCGCCATCCTCGGAAACGACGTGGCTCGGCAGACGGTAGTGCGGTGCATGACCAACGGGCGGCTTATGCTCGCCCAAATCCTCCGAGTAGGTCAAAAACGCGGCCAGGTCAGAAGGGACCGAAGCGCCCGTGCCATGAGCCTGGCCTTTCAACAGGCCTTGTTTGGCACGCTCGTTCTCTGGGCGGTTCACCCCCAGTCTGAACTGGCGAGCCTGCTCGGCGCAACTTTCGAAGACTACTGGTCGTGCATCGCCCTGCGCCCCGGGACGACTCAAGGAGGGAATCTATCCAGTGAAAGGAATCCTCAAACTCGCGTATAAGCTGCTTGTCACCGACAGGACAAAATTTACGGCGTTAGTGGGCGGGATCACTTTCGCCGTCTTTCTGATGGTGTTCGTCACGTCCATGCTGATCGGCGTTTTGAATCATTCCTCTTCCATGGTCACCAACGTTGGCGCGCCAGTCTGGGTGATGGATCCGGCGGTGCAGAACGTCGCCACCTCGATCGGGATGCCGGATTACGTGTTGGATGCGGTCCGCAGCATGCAGGGCGTCCAATATGCCGCTCCTATCTATTCCAGCGGAGCGCTGGTCAAGCTTCCCGACGGCACCTATCAGCCCGTGACCGTTATCGGATTGGACGACACCAGCCTGCTGGGAAGGCCCCGGTCGATTGAAGGCAAGATCGAGGATATCTACGCCACCAACGGATTTATTGCGGTCAAAGACGCAGATTTTCCCAAGTTGGGTAATGTTCATCTTGGTTCGGAATTCGAGCTGAATGATCACCGTGCGGTCATCGTCGGCATCGCCAAAGTGCCTCTGTTCAGCATTTTCGGCATCCCCACGCTTTACACGACATATAACAGAGCGGTTCAGTACGTCCCCAATCCGCGCTACACCATTTCCTACGTTCTCGTTCAGCCGAAGAGTAAGGGCGACATCCTGCAAATCAAGCGGCAAGTCAAAGCGCTCGGTTACCTGGCCCTGACCATGCCGGAGTTTAAGCGAAAGGTTTCTACCTTCTACCTCTTCAGTACGGGAATGGGAATCAACATTGGTCTAATGACTCTAATTAGTATCGTCATTGGTATCGTGGTGTCAGGCCAGACCTTTTACACCTTCGTTTTGGAAAACCTGGAGAGATACGGCGCCCTGAAGGCCATCGGCACCACCAGCCGCGAGCTCATAGGGATGATCCTGTTCCAGGCCGCCTTCGCATCGCTCGTAGGCTACGGCCTGGGGGTCGGCGTGTGCACATTGATCATCGGCTTGGCCAAGCTCAGGATGCCTAGCTACGCTGGCATGGAGATGTTCACGAACCTTGGTGCTGCGTTCGGATTGGTCCTCGTCATTGCCGCGACTTCCAGCTACATCGGGATTCGCACGGTGTTGCGGATCGAGCCTTTCGATATCTTCAGAGGATGAAATGCCGGTTACCGCCATTCAAGCAAGCGGGTTGGTCAAGTGGTTTGGCGAGGGCGAGGCGAAAACGACCGCCCTCAAGGAAGTCAGCCTGGAGGCCTATTTGGGGGAAATGCTCTATATCGTGGGCCCATCCGGAAGCGGGAAAACGACCTTGCTCAGCGTCCTTTCCGGGATCCTCCGGCCGAACGCAGGAAGCGTCCTGGTGGAAGGGGCGGACATCTGGGGCCTTGGCTCCGATAGGCTCGCTGAATTCCGTCTAAACAAGATCGGTTTCGTGTTTCAGGATTATCACCTGTTTCCACGTCTCACCACTGCGGAAAATGTGGCGATTCCTCTCATTCTACGGCGAAAGTCCTGGGATGAGGCCGTGAGTGAGGCCGTCAAATATTTGGATATCGTGGGCCTGAAGCCACGGGCGGAACTCCTTCCTGTGAAACTGAGCGGCGGAGAGCAGCAGCGCGTGGCGATCGCCCGGGCCATCGTGAGCCAGCCGGACATCCTGATTATGGACGAACCCACCGCCTCGCTGGACGGCGACACCGGACGGGACATCGTTAGTTTTGTGCGCCGAAACATTCTCAACCATGAGCGCTGCGTGGTGGTGGTAACCCACGACGACAGAATTTATGAATTCGCCGACCGGACTCTGGAAATGGAGGACGGCCGACTCAGTGGAATCGAGAAGCGCGGCGCCAACACAGAAAAAGGTGACAAATGAGAACTGCCAAACTGTTATCTGTTCTCGCATTGCTCGGCATTTTCGCCGGAGGCGTGGCTGCCCACCTCTTCTCCGTCGTGCAATCGCCGCAACCGCCCCTGTTCAATCCCCCCACCAATCCTTACGCTCGAGGTATCTATGCCGAGGGGATCGTGGAAAGCACCCAGGCCAGCGGCAAGAACATCAACCTTTATCCCGAGGTCCCCGGTACGGTTAATCAGGTCTTCGTTACCGAGGGTCAATCGGTTCACCGTGGGTCGCCCCTTCTGCTGATCGATGATTCCGTCCAGAGTGGCACGACGGAGCAACTGAAATGGCAGGCGCAGGCCGCCCTGTCGTTGCTGGAAGAGCTCAGAGCAGAGCCGAGAAAAGAGAGCCTGGACGTTGCCGGGGCACAAGTCGTGGCCGCGGAGGCCGCTCTCAAGGTGGCCGGGGACGCCCTGGATAAACAACAAACTGCTTTCAGTATGGATCCAAAGTCGGTCAGCAAAGATGCCCTGGACAACGCACTCAATGCCGCCGCGGTGACCAAGGCGAACCTTGCCGTTGCCAACAAACAATACGATCTGGCCAAAGCCGGCGCCTGGATTTACGACGTCAGAAATCAGGAAAGGCAGTACCACGCCCTGCTCAAGTCCTATCAGTCCTCCCGCGCTTTGCTTTCCAAGTACACCCTTCGAGCGCCTGGAGACGGGATCGTCCTGTCAATCAATACCACCGTCGGCAGCTACATATCGCCGCAAGGCGCCTACGACTCCTATACTCAAGGGTCTGATCCCGTCCTCGTGCTGGGAACCCCCCAAAGCTCGCTCGACGTTCGCTGCTACGTCGACGAAATCCTGGTACCCCGGCTTCCGCCCGGGCCGGGGATGAAGGCGCAGATGTCGATCCGCGGCACCAATATCAAGGTTCCGCTCAATTACGTCAGGGTGCAGCCTTACGTGTCTCCCAAAGTCGAGCTTTCTGACCAGAGGTCCGAACGCGTGGATGTCAGGGTCCTGCCGGTGATTTTCAGGTTCGACAGACCCATGGGAGTGAACCTTTATCCCGGCGAATTGGTCGATGTTTTTATCGGTGAATGACAATGCGAATGACAATGATGGGAATGACTCAACCGGGGCGCAAACCCGCGGTGCCCCGGGCACTGATGGCGGTGGCCATCGTCGCCTTGTTTTCAGGCGGCTGTGTGGTGGGTCCGAAGTATCGAAGGCCGGCCGTTCCCCTGCCGACCTCGTACAAGGAACTCGCAACCAACCACGCCAGCGATACGCAAGGATGGAAAGTGGCGCGGACGAGCGACGATGGAAACCGCGGGAAATGGTGGCGGGCGTTCAACGACCCTGAGCTCAATGCGCTCGAAGAACGTGCCAGCGTTTCAAACCAAAATATCGCGGCCGCGGCAGCGAACTTCCTGGCCGCACGCGCCCTCGTCAAGGAAGCCCGGTCGCAATATTTCCCAACAGTGGGGACCAACCCGAGCATCGCGAATTCGCGCCCCTCGCCAGCTCAATTCGGCGGCATTCAACCCGGAGGTTCATCGAGTACCGGCTTCGCTATTCGATCTTTTACCGGCTATTCGCTGCCGTTTGATGCCTCTTGGGAGCCGGACTTGTGGGGCCGGGTCCGAAATTCCGCAAGGTCGAACGTATTGGGCGCCCAAGCCAGCGCCGCCGATCTGGTCAATGTGCGGTTGAGCATGCAGGCAGAACTCGCCGTCGATTACTATGAGCTTCATACACAGGATTCATTAAAAGAGTTGCTGGATTCGACCGTAGCGGCCTATTTGGAGACTCTTCAACTCACACAATCCCGCTACAAGGCCGGGCTCGATTCGGATGAAGAGGTGGCGCAGGCGGAGGCTCAGCTCAAAGCCGCGCAAGCTCAGGATACGAACCTCGGCATCCTCCGCGCCCAGTATGAGCACGCCCTTGCTGGTTTGGTGGGAGAGCCTGCATCGTCGTTTTCTCTTCCAGTTGAACCGCTGAAGGTAAACCTACCTCAGATTCCAGTCGGCATTCCATCGGAACTTCTCGAGCGACGTCCGGATATTGCCGCTATGGAGCGTGCGGTGGCTCAGGCCAATGCGCAAATCGGCATCGCCAAGGCCGCTTACTTCCCCAATGTCCTATTGAGCGCATCTGGTGGGTTGGGGAACACTTCCATCACGGACTGGTTGACGTGGCCCAGCCGGTTTTGGTCCACGGGTCCGAGCTTGGCCGAAACAATTTTTGATGCTGGCTTACGCCGGGCCAGAGTCCAACAGATCCAGGCTTCCTACGAGCAATCGGTGGCCGACTACCGTCAGACCGTGCTGACCGCATTCCAACAGGTAGAGGATAACCTGGCCTCTCTGAGAATCTTGTCACAAGACATCGAACAACAGGACGCTGCCGTCGAAGCTGCTGCAAGGAGCTTACGAGAAGCTACGGTCCGGTATTCAGCGGGAGTCGATCCTTACTTGAACGTGATTACTGCCCAAACCGCTCTGTTAAATTACCAGCAGGCCGCTGTGAATTTCCGCTTGCAGCAAACGGTGGCCAGCGTTCAACTAATCAAGGCGCTTGGCGGTGGTTGGGATAGCTCGCAAATGCCCTCCCCGCAAAGTCTGAGACGCGAGTCGCTATCAACTTCCGGCGGCATAAGCCGTCGTTCGCAGTAGGCGTTCGCCCACCGCTTCGCGACAATCGCCAGGAACAAAGCACCGACGGTGTGCCAGCAGCGCGGAGAGTCAAACCGGCAGCCAGCCGGTGCGCAGGGTCTTGGTTTTTGAAACTCCCGGTTCTTCTTCGCAGGCTTGTGGTGCGGGGTTATAATCCGACCCATGCTTCCACTGCGGAGATTGGCTTTGTCGGACCGATTCATCTCCATCATTTTTCGGGTCTACCGTTCCCGACCAAAGCTGAATGAGTTCGAATTCTCTATCTTGGCCGAGGTGGTTCGAGAACGGCGAAAAAGCATCGGTTTCACCTCACCGCCTGGGTGTTCCTGCCGGATTCCGTCTGAAAAAGTTAACCGTCCACAAACTTTGGCGGAAGGAACCTATGCCAGTGACAGAAAATCGACTTATAGTTAACCGTCGCGACGAGCGGGGAACCGGAACGAGTGTTGACTCTCCCGCCACCCTTCCCCGCGCCATCGGCATGCTCGGCTCGGCCGCCATCGTGGTGGGAAGCATCATCGGCTCCGGCATTTTTCTTGTCCCCCACGATATTGCCCAGCACGTTGGGTCGGCGCGCAGTCTCTTGCTGGTTTGGATTGTAGGCGCGCTACTCTCTCTGGCCGGCGCCCTCTCCCTGGCAGAGCTCGGCGCCGCCATGCCCGAGGCGGGCGGAATTTACATCTACCTGCGCGAGGCCTACGGCAAGCTTTTTGCCTTTCTCTACGGCTGGGGGATGTTGCTGGTCATTAATTCAGGATCCATCGCCACTCTGGCCGTGGCCTTTGGAATTTACGGAGCGACATTCATTCCCTTGTCGCCCCTCCAACAAAAATTCGTGGCGGGAACGGTGATTGCGATTTTGACCCTGGTAAATTATTTAGGCGTTCGCAAGGCAGCCGCAGTTCAAACGTTCTTTACCATCGCCAAGTTGGCCGGGCTGGCTATCATCATTGGCTTTGCTTTTTTTTCTTCGGGATATACTCCCGTTGTTTCGAGTCACGCTTTGCCCACGCCCGTTACCACTCTAGGTTCCTTCGGGGTTGCATTGATCAGCGCTCTCTGGGCATACGAAGGCTGGCACATGCTTTCCTTCAACGCGGGTGAGGTTAAGGAGCCCGAGCGCGTTCTTCCGCGCAGTTATTTCCTGGGAACTCTGACCGTGGTGGCAGTTTATCTCGCGGCGAATCTCGCTTATCTTCGCGTGCTGCCCTTCAATGCCCTGTCCGATGACACGTACCAGCGCGTAGCAGCCAGCACCATGCAGGTGCTGGCGGGGCCGCGCGGGGCCCTATTTGTTTCTGCGCTCATCCTCTGCTCCATTTTTGGCGCGCTCAACGGAAACGTGTTGGGCGGTCCGCGCGCCTATTTCGCCATGGCTCGGGACGGCGTGTTCTTTGCCTCGGTTGGGCGCGTCCATCCGCGGTTTGAAACCCCGGGTCGCGCCATCCTGATTCAAGGGGTATGGTCCATTGTCCTGGCATCGAGTGGGAGCTTTAAGCAGCTCTACACGTCGGTGATATTTACCGGATGGATTTTTTACGGCGCCGCCACTTTGGCGGTAATCGTCCTGCGCCGTAAAAAACCTGACTTGAAAAGGCCCTGTCACGTTTGGGGCTATCCTGTCCTTCCGGTCGCGTTTTCCCTGGCCGCGCTCGCCATTGTGTCCAATACGCTGGTGAATAGTCCGGGAGAGTCGCTGGTCGGCATGGCCCTGGTGCTCGCGGGTGTTCCCATTTACTTTTTTTGGACGCGGTTGCGCGGCGCCCCGTAGACACGGAGAGTTGGGCATGACCTCCCACGAATTCCAAACCTGGCTGGACGCCTACGGCCGCGCCTGGCAAGCCCGCGACGCGGAAGCCGCTGCCGATCTCTTCACCGATGGCGCCGCATACCATGAAGCTCCGTTCGTGGAACCCATGCGAGGCCGCAACCAAATTTTCGTTTACTGGTCGCACGTCGCTCGAACCCAGGAACAAATCCGATTTAGGTGTGAAATCTTGTCCGTTGCGACACAGCACGGGATTGCCCATGGGTGGACGTCGTTTGTGCGTGTCCCGGAACAAACGCACGTGAAGCTGGATGGCATTTTTTTGGTCACACTCAGGGCGTACGGACGGTGTGAAACCCTGCGCGAATGGTGGCAGAGAAAACAGACTCGAACGGACCAAACCGCCGACCTCTCTCCCAACCTTCGCCGGGCTTCCCCGCCTCTTCCGGACCCTCCGACGCGTGACCCAATCAACTTGTACACCCTGGAACCCGACACCCAACGGGCTGGCAGGGATAAATGCCGTGCAAAACGTGCCGCCTTTGACCAGTGACGCCCGTCACCGAAACGCCGCGAGCGCCATGCCATGTTATTGGTTTTGATCGCGGGAGAATAAATGGGGCGCCAGTGAAGACAATGGACAACCAAGCGGGGCGGGAATCCAAAGCGCCGGATTCGACTTTTATTCCAGCTGATTTGATTGAACGACATCCAAGAGGAGCAGGCTACGCCGCAGCTAACAAGGCAGGTGAAACAAAGAAAGCTTTGCGCTATTTAAGATCCTCGTTTTCAAAAGAAGATATTATTGCCCTCATTACGCTCGCGGGGATCGGGCTGCATCTGGTATTGCGTTTCGGACTGGGAACTTCCACCCTCCATTCTGATATTCCGCTTTGGGCAGTTCTTCTATTAGGCGGCATCCCGCTTGTTTACGATCTTGCTCAAAAGGCCGTCCACAAGGAATTCGGTTCTGACCTGCTCGCCGGCATTGCCATTATTACTTCTGTTTTCGTGGGACAGTATCTTGCCGGATCGCTGGTCGTCCTGATGCTCGCAGGCGGACGGGTGATGGAAGGCTACGCGGTGAGCAGGGCCTCATCGGTCCTGGCGGCTCTCGCCAAAAGAATGCCCGCGACAGCGCATAAGAAACTGAAAACCACCACGGTGGATGTGCCGCTGGACGAAATTGCGGTGGGCGACGTGTTGCTGATTTTCCCCCATGAAACGTGCCCAGTGGACGGCGTGGTTCTGGACGGCCATGCGACCATGGACGAGTCTTATCTGACCGGCGAGCCCTACAACATTTCAAAGGCCCCCGGCTCGGCGGTGATATCCGGAGCCCTGAACGGAGACACGGCACTCACCATTACCACCGCCAGGCTTGCGGTGGACTCGCGTTACAACAACATCATGAAAGTAATGCTCAGCGCCCAACAACATCGCCCGCGGATTCGTCGTTTGGGCGACGAGTTGGGATCAATTTACACCCCCATCGCGGTTGGAGCGGCCCTTGCCGCATGGTTCTTTGGCGGAGGCCCTCTTCGGTTCTTGGCCGTCCTGGTCATCGCCACTCCCTGCCCGCTTCTCATAGCCATTCCGGTCAGCATCATCGGCTCCATCTCACTTGCGGCCAAGCGGGGAATCATTGTCAAGGATCCCTCGGTGCTCGAACAAATCGAAACTTGTCGCACCGTCATTTTTGATAAGACCGGGACCTTGACCTACGGGGTTCCGAATTTGACCGAACAATTAGTTGGACCCGAATTCTCGAAGGAAGAGGTCCTCCAGCTTGTCGCAAGCCTGGAGCAATACTCCAAACACCCACTTGCCAAAGCGATTCTTGACGCGGCCACCAAAACCAGTGCCCCTCTTGCGGAAGCCGCACAAGTCAGTGAGCCTCCAGGAATGGGACTTCGCGGGGTCGTGCTGGGACGGAAGATTCTGGTGACCAATCGTCTGAACCTCTTGAATGAAACGAAAGTGACTGAAGCGAGTTTGCCGCCTCCCGGCGCCGGACTGGAATGCGCCATCTCCGTGGATGGTCGCTACGCCGCCATCTATCGTTTCCATGACGCCCCGAGGAGCGAGAGCATACCTTTCATCGCCCACCTCGGCGACAAGCACCAGTTTAAAAAGGTTATGCTGGTTTCGGGTGACCGCGAATCAGAAACGCGATACCTTGCCGGCGTGGTGGGCATTGAGTCCGTCCACGCTTCGAAGAGTCCCGAGGAGAAAGTCGAAATCGTGCGCCAGGAAACCCAAAAGGAAAGAACACTCTTTCTGGGTGATGGGATCAATGATGCGCCGGCCCTCATGACCGCCAGTGTCGGTGTTGCCTTCGGCCAGAATAGCGATATCACGTCCGAAGCGGCCGGGGCCGTGATCATGGATGCTTCCCTGGCTCGAGTGGACGAATTGTTTCATATCAGCCGCCGCATGCGGTCCATCGCGCTGCAAAGCGCCGTTGGGGGCATGGTGTTGAGCGCCTTCGGCATGATTCTCGCTGCCCTCGGATTTCTGCCGCCCGTGGCGGGAGCCATCGCACAGGAATTGATCGACGTTCTTGCCATCGCAAACGCGCTGCGCGCCGCACTTCCGCCCAGGACCCTGGTCGATTTCTAAACCTTTCATTTCACGCCGATTCATTCCCCAATCATTTTAGGTTAGCGGTCCCGTGGCGTTACTCGTTTTTGGCCGGCGATTTTAGGTCATGTGATAACAGTCACAAATCAAAGTGGCAAAGGTCACAGCCTCTATGGCCGCTATCGGGTAATGTAAACGATGGTGGCAACGTATGTGGGTTAGGAGCTTCGGAGCGGAGATTTCGCTCGAAGCTCGGGTTGGGAAACGGCTGAATTCATATAACCAAGGGAGGTGAAACTAACCATGCTTAAAATTGAGCGAATTCTCTGCCCCATGGATTTTTCCGAGCTCTCTGCCAAGTCGTATACCTACGCTCGCTCGCTGGCGCAGCACTATGAAGCCAGGCTGTTCCTGGAGCACGTGGTGCAACCGCTCAGCATGGCCTATCCGTTCTATGCCTTCCCGGATACTCTGGGCCAGGTATATACCAACCTTCTTCAGGACGCTGAAAAGCACCTAAAAGAAGTGGTTCAAAACTTTGCGTCGAATGGAATGCAGCCGGAGTTGGTGGTGCGGGAAGGATTCCCGACAGACTCAATCCTGAGCTTCGCGCAAACGCAGGCTGTGGATTTGATTGTCATGGGAACCCACGGCCGGAGAGGGTTTGACCGGATCACAATGGGCTCCGTAACGGAACAGGTGCTTCGCAAAGCGCGCTGCCCTGTCCTGGTCATTCGCAGGCCGACACACGATTTCGTAAACCCGGGCCAGAAACAAGAACAGGTTCACCTTTCAAGAATTCTCTTCTGCACTGATTTTTCCACGCACTCGGACCGTGCTTTGCAGTATGCACTTTCACTGGCCCTCGAATATAATGCCGAACTGACTTTGCTTCACGTATTGGAAATTGTAGGGCCCACCCACGATTTCCAAATCGAGAATTCGAAGATCTGCAAACGGCTCGAGCAAGCCATCCCGGAGGAAGCAAAGAACTGGTGCAAAGTGAAACCCATCGTTCGAGCGGGCCAACCGTATACGGAGATTATCAAGCTCGCCACCGAAACTTCTGCCGACTTGGTGATCCTGGGGGTGCGCGGACGAAACGCCTTGGATCTGGCACTGTTTGGGTCCACCACTCACCGTGTAATTCAATTAGGCCCATGCCCGGTATTGGCGGTTCATATTTAAATCGAGAAACCGGGCGCATGGACAAAGAATGGGAGATGGTGACCGCGCCGAGGCAGCTAGTCAACAATGGTTTTTGACCATCCTCAGCCTGTGACGACGGTCACCGCGGGCGGTGACATTAGTCACTGAACAGAGTCGCGCCCTCTCATATTGTGTCCATGAGAGGGCAAGCCGTCGGAGGTGGGGCTGTGGCAAAAGACGCTCGCGACATTCTTGAAGTCCTTAAATCGGAGTTGAATTTTCTCAAGAGCGGCGGTTACGGGCGATCCGTCCGCACCCCGTGGTTGCCGACTTCCATTTTTCAGGACTCTTTGTCATGTATCAACTTTGGCGATCCCAATCGAACTCGACCCTGCAAGGATTGCATTCTGATGCAGTTTGTTCCGCCCGAGCAACAGAAAGAGAACGTGCCTTGCCATCACATTCCGCTCGATGACCTGGGGGAAACCATCCACATGCTGGAACGGTGGGAGACACAGCAGGAAATGGAGAGAGTGTATGAGAAATGGTTGGTGGCAACCATCGCACGTTTGGAGGAAGTGCGGGCGCAGAAACTGATACGATAGGCGCATTGAGCGTGGTCAGGAGTATGCTCCTACGAGATGAGCGGCGTAGACATTGGCTCGCGTTGGGAACCAATAGAATTAGCGGGGGCAAAAAGGGGCAGAAATGCGGGTTCGGATAAAAACAGCAGTAAGATCTTGAGTGTAAGCCTATTGAAATAAGGGAGATGAAAAAACTTGTTACTCTTGTGACTTCTGTGACTCTAGTTACGAGTTCCTCCTGGGGCGGGCGGCGGGGATGGAAATATATTACTTAACAGTACATAACGTATGTATAATATTCTCCTCTTTGGAAGCCATCCAATCGCCGGCCAAATTCCCCGCCCGCCGATCAGCTGGATGGCGAAATCCCTTCTTTGACGCGCGCCAACCCCGCTCGGCAGGCAGTTCCAGAACGACATCCGCGCCGATTCTTTCCTTGGTGGCCGGTCCAGACCTGGAAGGACTGTAGCAAAAGACCCTCGCCGCCGTCCGCCGCTGTGGCCCACATCCGCCACCGCCCCGGCTGAGCGCCCACAAAATTAAACATATGAGAAGTGCTCTGAACAGATTGCAAAAGCCATGCAGGCCTGTTCATCTCGCCCACCCACCGTCCTCTCCCAAGGCCATAGAAGTCAACCTGGACCATGTATCGCGCTGCAACGGGAACCAACGTCCATTGCAACGTGGTCCTACGGGGAAAGCTATTGAAGACCGCTCCATCGGCGGGCGAGATGAGATCCGGAGCCGGAAGAGTTCCGCCACGCGGGACTTAGCCGACGCCTGAAACCGGATTCATTGGGCTCGGCGGAAGTGATTTAAGCTTTTCGATGCGGCGCTGAAGGAGGTTGGCGCGAAAAGACGCGGATGGTTTGCTCGCCGCCAACTGAAGGGCCCTCTCGTAGGCGCCAATCGCCTCAGGAAAGTGATTCTGCTGCTCATACACCTCGCCCAGAAAGTACCACGGCGTGGCCGGGGTGCTGTCTGTTTGCGTCGCCGCCATGAGCGCTTGTTCAGCGAGGGCATAATCCTTCAGGTGGATGCAGACCACACCGAGATTGACGTGAGGGACCGCCCAGGATGGGTCCAGGTCGGCCGCCCTCTTCTAGTTTTCCGCGGCATGTGGGCGGTCATCCAGCCCGCTATAAGTCCGGCCAAGCTCGTTGAACGAGAACGCCCAGCTATTGTCCTGTTCAACTGAGCGCAGCAGGAATTGCAAAGCGCTGGATTTGTCCTTGTTGAGAAGGGCCGCATATCCCTGCGCGTAGCTATAACGAGCGAGAACCCTGCGGTCGTCGGGAGCGATTTCGGCGGCCCATTGGTAAATTTGAACCAGCCGGGGAACATCCGCTTTATCCAAATCATCTCCTTCATGTCTTTTCTGGAGCAGCACGTCAGCGGCGGCATAAAGCTTGGGAAGCAGTTTCAGCTTCAATTTGTTTCTAGTGCCCGCGCTGAGACCTTGGGATTTAAGTTTGCTGAAGAGGTCATAAGCCGAGCTTCCCTGTGGAGAAAACAATTCGCCGCGGTCGATGGCTCGCATCATGCGGGCCTCGGTGGATAGGAATGAAAACCACACGACCACCATCGCGACGACCACCACGGCCGCTGCCCCGCCAATAATATAGGGGGTCTTGTTGGGGGCAGGGCCGGCAAGAGATCTAAAGGGTACTGCCGGCGTCACGCGGGTTGGCGACGGCGCAGGCCTCTGAGTTGGTAATTCTTTCGCCAGCACAGCCCCGCAACCACGACAGAACTTCTTCCCAGCGGACACCTCGGCCCCGCAAGCCGGGCAGGTCTGGAGCGACGCCACGGCGCCCGCCAAGGGTTTTTCAGGGCCCGAGGGCACCGGGCTTGGAACTGGACTTGTCAGCGCAGCCCCACAATTCCTACAGAATCTCGCCCCGAGAGGCACCTCAAAACCGCATTCGAAGCACTTCATCTTGAACTCACCTCGATCCAACCCCTCGATAACACGCCAGAACTAAGCCAGGGTCGTCCCGCAACTCTCGCAAAAACGGCTGCCGTACTCGACCTGCGCGCCGCAGTGCGGGCAGCGTGCCTCCTGGCTGCCCAAAGTTGGCTTAAGCGGCGCGCGCTGGACACTATCTCTGGCTGGCTGCGGTTCTTTAGTGAATCCAGTCTCCGGACGGGCTTGACCAGCGCTTGCTACTCCGCTGCGTGGGTTGTTTTGCTTCACTACCTGCAAGGTTCCACTGGTGTTCCGTTCAATCTGCACCCCCAGTAGAATCATCTCCGATACAAAGTAAGAGAAAACGAGGACGCTGAAGCAGATGGCCAGCCCGTAGATCATCACCATAAGCCCAGCCATGAATGACTGGTTTGTGGAAGTCGAAGAGGGGAAGAGCGGCAACGCTTGTTGCAGGAAACCTTGGATCTCCGGACCTGCGAACCAGATAAACACTCCGGCGCCGACCGCGATCACAGCGCCAGCGCAAGAGTAAATTTCGCCCCACATCTTCAACAAAACGGCCACGATGGGGATGACATTGAAATTGCTTTCGGGAAGTTGGGCGATATCACCGGCGCGAATCCACTGGATGTGCACGACAATGTAAACTGCGACGATGAGAAGGGCTTCAAAAACAATACCGCCCAACAGCGCGGAGGTCGGCAACTGGGTGATGAACCTGAAAACTTCTACGAAGGCCAGAACGCCACCGATCGCAATGAGAACCGCGGCGACTCTCAGCACCGTGGCGATTATCATTCGGAAAAACGAACCCTTCGATGCCAACTTCAAAAATGTGCCAGCAAACAGAAACTTGTCCATGTTGAATAAACCTCCTTTGCACCAAATACCTCGGCTCTAACAAGTTCAACCGAACCCCGGAAGGCTAGCCAATCTCGATGAAATGGACCTCTTCTTGCTTTTCGCCGAGGCCGTTTATCCTGGGTATGCTCACTCGTCGTCCCAAGATCACTTTCCTTACTTGTAGTCGAATCAACCTGCGAGAGGCGAATCGTTGACCGTCGGCTCCCGGTTCTCTTTGGTCATTCGGATTACGCCAGTCTGGTCGGTAAAGAAGCTTGCATCACCCGTGGTGCCAAACGTCAGAGGTCGGGCAACTAGGCTGTAACTGTTAATCCTTCCAGCCGCGTCAGGAGGCCCGGGTCTATACGTGAACCTGTAGCCGGCCTTTATTCCCGAGGCCAATTGGGCATCAATCAGGTTGGCATGATCGGCTGATTCCGGACCCCCACTTCCCAACTTGACGAGAGCCCTGGAGTAACCCGTAGGGTAGGTGGAGGAGTATGTTACTTGAGCCATGAAGATAATCCGAAGTGAACCAAATGCACATGCCTGATCTACAGCTAGGTTAGTTGGCTGGTCCCGGCCAGGTTGGCTCATTGCAGCGCATGAGTCAGGGCCAGGCTGGAGGGGCGGGTCGTTGGCTGTCGGTTCCCGATTCTCCTTGGTCACGCGGATTACGCCAGACTGGTCGGTATAATAGCTTGCGTCACCCGTTGTCCTGTATCCTAGCGGCCGAGCAACGACAGAGTAGGAAGGAATCTTTCCCGCGCCGTCAGGGGGCCCGGGTCTATACGTGAACCTGTAGCCGGCCTTTATTCCCGATGCTAATTGGGCATCAATCAGGTTGGCATGATCGGCTGAATCCGGGCCACGACCTCCCAATTGGGCGAGAGCCTTGGAGAAACCCGTAGGGTAGGTGGAGGAGTATGTTACTTGAGCGGTGTTGATGATCCGAAGCGAACCCACCGCGGATGCCGAATTTGCAGCCAGGCTGGTCCGGTGGCCCGTGGCGCGTTGGTTCTCCACGACTAAAGAGCTTGTGCTAGCCAGTGCCCGCGCTCGATTGGACGCCTCGGCTTTGCCGGGTTCTTCCTTCTCGACAAAAGAGCCGGCGGTAGTCTGTGAACGAAGGGCCGACATTTTCCAGACTGTACCTAGGCACGGACGCCACTCGTTAGGGATACATTCGTGGCCGACGAATACGGCGACGTCAACCACCTGCGAGTAAACGAGAACTATGGAGCACAACAGGATCTTCATGGGATTGTCCTCCGCGCGATTCCCAACCGCCTTACCACCTCTCTCCCAGACTGCGTTTTTGGATACCGGCGACGCCGGCACCGCCA
Source organism: Terriglobia bacterium (assembly GCA_035946625.1). Lineage (GTDB taxonomy): Bacteria > Acidobacteriota > Terriglobia > UBA7540 > UBA7540 > DASYXZ01. The sequence goes on along the minus strand of DASYZE010000087.1, from coordinate 88,831 downwards.
CCGACCGCATGCGAGTCTCTGCCAGCCCGTTCCACATGCTGGCATGCTCGGCTAGTTGTCTGCCTCTAACTTTGCCCCGCACTACTGGATACTCTGATATCCGTGGGCAGCCTGGCGGAATGTGCTCCCGGAGGATTGCAGCAAGATAAAATTAGTACCCTCGCCGCCTGCCCGCATGATCACCAGGTCGATTGCTCCATTCGACTGATTCAGAAAGGCAAGCAACAGACCAAACACATTACTGAATTTTGTGTTGGGATCACCGAAATCCAATTGGCCATGATCGCCAACTGTCCAGCCAGAATCATATTGAGCGTCGTATTTTGCCGGTTCCTCGTAAAAGATCAATTGGCCTGTCTTTTTCAAAACCAGGGCAGCCAGCAAATCTGACCCGCGACGGTCAAATTCGGCGACCAATACCGGCCATCCGCTACCGGCAACACCGACTTGCTGGCATTTGTGGACTCCGCGCTTTTCCGCTGCCGCAATTGCGGAAACTGTTTTCTGACCACAAGGAACAAGACGTTTCTCCTGCTGTGTGAGAAGAGATTTCTTGCCTGTCAGAAAAGTCCGGTCAGATATCAAACAGTATACATCGGGATCAACCTTCCCATCGAGGACTTGAAAGGACGGATTGTCACCATCCATGAACTTTACAGAGTGAATTGAGTCTTTCCCACAAATGGCGACATTCAGTCCGTCGGGCGCGGCCCCTTCGTCGATCACCCGAAGCGTAGTGCCGTCCTGGTTTGGAACTCCAAACGCGACGTTCGGGGATATACCACCTTTCGAGAGCGCATTTGCCTTTGCGGAACCCTGCTTGGGAGAGCGTGCGCGCTCCGGCGGAGCAGCGGCTATGGGGCCCGCCGCGACGTCAAGGAAAAGGACCAGAGCAACTAAGAACATTTCGATTTTTGCTGACGGTCTCAAGTTTGTCCTCCCTATTCAGAGTGTGTGTAAGATTTCTAACCCCAACTCACGCCGCAGGCCCCCGGTGCAACGGATCGAAATCGCCCTTGACTTACCTGCTTTTGGAGATGGCTACCGGCTCACGCGCCAGCCGTCATCGAATAGTTGTAGGTCGGCCGATGCTGTCCTCGTTTTTGAGGCTGGTATGCCTAGTGCCTTGCCATCGTCCGTCGGTACCGAGCGCCACGTGTATTCGACCTCGGCCTCTGTAGCAGTGGGCGTCGAGATTCCAGTCACCTCAATGAGTTCCGCAGTTGAAGTGATGAGCTTCCACCCGCCGAACTGCAACTTGTTCCATGATTTGGAGGCCTGCCTGCCTTTGTCTGTTAGAGTTGTCTGTAGGCATATAGCTTCCCCAAAGCCCAACCCCTGGTGTGCACAGCGGTGGAAGTCGGCGTTGACCCAGCCGCTGGCCACAACGCCGCGTAGTGCCCTCTTTTCTTCGTCCGGGTTCATAACCCAGTGGTCACTTTGGAGCGTGAGAGTATATTCCTCCTGCTTTGCCTTAAGCTCATCCCCGGCGAATTCGGCATTTTTGATGAGATCCGCAGCTTTCCCTCGCGTGAGGTTTTTGGACCCGCAACCGATGAGCAGCATCAGGGCAGCTCCAATCGAAGCGAGAGCCGTAAGTTTCATGATCGTCTCCTTTCTGACCTAGTTTCCAAGAGGTGGTCCAGTGTGTCTAATCCCGAAATGCCAATTGAAGCTTCGAAGGACCGATTCGCGGGGTCATTCGGTACAAGCTCACGAGCCGCGCCTTGGCCCGGCGCGAGGTCAACAAAAAGCACTAACGCGGTGAGAAGATACTTGATTCTTGCTGACGCTCTCACGTTTATGCTCCGATCCAAGGTGTTTGTAAATCATCCCGCCCAAACCTAAATCGCGACCCGTCCCACGCATCGACCACAATTGCCGCGCCACTCGACGTGTGGGACGCCTTGACGTCTCGTCCCAGCTGGTAGCCATCTGTCAGTCCGCCCTTTGATGGAGTGCGGGTTCAAGATCGCGGAGAAAGAACGCATGGTCATGAAACCGCTGACCGATGCTAACGGCTTGAATTCGCCCTTTGAGCCTTTTGCACTTCTTCACCGTAACTCTACTTATCAGCTTGAGACCGTGTCGCGTGCTTTACCGCACTTGCCGCAGAACTTGGTGCCTTCGTGAATTTCCGCCCCACAGGCGCAAACGCCGACGGGCTTGGGTCTACCAAGGGCTTCCTGGGCTTTGGCGTGGGTTTCCGCCAATTCTGCTTCCTTGGCTCTAATCTGCTCCTCCAGCGCCGCGATGGACGCGCTTTTGATGTGCAGCCTCTCCTCATCGAAAGCGCTTTTTAAGTGCATGATGTAAACGATATTTCCGAGTTCCTCCAGGGCTTCCCTCTTCTGCTTCTGAATGTCGGCAATCTGCGATTTGAGTTTTGACGTCTCCAGCATTTCTTTGGACTTCACGCTAACCGTCGTGACGCCCTTGCCGACGCCTTGCTTCACTTTGTCGAAGAAGTTACCCATGTTGTGCCTTCGTTAAGCGAACTTCGCCCCGCACTCCTTGCAGAACACATCAGAGGCTGCGTTTCGCGCACCGCATTGAGTGCAAAACTTGTAGCCTCCGTCGCTCTTTGGGTGCGCCGATTGGGTTTGTTTGCCTTGCGCCAGGACAAAGACACTTGCCCCAATTGCTCCGAGGATAAGAATCAAGGTTAAGTAAAAACCAGCCTCGAAACTTACCTGCACTGCCCCACCGCCTTGTCTCATCGCATCCGCATCCACCTTTGACTTCATGGCCGCCAAGAAAATGAACCCCAACCCTGACACGACCGCAGAGGCTGCGGCACCCTTCTTCCCCCTCAAAAAGCTCAGGGGCAGCCCCACAATCAAGGAGAGGAATGCCAGAATGGCCAGCGGCTCAGGGCCTGTCCTCTGAGCTTGTGGAGGGCCGAACATCTGGGGCTGTTGGATTGTTGTGCCGGTGACCAATTGTAGGCCACTGAAGCTCATGATCTTTTGGCCCTGGCACGAAAACGTTACAAAGGGAAGCGTGAAGCAAAGCAACGCTAGAACGAAAGCTGCGGGCGGAATCTTTTTTGCGATACCTTCCATGGTTTGAACCCTTTCAGTCCTGCGTCACATGGCCTGCCTTCTGTCACTCCACGTCCGAAACTTTTCCATCCACGAAGATGACTTTCATATCCTTGAAGACATAAATCTGCTTGGCGCCCTGGTCATCAATTTTCTGCGGCTGGCCGAGAATCGCTTTCACCTGGTCGGGGGTTTGACCCATCTGGACGGTTGCAGGCGGAGCGGAGGCGCTGGGCGGGGCATCGACGGGCTTTGCCATGGAGCTTTGGACAGGCGGCGCCGAAGGGGCCAATTGGGCAAGCGTTCCCGATGCGAGTTTGGGGATGGTTCGGGCGACGTAGTTGGAGACAGCTTCCTCCTCGCCATAGGCTGCGGGGTCGGCGCAGATGTTTGGATTTCTGCACTCCACACCGAGCGGCACCATAGAAAACCAATAATTGTGCCCTTCTATTTTCATCCCGAATGACCAGGCGTTTCTAGCTAGAGGAGGATGATGGGACTTCAGAGAAGAAGGCTCGGCTGGCGCAACCAAAAAGACCTTTTCCTGGTTGGGCAGGATAAATGAAACCTCATGAGCACCCATATGAAAAGTTCCAATATCGAGGTGAGTGGGCTTGAAATACCAGGCATTAAATTCTATGGTTCCGCCGCGCGCCAGGGCGTTGTCCCACATCGCAGAGGCCTCACTGTACTGACCTATAGCAAGATCGGCTCGGCCCATCCCGGCCCAGGCGTCGGGCTTGGATGCATCCATGGTGGAAGCGGCTTGGAAATCTGAGAGAGCCAGACTCCAGTTGTAGCCTTTCAGAGCGTCGGCTCCGCCTTGCAGGCAGGACTGGTAATCAGCGCAACCGGCTGGGGGCGGAGGGGCCGCGGCTGCGGCGGGTTCAGTCGGCGGGGATGGAGCGGGAGGTTCGGCTGCGGATCCTCCGGCTTCGATCATGGCTTGCAGAACGGCGTCGCTGGCACCGGCTTGTTTGAGCTTGCCAAGCCCGTCGATGCTCGTGTTGAAGGCGCAGGCGGAAGATTTAATCTTGGCGATGATTACGGAGTCCCCCAACTTTAGCTGGACCAATTTGATGATGTCGTCATTGGTGAGTGCCGGGGCTTCCGGGCCTTGCGCGGGCACGGGTTCTTGCGGCTGAGCCACGGCGGGAGTCGCCGCAATTTCAGGCGCAGGGGCATCAATGGCAAAGACCTGGCTGATCGTGTCCTCGACTTCCGGAACCGCGGCCGACTCCAGGTAGCCCTTGCCAAATTGAAAGGCGATTTGAGCCTTGTAGGAAGAAGGTTCGTTCGTCCCATTACAAGGGTCACACTCAATGACGCGGAAGATGATGCGTTCATTTTTCATGTTGACGTCGATCCTGGAAATGTAGACCTTGTCCCCAACCGGCAACGGCCGGTCATCTTTTCCGTTGGTGTCTGAGGAAGGATTGGCCGCGCCCCGGAGCATGCTGGCGCCAAAATCGGAGCCAAAGCTGGGCTTGTGCAGTGCTCCATTCTTATAGATCGATGTAGGCATCGCGGCGCCCTCCGGGGGCACACCCACCACCCCGGCCTTCTTAATTACCAGGACAATTCCCTCCTCGGTGACGGTGAGTCCTGCCGGGCCCACACGGCCTTCCGTCACTGTGTACTGCGCTTGAAGTTGCTCTTCCAGGGACGTGGGCGCGGAAGCACTCGCACCGCAGCAGGGAACAATGACGAGGAACATCAAGACCAAAATTTGGAGATGCCTATCCGTTGTTTTCTGCATTTCCAGATACTCCATTCAATCCGCTCGGGCTTTGCGTTCAATCATTCCGGTTGCCCGCCGCGGCCACTTGGACACCTTGCTCAGCCGCGTGTGCGCCCGCCGCTTGCCACTGCAACTGCGTCTTGACCGCCATCGGGCTATCGGGCGGCAGAGGGGATGTGGCTACGGGATTGGGGGTTGCGTCCGGAGCCGCAGGCAATCCGTCCTTGCCTTGATTCTGCGCCAGCGTCCCCAAACCATGGTCTATTTGCTGGCGAAAACTGTTGTGCATCTCTTGCAGGTCGGAAATCTGGATGGAAGGCATCGATCCGGGTCTACAGTCCGCCGGCTTGGTGTTCATCACCATGACACGCACGTTGTTCCCATCCGAGGGTTTGTCATCAATCCTCGTGATGATGTCACCGGGAGTGAGTTCACACGGCGGATCAAGATTGGTCGCATCAAGATTGGTGGAGACAATAAAAACCCGCTGGTTGGGGTCGAGAGCGGGTGGCACGGCCGTCTGGTTGGGAGGCGGCGGTCCCTTCTCCGTATCGGAAGGGGTGACCGGGTTGGTAGTTTCAGCTTTTTCTTGCTGAATTTCCCGTTGCACCTCCGCTGCGATCGCCTGCTTCATCTCTGGGGTAATCGAAGCGCTTGGGGCGCCCTTGTCGGATGGGGCGGGTGGGGTCTGATCCGAGTTATCTGCATTTTGATTTTCGTAGGCGAGCTTCAAATTAGCCGCCAGCAGAAAATCCGTGAGCCATAATGACGCGCTGGGGTACACGGGTTCGGGCGTGAAGTAGTAGCCATACTGCCCGTACCAGGGATCCTGGTTCCAGCCCCAGGCGTAAACCACCCGCGGCCCCCATGGGTCGTAAGCCCATCCGTAAAATCCGGGAGGGTAGTAAACCGCAGGTACATACTGGACAATGGTTACCTGCTGGTATTGGTAGGTGCGGTATACCGAGGTATAACTAACCCCGCCGGCGACGTAGGTCCGCTGAACGTAGGCTTGCCCATTGCGGTTGAAGGGCCGCTCCACGTAGCCCCGGCTGGGCCCGGTGCTGACCACACGAGTGTGGTCTGGCTTTTCGGTGATGATTCTCTGATCGCCGTGCAAATGCCGATCAATTGTGATTCCTCTCTGATCGTCGCGAAGGTGGTTGATGCGCCCGTTGGGGTCGAAATGGGCTTCCATTCCCGGCTTGGAAAAGCTGGTAACCCTTCCTTCCCGATTAGCTTCCCATTTGCGCCCGTCATTGGCTTGGTACGTGGAGCGTCCATCGGGCTGTTTGACTTGTCTCGCGAAAGCAGGGGGAGCGATGGGAGGCCGCATCTGCCGTCCCGCTTGAATGGGTGGCCGTTGCCCGGGTTGGATCGGGGCCCGCTGTCCCGGCTGAAGTTGCGGCTGCTGCCGCTGCGGGTACGACGGTTGCTGCCTCTGCTGGTACGATGGTTGCTGCCTCTGCGGGTACGACGGTTGTTGCCGTTGCGGGTACGATGGTTGCTGCCTCTGCGGGTACGATGGTTGCTGTCGCTGCTGGTACGATGGTTGCTGCCGCTGCGGGTACGACGGTTGCTGTCGCTGCTGGTACGATGGTTGCTGCCGCTGCGGGGCTGGTTGTTGCCGTTGTGGCTGGGGAGCTGGGCGGGGTGGCGGGGGCGGATTTGAGTTCTTTTTCTGCGCCCAAGCGATTTCGGGAACCAACAGGAAGGCCAGAAATATGAACCACCCGCGCTGTTTGTGCCCGCTCGAATTAAATGAACTCATGGCAGCCTCCAGACTCCTTCACCGTGCCGCCGCCGATTGTGCGTGTCTATTCGGCCGGGTTGATGCCGAAGTCAAACAACTTACCGCCGGTCGCGCCCATGGCCTGGGCACTTCCCCCATAGTAAAAGCAATACTCGCCCGAGTCCAAATCCGTCCGCGGTTGAACCTTGTACACCCCGGGTCGAATCTTCTGCGCATCGAAGCTAATGACTTCCTTCGATGAAGTTCCCATCGATGCGCCAAACGCATTCACCTGCCCCATAATCACTTCCCTCTCGTCTTTCTTCTCTTCCATCTTCGCCAGCAGGAATTCATCAGCGCTGGACGCGCCCATCCCCCATGTGCCAGATGTGCTAAGCCCACTGTTCTTTACATCAAAGTAAAAGTAAAAAGTCGGACGCGCCTCCGTAATTCTCAGGGCCGCACGGCCGCCGTGTACCACAGAAGTCCATTTTGATTTGGCGATTCCGTATGTCATTCGGGTCTTCCAAAACCCGCCGCTCTTGCCACCCGAATAAACTGTAGGCTCGAGTTCGGTCATAGACGGCCCGTTCGGCCTCTGTTGCAAATAGTAAATACCCGAAGGGTGGTCAGCATCCGGATCGTTGAGGGCCGGAGGGGTCCCAACGGGTGCAGGTGATGCACAGCCTGCCATGGCCGCCAGGACTGGTTCGCTCACACCCTCCTGCTTGAGCTTGATTAACGCGTCAGTGCCAGTGTCAAAACCGCACGCCGACGACTTGATTTTGGCAACGATGACTCCATCGGGGAGCTTTGCCTGCACCATCTTGATTACATCGTCGTTGGTGAGGGCAGTTGTGCTTGTAGTTTGCCCCCCGCGGGCAACGGTCAGGGCAGGAAGCACGAAAAGTACCAGCAGAAGAAATGAGGCAAGAAACGAGGAAACACGTTTATGGATCACCATAAGAACCTCCTGGGTACAACCGCTTGAGATTTGTCGATCTCTGAGCATCAAAGTATAAAAGTGCCGCGAGGGCGCAGATTACACTTGGAAAGGCAGGGCCGGCACTCGCAGGGTGATGAAAAAGTGCTCGTCACTGTCATCACATTCGCTGCGCTCAGTGCAAGCCTGAGCCCTTCGCTTGTCATCCCGATCCCGCGCCTGCGGGAGAGGGATCTCGCCCTGCCGCTCAGAGCCGTTCGAAGGGTCACTCCTCACTTTGGGTCAGTTTTCAGTTCACGGCTTCTCGACGGTCCCCATTTCACGGGCCGCGGGGTTTGAGGTGCACAAACTCCGCCAGCTTGCTCCGCCGACGGAATGCCGGTTTGTGATTTTCGATCGCCCCTATCTACTAACTAACTACAGCCTGCGACCTACCGAATTAATCCAGCCTACCGTCTACCGACTGCGGTCTGCTATAATTTTGCCTATTCGCTGATGACTTGCCCCTTTCTCTTCTTCTTGACAGCCGTGAAGTTCGCCGTCTGGTTTGCGCTCAAATTGCTAAAACTCGAATTGGGGGGCGTAAAGATGTATCCCTTGAGAGAAGGCGTGACGGTGTAATTCCCCCCTGCCGCCAGGCCGCTAAACGAGTAATTCCCAGACGCATCTGTAGTCGTCGATGTGGTGAGATCGCCGGTCAGCGCAACTGCGACTCCACTTAACCCGGTAGCGTTTAGAGTAATTTGTCCGGAAATGTTGTAAGTGCCAGGGAACGTTTGGAAACCAAGAATACTCCCAGCACTGGAACCTGCACTGTTTGAGGCGTTCGCCTGAAAGTAGTAGGGGGTGCCCGCCGTCAAATTCCCGACGCTGATGTTAAACGTCACGGGGCCGGTCCCGGCACCCTGATCCTGCTGTGGTGTAGTCAAGACGTTGTTCGAGAGCGCGGGGTCTGTGCCGTACCTGAACCATACTTGAGTGTCCAGGCCGTTTGGGTTCACTGTCCCGCTAAGAGTAGCTGAGTTTGGGGTAACCGACATACTGCCCGTGGTTGTCGTCGTTGGGGCCACAGGAGTGCTTCCGTTTAGAATAATCGATTGCGTGACCGTAGGAGCGTTGTCGGTAATGACGAGTGAGCTGCTTCTGCTCCCCGCCTGAGTTGGTGTGAACGTGAGATTGATGGTGCAGCTCGCTCCCGCCGCCAAAGGGGAGGGCGAAACCGGGCATGTGTTCGATTGTGCGAAATCACCAGCGTTGCCTCCCGCGACTGCGAAGTTGGTGATGTACAGTGCGGCGTTGCCGTCATTTTGAAGAGCCACTTGTTGGGGAGCACTAGTTTGGCCTAAGTTCGTAGGGGGGAAAGTCACTGGGGCCGCGACTGTCGAAACCAAACGCACGCGGTCATTGGAACCATCTCCAAAATAGATATTCCCATTTGAATCGCTGGTCAAAATATTCCCGTACCAGTACGAATTGAAACTCAGCTCTGCATTGGTAGCCGATCCGCCATCGCCGGAGTAAGCCCCTTGGCCATTTCCCGCAACTGAAGTAATTACTCCAGTGGCATGGTCGATCCTACGCACACGATAGTTTTCATAGTCCGAAATGTACAAGCTGCCCCCCGGATCAAAAGCCAATCCCTCACCAATGATTCCTCCGGCATCGACCGATGGGCACCCATCCCCCGCTGGATCCGTCTGCTCGACGCAACCGGTTCCAGCTCCGGCGATCGTGTATAGGTACCCGATCTGAGGATTCGAAAGCCCAGGCACGGTCCCACTCTCGTAAACAACTCTTACCCTTAATATGTTGGTTTCCGAAAAATAGATGTTTCCCTGCGCATCTAATGCGATGGCAACGGGAAAAGTCATGTGAGCATTCGTGGCAAGCTGGCCATCTCCGTCGGACCCGCTTCCACCAGCACCTGCGACGGTGCTGATGATGCCTGTCGTTGCCGAAACTTTCCGGATTCGAGTATTAGCCCAGTCAGCAATGTACAGGTTTCCGTTCGAATCCATGGCGATGCCCTGAGGGTTCGCGAGTTCGGCACTTGTTGCAGGGCCACCATCGCCGGAATATCCCTCGATCCCGTTTCCAGCTATCGTTTGTATTGTGCCAGGTTGCACCGTAACACCGAAAACTTGTAGAACCGATGATTGCATGTTTACGAGACGGACGCGGTTGAGGTCGGTGTCGGAAATGTACAAATTTCCAGCAGAGTCCAACAGAACTGCGCTCGGTGCCCAAAGGCCCGCGCTGGTGGGAGGCCCGCCGTCGCCTGAGAAAGTCGTCTGGCCATTGCCTGCCACTGTCGCAATCGTTCCAGGCTCAATCGTAACCCCAGCTACCGTAATCGGCGATGACGACGTGTTGATTGCACGCACGCGGAGATTGTCGAAATCCGCAAAATAGATAATTCCGCGTGGGTCTACAGCAACGCCCATGGGGGTGTGTAGCTCAGCGGCCGTGGGTGGTCCACCGTCTCCACCAAAACTTGCCACTCCGTTTCCCGCCACGGTCGAAATAATTCCCGGCGTAAACGCGGGCAAGGCCACGAGCGGGCCAGACGACTGGCTGAACGTGGCGGTAACAACCTGACTGGAGTTCATAGTGATGGAGCAAGAGCCCGTCCCGTAGCAGGGCCCACTCCAACTGTAGAATTGCCAGCCTGAGGCTGGGTTGGCATTGAGCGTTACATTGGTCCCGTATGCATAACTCGCGGAGCACTGTCCGGCGCCACTGGTGCAACTTATGCCCCCATCCAGGCTTGCCACGGTGCCTTGACCTGTCTCAGAAACACTCAGGATATAATTGGCCTTTGCCGCCGTGAAGTTTGCAGTCAAGTTTTGATAGAGTGAAATGCCCCAACCGCCGGGATCAAACGTGTATCCTGTTAGGGAAGCCGAAAGATTGTATCCGCCTGCGGCCAAGCCCGTGAAACTGTAGTTGCCGGATGCAACGGTGGTGGTCGATTCCGTCGCGCTTCCGGTCAGCGAAACCGTCACGCCGGCTAGGCCGAGACCGTTGTATGTCACTTGCCCGGAGATGGTAAAGCCCCCATTGCTGGGCGCGAAAGTAGCGGTAACAGTTCGATTGGCAGTCATTGCGACGGCGCATGAACCAGCACCTGAGCAGAAGCCGCTCCAGTTTGAGAATGTCCACCCTCCCGCCGGAGTCGCACTTAGATTCACAATGCTGCCACTTGGATAGGAATGCGAGCAAGGCCCCTCGTTATCAGTGCAATTGATCAAGGTGTCGGCGCTGGTGATGTTGCCTTGCCCGGAATCAACAACGGTCAACGTGTAACTAGTCGCGATTTGGCTGAAATTGGCTGTGATGCTCTGATTGCTATTCATTACAACCGTACATGGCCCTGTGCCGCTGCACGAGGCCCCAGTCCAGCCCGAAAATGTCCAATTGGTTGCAGGGTTCGCGCTTAATGTTACGGACGACCCGCTATTGAGCACTGCCGTGCAGGTTCCGGTGCTGTTGACACAGTTGATGCCCCCAACATTGCTGGTCACCGTGCCTTGGCCGGACTCACCGACGGTCAGGGTGTAGCTGACTGAATTTTGTATAAATGTGGCAGATACATATTGGCTGCCATTCATGGCAACGTTGCAGGAACCCGTTCCTCCACAGGCGCCGCCCCAACCGGAAAACGACCAGCCAGTAGCCGGAGTTTCATTTAACGTGACCACCGTCCCGCTGACGTAGGTCGCGCTGCAAGGGCCGAAGTTATAATTGCAATTGATTTGACCATCGTTGCTGGCGATTGTGCCTTGGCCGGAGTCAATTGCCGTCAATGTGTAGGTGGGGGCGCTAACTGTGAGATCGACTGTGTTGGTCACTCCGGGGGCGGTAGGTATTGCTGTGTTCCAACTGCCGTCTGGGTTTTCATATGCCGTAAAAAAATGATAACTGCCTGCTTCAGTAACTTGTAAATCCCCCGAATATTGAAATGTCTGCCCAGCTCCTAGTGTAATGGTTGGTGTATGTGTGAAGTCTGGACACCCGATAGGCGCAGGACAACCCCCATTGAGCCTTCCACCGGCAGTGAGGGTCTGAAAGGTGGCAGGGTCGGTTCCTTCGTTGGTGATCGTGAACTGTGCTTGAAGGGTTTGATTAACATAATATGGCCCTCCCGGCGTGATCACCAGGCTGGACGTTATCGTCGGATTAGACGGCGTACTCCAATCTAGTGTAACCTGGGATGGTCCAACCTCAACGGCGTAGTTGCATTGTGGGGTGAGCCCAGTGTAAATGTACGGCGACCATCCTGGATTAGAAATCTGATTAAGACTATTATCAAACAGCTGGATCGTAGAAAAATTCAAAATCCCAGTCCACGGATAGTCACCACATTTGCTGACGTTATAAACCTCCAACGCGCCGCCAAACGCCCAATTGAACGTCTGCCCGTCGATAGGAGAATTAAGCAGCTGTGCGGACTTGCCAGTGGTGGTATCCTTAGTAGTGATGTTCCACGTAGGACAGCTTAGGGTTCCTGGAGCGCATGTGGACGAGACTATTCCTGTGATGGTATCGCCCGGATTCACTTGCACTGGAGAACTTTCTTGAGTAACACCGTTGATGCAGCAGTTCCAGCTGGCTATACCCCACGCGTTGCTAAAATCAGCATTCCACCCCAGCACAGGCTGAAGAATGCTCACGACGTCTGAATTATCCTCGAAGCCGGGAAAGAAATACACAGTCTGGCTGTCGTTTGACGCGTTTGGCGGTACGGTCCAATTTGCATCGATTGCGCCGTAAGAGGTAGTCGTAGTGGTAGAGGCATCTTCAATCCAGCTGTGCGAGATCGACGGTGGCGCCACGTCAGCGGCAATCGGGGCCACAACCTCTCCTTTGACCGTGTAGCGCGGATAAGCGCATGGCGGAATGTCCTCCAGACTCCCGTCCGCGTGTCGAAGGACGTGTCCACCCTCCAGCACAGTCTCGCCTTCAGCGAGGTGGAGAACACACGAAGGATGGAAGTAGCCGGAAGGGGTGATCACAAACTCTTTTGGTACCGCCGCAGGGCGATTCGGCCCTGCGGGCATCTGAGCATATGCCACAGTGGGTGCAAGAGCCACCACGAACAAGCCGATTACGGCGAGCATCTCGATTGCAGCGGAATTCCTTGTAAGCATGAAGTGATACTCCTCTGCTTTACTAGAGTCTTAGGAACTCGCACCAAACCAGGCTGAAACGATTCCAACTCATCCGCGATCTCCCAAACCCCCTGATCGGTGGCTGTTGCGTTCGCAATTCTGTCGGTCTACGATTCCCGCCATATGCTGGGTTACAACTCTTCCCGTCAAAACAGGACCAGATGTAAGGATGATGACAAATGCTATAAAGAGAAAACGATTTCCGGCCCTTTTGTTGACCCTCGACTCACGGCAAAGGCGCTTAGCTGTTGTTCCATGCATATTTACGTCGCAATTTTGTGCAAAAGAATGCTAGTAATCTGGCATAGGAATCGCCAATAACCCACGCGCGGGAGAACCGTGGTTCGTTTGCCTCAGTTTAAAGTCGCGTCGATGACGACGGTAATACGCCTGGCGACGGTGTCGGGAGCAGCCATGACAAAATCGAGTTGGTCATTGAGGGCCAGCGTCGAAAATGTAAAGCCAGTGGTGGCCGTTCCGTTGCAAGTCAATGGCGAGCTCAATAGGTTGGTTGGCCCGCCGTTGTGCCGCGCAATGTTGATTGCCGGAGAGCCCGCGTCGGACATACAGGCGATTGATGTGATCGTCATCGGGCCTACGCCGTTGACATAAAATATGGCCTGACTGTCCGAGGTATCGAGGGGAGCACAACTATCGCAACCCGCGAGGTAAACGATGTTGCGCACCAGGGCGGGGCCAGGTAAAGCTGAAGCAGGCACGGCTGTAAGTCCGGCGCCGCTGCCAATGAAATTTGTGGCCGAAACTGTTCCCGTGACGGTTTGATTGCCCGCCACCGCTTGTCCGGCGTTGAAGGTTGCCAAGGCGTCAAATTGAGTGGTTCCGTTTACTTCCAGCATGGCCGCGGGCGTAGAGGTGCCGATGCCCAGATAACCCGCCGAAGATATGCGCATCCTCTCGGTTTGGTTGCCGCCGTTGGCGCGCGTATCGAAGACCATGGCGGTGGCGTAGTTGCCCTGAATGCTGTTTTCCTTTATTCCCCGGATGTTGGCAAAACCCGCCCTTAGGCTAGTCCCACTGTAATACCCGGAAAATAGTATGCCGCCGCCGGTGCCCGCTGTGGCCGGCGTGCTGTCCCCTAAAATGAAATTGAAGCGGGCGTCCGAGTCGGTATTGTCGGGCCCAAAGATGTGCAGCCGGGCTCCTGGGGTTGAAATCCCGAAACCCAGGTTGCCGTTGTACTGAACCAGGTTCGCGCTCTCGAGGTTGCAGGCGGTGGTGAACAGCGCGATGGAATTCGCCGTGGCCGTGCCATCACTGGTCACGCTGCTGCAAGCGGTCACCGGCGACTTGCTGCTGGTCTGGCTTTTCCGACCTCCACCCGATCCGGTCGGTGTTTTTTTGGTGGTTGCTATCGAAGAAACGGAGGATGAGGTTGCGCCACTCTGCGCGTCGGAGAGCATGTAAGCGGAAGCAGGCTTGCCGCCCAAGGTTTCAGCGTCGCCGGCTTTCAGCGCGTAAGGCACGCTCACCAGCAAGACGCGCGGTTGCTGTTCGGCTTCCGAACCTACTTGAATTCCCAGCCAACGCACTTCGCCGGAAGTGAACAAGTCGATGGGCAATCCGTCGCTGTGCATGGCGCCCAGCAGTGCCGTGTAGCGGCCCAAGTCATCGGCTTGGACGCTCTGGGTTTCAAACCAGAGCGGGCTGCCGCCAGACTCGGTGTTGTAAAGTGAGAAGGTGACATCCACTGTGCCGGTGAGCGGCTTGCCGGCGGCGTCGAGCAAGGTGCCACTGAATCTCATAAGGCGAGGGACGATTGCTTGAGGGGTGGCTGGTGGCCCCGCCGCAACGGTCGTGCTGGTTGCGGGTGAATCGGGGACCACGCGGGCTGTTGCGATCGTGGGGGCCGTATCGTGCGGCTGCGCGCCCGGCGGCTGGTGGCTTTGACCGTACATTGTGGCGGCGAACGCCACAGAGACCCCGACAACCAGCATGGATAGACGGATCACTTTTCTCATAGAATCGACCCCCTGGTGGCGCAATGTGGGAAGCAATCGCTCCCCGCTCCTCAAAGCTAAGAATTTAATGTCATGGCACACAACGTTTCGCTTGCAGGCATTTATGAGTTAGGTGTAGACTCGCGTCAAGTAGCAAACACAGGCAAACAGTGGTATTTGATGGCAAAGCGCCCAAAGAACGCATTTTTGCGGAGAGATGGCCGCATTCTGGGTGGTTCGAGCGGTGATCTCTGATCGCCGCTTTGACAGGATGATGAAAAAGGTTAACGGCTTGGCATTCCGATCCCGCAGGCGTGGGAGAGCAATCTATGGGGTTGATTCCAAATCAGGGCGGGATTCCTCTCTGGGCTCGGAATGACATTTGGGAACGTTTTCATCAGCCGGTTATGAGGTGTCGGCGGCCTCGTCGCGGCGAGATCGACGAAATGACGAAATCGGCGGTCAGAGACCGCCGCTACAGTCCCGTCTCGGATCGACGAAAAGTAGCGCCGACCTTTAGGTCGGCACATGGGGAAGATTACGAAATGCCGACCTAAAGGTCGGCCCTACGTGGGCTTTATGGCTAATTCCAAGAGCGCGGAAGGTGAGGACGGGAACAAACGTCTGGATACCTGGAAAGAGATTTCCACCTACCTCGACCGGGATGTAACCACGGTCATGCGCTGGGAGAGGGAGCGCGCCTTGCCGGTGCATCGCGTGCCGGGACATGCCAAACGGCAGACCGTCTACGCCTATCCCAGGGAAATTGATGAGTGGCTTTTGGGACCAGGAGACAGAAGTCAGGAGCTAGGAGACAGAAGTCAGGAGCCAGAAGTCAGAAGTCAGGAGCCAGGAGTTGCGAGTCTCCGAAATGGGACGGGAGGAGCGGAGAGGGAGGTAGGCGCGAAACATGGTCGGCCAGCAAGCACACTGAGAGAGGATGAAGAAAGAACCAACGTGCTGTCGCCGTGGATGGCGGCCCTGGTTCCGCACGGGCGGCGGCAGTTCTTCACTTACTTGATCACGGCGGGCTCGGTGGCCGCGGCCCTGGTGGTGGTTTACGTTTTGGCGCGGCCGCCCGCCGTCCCCCGCGTGCGCGGAACCATTCGGCTGACGGACGATGCCTGGGAGAAAGGCAGCAGCCTGGTTACTGACGGCGCGAATCTTTACTTCACCGAATTGACCTCCTCGGGCTGGATCATTGCCAGGGTTCCGACTTCCGGAGGCATTCCCAGCTCAATTTCTCCCCCATTTAAGTCCCCGAAAATTGAGGACATCAGCAAGAGCCGCGGCGAGATCCTGATTCTGGATCCCAGGACCCCACGGGTGCGGGGCAGGCTTTGGGCAATGCCGGTTTCAGGAAATGCACCGAGGCGGGTAGGAAATATAGCGGCCGATTCGGCTTCGTGGGGGCCGCACGGAAACACTATTTACTACACCGTGGGACGCGAGATCTTTGCCTGCAACCTGGACGGATCGGGATCAAGGAAGTTTGCGGCGTTACCCGGCAATCCCAGCGAACTGCACTGGTCGCCCGACGGAAGAATCATCCGGTTTTCAATCGTCTTGCCACCGGAATATACCCCTGAAATATGGGAGATGAAGTCCGATGGCTCGGGAGCACATAAATTGCTGGCGGACTCGCGCCCAACGGATTCCCAATCCTCGGGCGATTGGACCGACAGCGGAAGATACTTTGTGTTTGCGAGGGGCTTGCCAGAACCGCATCAGGTCTGGGCCCTTCGAGATAAGGGTGGACTATGGGGGACGGGAATCTCAAGGCCAAGCCAACTGTCGTATGGCGCAGAGGATTTGGGGGCTTGGACTTCCAGCCCGGATGGAAAGAAAATTTTCGTTTTGGCCGGTCAGGTCCGCAAGATGCTGTACCGATATCTTTCCGGCGAACATCGGTTTGTCCGATTCCTTCCTGCCGTCTCGGGGGATGAAGTGGATTTTTCGCCTGACGGGCAATGGTTCGCATATGTAGGAATGCGTGACTCTGCTTTGTGGAAGAGGCGATTGGACGGAAGCCAAACCGCACAACTAACATTTTCATTCAGTCAGGTCGAATTGCCACGCTGGTCGCCGGACGGGAAATGGATTGGATTTATGGGACTGAAATCGTCAGCCGATATATGGAGGGCTTACGTGATGCCCTCGGATGGGGGCGAGGCGCGCGCGGTGATGCCCTCGGCGGTTGCCCAGGGCGCGCCCACCTGGTCGCCGCACGGCAGGCGGGTGATGTTCGGCGAACTGCCGCACTCGGGCGTAGGCGCCGGCGCGGCGCCGGTGATTCATATGGTGGATTTGGCAACCCACCAAGCGACCACCTTGCCGGGCTCGAGCGGCCTGTGGACGGCACGATGGTCACCGGACGGCCGCCGCGTGGCGGCGATTACCACCGACTCAAAAACGCTGAAGATTTTCGATTTTCAGACGGGCCAATGGAAAGACTTTGCCGCGGCCTCGCAAATTACGGACATGAACTGGTCCCGCGACGGCCGCACGATCTATTTTGAGGATTCCCTTCCACCCACCGGACCGGCGATTTACCGCGTCCTGCTTGGCGGGCGCAAAGCGGAAAAAGTGGCCAGCCAGTCGAGGGCCATGCCCATTGAGTCCACCTGGCTGGGACTGGCTCCGGATGGCTCCGTATTAATTTCCAACGCCGTGGACGCCAGCGAGATTTACGCGCTCGATGTAACCTGGCCGTGAGAGCAGCAGTGGACAGTCGACGGTAGTTTGTAGACAGTAATCGGTAGACAGGGCGGAAGCGCCAGCTACCGCCATTCTCCTTCGTTGGCAAAGGCAGCCGCTCCGCTGCCGCGCCCCAAGGCGCTGGGTGCGCGGAAACACAAGGGCCAGCGCCGCTGGCCCCTACGACGAACCGGGGCGGACAATGCGCGAGCGGGCTACTCCACTTTCTGCAAATCGAGGGCGATGCGGACGCCGTTGACCAGCACGGTGCTCTGGTTGATCAAATCCTGATTGGTGATTTCGGCCTCGGTAAATTGGCTCAGGAGTTTGACAGGGCAGATGAATTCGAGGGCTTCGGAGCGGGGTTGGGAGGTTGAGGTGAGCTGATTCAGCACCGTAATATCCAGCCCCGCGATTTCGGCGTCGGCGGGGACTTTGTCGGCCAGGGGCTTGAGCAGGGGAGCAAGGAAAAGGTCAAAGCTCTGGGCGGCGCGTTTGTATATCGATGTCGAACCCATCGCAAATTCGGTCGGATTGCGCAGGGTAAGTTGGATGTAGACTTGGCCGTGAAAAACCACCAGCGAGGGCGGCGCGTAATCCACCAGATGGAATTGGGTGGCGCCGTCTTTGGCGAGTGCGTCGAGTTGAGATTGGTATTGGGCCTGAATGCGGTCGGCGTCCGCCTGAGTGGCCGTGGCGGGCGGCGCTGGTTTTGACCCGGGTTGGGCGGGAACGGGAGATACGCTTGCCGCCGGCAACGTGGCTTGCGCCGCGGCGGTCACATTGTCGCTGGGAAGGTGAGAGCCAGGCAACAAGTCGCGACCGGTTAGCGGGAGGCGGGCGCCTGAAGTTGGCCTGGGGGGCGCAACGCCTGAAATTGGCCTGTCCGGCGCGGCAGCGGGTTCGCTGACTGGATTCGATCCGTGCCGGGCGGAACGATCCAGCGCTTCCACGCTGAACGGGTCCTTCTGGCCCAGGGCAAGCCCAAAATCCTTGCCACTCAGATAAATCTCCGAGCGGTTCAGAATATCCTGCCGGTCTGAATCGCGACTCGACTGGAAATATCCGAACGCATCGGGCTTATCCAGGACGACCACCAGATTTTCCTTGCCTTCGTAATCGTAATTATTGGTTCGGGTTTGAACGTGATAAGAAATTTCAAACCCGACGGCGTCACACGAAACGTCGGCGGGAATCTGCCGGGGAAGCAATTCGAGGATGGGGGCAACCACGTCCTGGAATACACGGGCGGCACGCTGGTTTTGGGTCATGCGGGCGGCGCTGAAGGCGGCAGCGTAAACACCGGTGATTTTGAGCACGATCCGGTCATGGAATTTCACGAATTCCAGGCCACGCGTGTCCGTGGCTACGTCTTTCTGCGGATCGAGATTCACGTAGCGGGTGAGGTAAAGCGGAAAAGGAAAATGAAGCGATTGGATGGCCTTGTTATAGGACTCGAGCTGGTGAAGGTAAGTCGATTCACTGGCCCGCAGTTGAGGGTTAATAATTTCCGCCGGGCTGACCTGCGCGCGAGCCGTGGCCGCAGCGGCCAGAACAATTGCGAGGCAGGCAATCCATGACCAGCGGTGGGTGCGAATCGGAAATGGGGCTGATGGTTTCACCGGTAATTATTTTATACCGTATTGGGGCGCGGGGCGAGCGGGCGGTTGATAGGCCGGCTGGGCAATGGCACGCTCAAAGGCAATGACGGCTTTGATGTCGTCCTGGCTGAGGGTGCGGCCCCACGGGGGCATCATGGCGGATTTGCCCAGGGCGCTGCCGCCCAGGGTGATGGTGTTCTGCATGAATTCATCGCTAAGGAGATTAAACGCAGTGCCATCGTTGAACAGGGGCGGCGTGGGGGTGACGTTGGAACGGTTGGAGGGGCCGGCGGGCGTGGCGTCCGCGTGGCACCAGACACAGTTGGTGTAAAAAATCCGCTTGCCCTGCGCCTGCTGATAATTGAGATAGATCGTGCGGGTTCCATCGTTCCAATCGGGCTCCACATCGTAAGCGCGCAGGGCGGGATTGACTGGCGCTGCTTCGGCTTTTTTGCGGCAGGCCACGGAGCCCAGACTCGAGACGATGAGGAGAAGAGCGAGAAGTGCTTGTGATTTCAGTTCCCAGGGTTTGGTTAAATTTGCGGGCAGTGAAGGAGCCCCCTCACCCGGCTCGCTACGCTCGCCCCCCTCTCCCCTGGGAGAGGGCTGGGATTTTAATTTCTGTCGCTCGCTCTGGCGAGAGAGGGAGAATACCAATTCCTGTCCCTCTCCCAGGCGAGAGAGAAGGGGTTTTAAATTTCGTTTCTCGCTCATCGTCCGCCTCCTTTCCCTGCGGCGCCGCCCGACTTGGCTTGGGAGGGCACGGACTGGCGGAGAGTCAACAAATAGGCGGTGAGGGCTTTCACTTCGTCATCGGGAAGCGCGCGGCGCGGCTCAATGGATCCGGGAACGAGCGCCTGGGGATTCCTGAGCCAAGCTTCCATCCACGCGGGCGTCATCCAATTGCCGGCGTTGGTCAGGTTGGGACCCACATAACCACCAGCGGACCCAATGGTGTGGCAGGCCTGGCATTGGTACTTGACTTCGTAAAGCTGCTTGCCGGTGGCGGCCAACTGAGAGGTGAAATCTTTCGCGGTCACACCTGTGCTGTCCACTTGAGGGCTTTGCAGGGCCACGCCGATGTAATCGGCGAGGGTGTTCGCTTCACTGTCCGTCATGTTGAATTGCGGCATGCGGAAAGTGAGGGTGGGGCGCAGGGTCTGGGGATTTTTCAGGAAACTCACCAGCCACGGGCGTTGCGCGCGGCTGCCCTCATAACTTAGGTCCGGGGCCAGGTCGCCGCCCACGCCGTTGAATTTGTGGCAGACGTAACATTTGTAGCGCTCGTAAACCTCTCCGAAGGCGCCGGCGGGCCGGAATTCCCTGGACGCCGCGGGCACCAGAAGGCGGGCCAAGCCCGGGCTGGCAGGCGCGCCGGTCATGCTGAGCAAAGCCGTGGTGATGGCGTCCAGATCGTCAGGGGTAAAGTGGTATTTCGGCATGCGCGCGGCGGGATTCACCGAGATCGGATCGGAAACTTTGGCTTGGATGTAAGAGATCAGATTGCGGGGAATTTTCGAATTGCCGAACTCGAGCTGGGAAGAATTTTTTCCACCCAGACTCGATAGATCGGGGCCAAAATCCTTCTGCGGAGCCACTCCTTGAATCACATGGCAACCGCGGCATCCCTTCTCCAAAAAAAGCTTCCGGCCCAAAGCAATTTCTTCGGGCTTGGGCGGATCCATTTTGGGAACGCTGGTGAGCAAATCGGGGTCAGTCAATTTAGCTTCGATGTAATGCGTAACCTTGTATAAATCTTCGTCTGACCATCCGTAGCGGGGCATCGTACTGTGGGGCAGATAGGCCTGTGGATCGCGAAGCCATGCCGTCAGCCAGTCCGGATTCACCTTGCTGCCGACTTTGGTGAGTTCGGGCCCAATGTCGCCGCCAATCAGCTTGGTCTCGCCGCCGCGCGTGACCGCCAAAGAATGACAGGTGGAACAAAACATCTGGCGGAATCGGACTTCGCCCTGATCGGCGAGATCAGGCTGCTTGCTCAAGGAAGTCACCACGCGCGGGTCAAAATGGTAAGGTTGGCCGGGCGCGCTCTGGAGCGAGCTGAGGAAGGCGGATAAGCCGCGAAGCTCGGGTTCGGTGAGTTTGAAAAACGGCATGCGCGGTTCGTCTTCGGTCTCATAGCCATTCACGACCTGATTGCCGGAAGCGTCCACAATGGTGCGCGGCTCCTTCAACCATTTGTAAATCCATGCGCGGCTGACTTTGGTTCCAACGTTGGTGAGGTCGGGGCCGAGCATGGCGGGTGCTTCGACGCCGGCCAGGCGGTGGCATCCCACGCAATTGAACCGGGCCAGGAGCTCGCGTCCGCGGGTCAATTGTGGCGTCTGCGCCAGATTCGCTTTGTGGCAAACGCCGCAGGAGGCCTGAATAAAATGGGTGGGCAACATCGGCTGTTCCCAAGCCAGCGTGGTCTCATGCGCTTCGGCTATTTCCGTGGCCACACCCTGGCCGCGATGGCAAACCACGCATCCCCAATCCTTTGCCGGGTGCGGAATCAGCGGGTGATTGCGGAAAGGCTGGGGAACGGCCGAGCCGGAAAGGCTTGGCTGCGTGATGCCCAGATGGCAGGTGGTGCAACGATCCACCACGTTCATTTCCGGGAGCCAAGTCTGCTGAATACCCTCGTGATAATCGGCCAAAAGTTTTTTGGTGTCGGGCCGGGTCTGGGCGAAGCGGACGTAACTGCGCTGGGTCACTCTCCACTCGCGCAACAAATCCTTGACGGGCGAAATGGCGAGGACGGCCACAAACACCACGCTGCAGAGGGCAAAGACCATGCGCGCCCGGCGCGATACAATTCCCATATCTTCGGGTTTAGGCGCCATTCGGTCTCCACGGCCATACCCACGACCAGCCCGGGCCCCGGAAGAAAGTGCCCACCAGAGTCAGGACCACGGCCACTGAGATGAACCACGTCATCACCCACCAGGAAACGGGACGGGTGCGCAAATATTCGGCCACGGATTTTTCACGCGGCGACTGGAAATAGGAAAAAATCAGCAGCGCGGCAGTGATAAGGGTAGGCACGAAGACCGTCCAGGCATCAAAGATCACAACGATGGTGCCCACCACTGCCAGGATCGCCAGAACGATGCCGAGGCGCTGCGAGCGATTGCGCGCCCAAAGAGGCTCACCTTGAACATTGACGTCGAAGTAAGGAATCACAATCAGCCCCACCACCACCAGAGTGGGAATCACAATGCCAGCCACGAAGGGAGGGAAGTAATGGAGGAGTTCCTGCAATCCGAGGAAGTACCAGGGCGCCTTGGCCGGGTTCGGAGTCATCAGAGGGTTGGCTAACTGTTCGAGCGGGGCGTCCCACAAAAGTGAAGAGACCACCAGCACAATCATCAGAAGCTGAAAGGCGATGGTCTCGCGCAGGATCACGTGGGGATAGGACATCAACCGCGGGCCCACTTCGCCCTTTACTTTGGCAGACGTCTTTTTGGTGATAAAGACGATGCGCTGCGGGCTTTTGGCCGCGTCCGACCCGATTCCGGTTTGGTAATTATTCTTCTTCTCGCTCATCGCGTTCCCGAACCGTCAATCCGCCGTCTTTCTGGATCCGCCAAAAGTGAATGGCGATAAAGAAAACCGCTGTCAGGGGGAGTACGACGCAATGCAAAACGTAAAAGCGCAGCAGAGCGTTGGCGCCCACCAGGTGGCCGCCCAGCAAAAGAAACCGGATGGGCTTGCCCAGTACCGGCATGGCCGCCATGATGTTGCTGCCCACCGTGATGGCCCAGAAAGCCAATTGGTCCCAGGGCAGCAGGTAGCCGGTGTAACTCAGGAAAAGGGTGATCAGGAGCAGGACCACGCCGATGGCCCAGTTGAATTCGTGAGGAGGCCGGTAACCGCCGCGATAAAAAACGTGGAACATGTGCCAGAAAACAGCAATCACCATCACGTGGGCGGCCAGGCGGTGGAGGTTGCGCAGAAAGACGCCATTCGAAACCACAAAGCGCAGGTCCTTCATATCGAGATAGGCCTGTGGAGCGGCGGGGTGGTAATAAAGCATCAGCAAGACGCCGGTGATGGAAAGGATGACGAATAGAAAGAAGGAAAACGAGCCGAGATAATAGGTGGCGCGGGCGCGCAGGGATTTTTCCCGCACCTTGACGGGCAGGACGTGCAGGAAGAGGTTGCCGAAGATGGCCAGGCTGCGCGTCCGGTTGGTGCGCGCGGGGCCGCGGCGGAAAATGGACTTCCACACGCGGGTGGCGCGAATTTTTTCCAGGGTCTGATTGAATGACGTTGTTGCCACAAGACTCCTTAAACCTTTAGAACCTTGGTCTGCTCCACCACTTCGAGCGTATCCACCACCAGCGAGCCATCGGTGCCGAGGGTGATGGAAAAATGGGGCAACGGACGCGGCGCCGGTCCCGCCACTTTGATGCCATCCCGCTTAAATTTGCTTCCATGGCACGGGCACTCGATCAAATTATCGTCAGGCTTCCATTGAGTGATGCACCCGAGGTGGGTACAAATGGCGGAAACAGCGTAAAAACCATCGGCAGCGTGAACGATGTAGACCTGCTGATCCTGAAGAAACGTGATCGAATTTACCGGGTAGTCGTCCGGCGCGCCGGCACGGAAAGTGGTGGGCGGCTCGAACAAAACGTTGGGCGACAAATACCGGTAGGTAACGGTGGCGGCGCCCAGGCCGGCAATACCCAGCGCGCCCACCGCAATCTCATTGAAGAAATCCCGGCGGGTGACCTCTGAGGGTTGCCCAGCCTTCTCGCTTTCTTCGTGATTGGAATTCTTTTCCGATTCGCTCATGCTCGTATCAGAATCTTCTCCACAGGTGTTACTTCCGGATCAAAATTGAAAGCTTCAAAGGCCTCCATGGTAATCGTCTTAGCCGGGCATCGCTCGGCGCAGAGGCCGCAGCGGATGCAGATGGTTTCGTCTTTCACCATCACCGATCCTTCGTCCGAGGGCAGATCTGCGGCGGTCAAGTGCTGGAGTTCGTCCAGGTGGAAGACCTGCTCGGCAAGCAACCGGCTCTTATTCTCCTCATTGAATTGGAACTGGCTCAGGGGCACCAGGGACAGGCAATTCTCCGGGCAGACGTCCACACAGCCGCCGCAGAGAATACATTCCGTTCCCTCGGCTTCGTTGCCTTCGAATATGGTATTGATCCAGCATTTCAGGCAGCGCGAGGCCTCCCTGCGCGCCTGCTGCTCCGTGTAGCCCGCCTCCACTTCGGCGATGCCGGTCCGCCGGTCGATGGGAATCACGGGGACGGAGAGGCGGGAATATTCGTCAAACTCTTCCGCCATTTGATGGTGGTCAAGCACGGTGATCTGAACGTATCTGGGCTTGGGCTTCCAAGCGGCGCCTTGCAGGTAGCGATCAATTTCTTCGGCGGCCTTTTTGCCGTCGGCCACCGCGCTGATAATCAGGCGCGGGCCAAAGGCAATATCACCGGCGGCGAAAATCCCGGGCGCCGTACTCATCAGCGTGTTCGGATCAATTTTGATGATCCCTTGCCGTGTGGTCTCCACGCCGTCTTCAGGAGTGAGGAACGACAAATCGGAAGCCTGGCCGATGGCAAGAATCGCCGTGTCGCATGAGATCACCGATTCCGTCCCTGCTTCAAAAGTGGGATTGAATCGATGATTGGCGTCAAAAACCGAAGTGCAATGGATGGTCTGAAGTCCCTGGAGCTTGCCGTCCTTGCCCACAAAAGCTTTGGGGCCGAGGGAGGGATGGATCTTCAACCCTTCTTCCATGCCTTCCTCGATCTCTTCTTCGAAGGCGGGCATTTCCTCGCGCGATTCAAGGCAAACCAAATGTACTTCGCGCGCGCCCATGCGCAAGGCCTGGCGGGAGACGTCCATCAACTCCTTCATGGCGACATCGAGTTCGCTTTGATTCAGGCTGTCGGGCAGGAGCGAGGTGCTGAGCGCCTCGAGGGTCAATTGCTGCTGGCGGCGCAAGGCCGAGCGCGCTACATCAATGGCGACGTTGCCACCGCCAATCACCACTACGCGCTTGCCAATCTGGAAGCGATAGCCGAGGTTGACGTTCAAGAGGAAGTCGACGCCCTTGACCACGCCGTCCAGATCGTTTCCCGGAATCATCAAGTCGCGGCTGCGATGCAGGCCAAATGCGAGCAGGATAGCCTGGTAGCCCTGGGCGCGAAGGTCGGCGAGACTGAAATCTTTGCCCAGGCGGGAATTGAGGCGGAGTTCCGGCCCAAGGTCCAAGATCTCACGGACCTGGGCGTTCAGAACGTCGCGCGGCAAACGGTACTCGGGAATCCCCAGGTGCATCATGCCGCCGGGAACGGGCGCGGCCTCAAACACCGTCACGGGATAGCCCAGCAGTGCCAGATCGTGAGCGGCGGAAAGCCCGGCGGGGCCGGAGCCGATGATGGCCACTTTCTCCGGGCGCGTGATCTGCGGCCTTTCCGCAAAGACATCAATGGGATGGCGCGATTCCGGGCCGTATTTTTCGGTCACGAATCGCTTCAGGGCGCGAATGGAGATGGGAGCATCCAGTTGCCCCCGGCGGCAAGCCGTCTCACAAGGGTGACCGCAAACACGCCCGCAAACCGAGGCAAAGGGATTGGGCGCGCGCGCGTAACGGTAGGCATCCTCATATCTTCCCTCCGCGATTAGCGAGACGTACCGGCCCGCTTGGGTGTGGACGGGACACGCCTGCATGCAGGGGAAATTGGATTCCAGCCATTCGAGATCAACGAGTTTGGTGCGAGACTTCATGATCTTATACACAGGTGAGAATGAAAATTGTGTTACGGAATCCTTCTCCAGCACCCCCTCACCCGTCCCGCCGCTGCGGGACACCCTCTCCCCCAAGGGGGCGAGGGTTAATTGCCGGGAATTATTTCCACATCCAAAGAGGGGACGGACAAGCCATCCCCCCCAAGGAATTATTTCCACACCGAGGTTATTTCTTGACGGTTATCTCAGCGGAGGCGCTGCCGCCGGACACATCCACAGTCGCGGTTGCCGGCTTGCCGTCCTCACTCCAGGTCTTCAGGGTGTAATGACCGTCCGGAACGTTTTTGATCTCGTATTCGCCCTCTTTATTGGTGACAGCAAAATAAGGTGTGGGAGCAATCACGACGTAGCCGGACATTTCAGGATGAACGTTGCAGAGCAGCGACGCCACGCCCAGGTCGTTAAATTGAAACCCTTTGGACTGCCCTTTGGGCCATGTCCCCATGTTGTGAGCCAGTTTCTTGTTACCGCTGATCGAAGGCCAGTAAACATTGTGGCCCACGTTGTCGCTGTTGAGGAAATCGACTGTGGTTCCTTTGAGCACCACAACCACGTGGGGAATGAAAGTCATCTTCAACTGGTCAATCACCACATGTTTGGAGGGCGCTTGAAACGTCTTGCCGGAAATAACATCCACGTAGACGGCGATATTTTCCGCCGAGCGAATTCCCTGGACGCTGACCTTACCCTTGATTTCTCCCGCCCAGCCCACGCTGGCCAGGAGTAAACCCGCGAAGAGACCCATCGGAATTATTGCCTGCTTGAGAGTTTTCATAAAGTTTCCTCGATTCTTGAGAAGATGCCGGCCCTCGACAGGCCGGATAGTGCCCGGACGCCTTGCGAGCTCAGAACGAATAGTCGAATCCTGTCGCAAAGCCGTTCAGCCGGAAGAACTGCGTGCTGTTGGGAATCGGCTGCTTCCAGCGGTACTGATATTCAAAGTCCCACTTGATGTTGGCCCGGATCAGGAATTGCACGCCTGGGCTCACCCGGTCGCGGGAGTTGAACTGCGACGCGCCATTCAAAAAATCCGTGGGGGAGTTTACCACGTCGTATCGCGCCATGGCGATCACCCACGGATAGATCCAATAATTTGCCTGCAGGAAACCGCCGCTAAAGGTGACGGGCGCTGCCGGGGAAAAGCCGTTAATCGTTCCGTCGGGCCCCGTCAAGTACATGTGGTTTATGTCGTGACCGTGCATGCCCAAGCCATAAAGTTCGAAATCGCGGTACTTAAAGCGAAAATCCGCACCCCACCGGTAGAATGGTTCTTCGATGGTGCCGAGAGTGGGGATGGCGCGGTCCGGATTAAGAGCGTTGGTGCCGCCGTAGTAAAAAGCGCCCAACCGTATCGAGGTGTGGTCGCGCGGGCCGGTGGGTCCTGATGCTCGCACTTCCTTGCGAACGCTGGCATCGCGTTCCAGGTTGAAGCGTTGCGAAACGCGAACGTAAACGTCCTTGGAGTTGCGGATGGCGGGATTATTGTTGTTGCCGTCCACCACCGAGACCGACCAATTGAAATTCCCGTCATTGGGATAACCGCCGATCTCAATGCCCCGCTGGGGAATGCCAAACACAAAGGGATTCATGGCCGTGCCCTGAGCGCCGGCAACGCTGGCCTGGCTGTAAATGTCATAGCCCGTCAGATCGACGCTGCGCGCTTGAGTAAACGGGAGGTCGAGCTCAAACTGGCCCATACGGACGTTCAAGGCATCTTTGGGGAGGCCAAGGTAATGCCCGATGTCGTTCACTTTCAGGTACCCATCGCCCAGACCCGCCGCAGCGTTGGCGCCGCCGGCCGAGATGTCGTTGTCAATCCAAAATGAGAGGCGATCTCCCATACTGCCGGCCGCGATGATGGTGAAGGTGTTGGGAACGAAGAGATCGGTGCGGGGTAGGTACCCGACGGCCAGAGGCTGCTTGCTGTTGTATTGCGCCACCCCCGAGTAACGGAAGCCGAGGGGCAGGAAGCCGGGAATCTCACCCGGGTACACGGCCTTGGGGAAGGCTTCCTTTTGCGCTTTGGCGCCCAACATCACCGGGGCTTCTTTCACAAAAGTTTCGTCGTCGGTGGGAAACTTGAAGCCGTTTTTCTTGAAGGCTTCGCCGAAATCGTTAAGCTCGGGGTAATTATTGTGGCAAGTCGAGCACGAGGTCTGGTACTTGCGCGCGAAGGCGGGAATGGCATGGGCGCGAGGCGTCTGGTTGAGCAGGAAAAAGATAAACAAACTGGCTCCCAAAATCGCAAAGAAACCGAAATCCCGCCTGAATTTAAAGGACATAGATATTGCCTCCTCTGATAATTTTTCTTGGACCATCCATCATCGGGAGCCTTCGGCAACTTTCCTGACTCATCGGCATTTCATCCCTTCCGCCTTGAACTATTTCCGGGGCTGAATCCTTTATGGCTCTCCCGAACCAGGTCGGCCAAACTCAACTTCTCAAAATCTTCACTGACCCTTCCGACTTTCTTCCGCCAAACGCGGAGGATGGAATCTTCGTCATCCTTGGATGAATTGCCAGCCCACGCAGGCTGCAAAAACCTCATCACCTCTTTGACCTGAATCTGGGCGGCGGGCAGGCGCAACCAAAAACCTCCCTTGGACCCGCGCTTGGATGAAAGGAATCCTCCCCAGGCAAGCAGGGAGAGCATCTTGGCGGTCTCAGCGGGGGTGATGCCGGTGAGCAAGGCCAGCTCTTTGGACTGGCGGGGGGCCCCGGCTTCGGCCAGGCAGACCAGGCACTTGAGCGAGTAATAAATGCGCGTATCCAGATAGGGCGTCTTCATCCATTCTCCCTTTCGGACTCATTATTCCGAAATCCTAACACGGACCGCTGTGACCTGCGTCACACCTGTTTGTGACTTTGGTCACGCCCCTCGGGCGGCCTCGGGAGCCCAGAGAAACCAGCCCCCTCACCCATGGCCGGACGCGGAGGCTCCCCCTAGCAGTCATTCCCGAGATATCGAGAATGTCCTCCCTCGAAGGCATTTCAGAATGCCCCGCAAACGGGCTGGATTCCTCGCGCAGGGGCAGGACGGGAATGACTCGCGCGGCGAAGGGGACCGATCGCGAATGACACCACCACCCGCGGCCAACATCGGATGGAGGGAACGTATTTAAAACCAGGATGGGGGGTACGCTGACAGCCACCCGGAACTCAAAGTGAAAAAAGCTGGTAGAAATAATTGTTGACAATGGGGCGGTTTTTTTGGCATAATTCCAGTTGCGAGTAATTCGCAACTAGAATGGTTCTGGCCAAACACCTTAAACGACGCCGGCTGGTCACGACCGAGCTGCAAGCTCACGGTCTGCGCATGACTCGCCAACGCAGAGTCATCGCCGCGGTCCTTCAGAAAGCCGGCGAGCACCTCGACGCCCCGGAGGTCTTGAGGCGGGCGCGCCAACAAATGCCCGGCCTGCACCTGGCCACTGTCTATCGCGCCCTGGAATCTCTCAAGAAGGCCGGCATTATTGATGAACTCGACCTCATGCACTTTAAAGGGACGGGACATTATTATGAGGCGCGCACCGACAAGGACCATATGCACTTCACCTGCCTGCGCTGCGGCGGCGTTTTGGAAATCCAAACTCCGCTGTTTGAAAGGTTAAAGGGCCAGATTGAAGGCCGCCACGGCCTCGCCATCCACGTGGCCCGGCTCGAACTGGGCGGGCTCTGCGGGACCTGCGCGGCCAAGAAGGAGAAAGCAGAAACCGTTTCGGCCTGACGCCGTGCATGAAATTGTAGGGACGGGGTTTGCCCCGGCCCTACAATCGCTCGATTTTCGGAACTGAGCAGAAAATAGTTGACCCCGGTTGCGCGAACAACCGGGGCCGCGAACTACGGCTGGCGATGTGGCACACCGGCAAACCGTGTCCTTTATTGTTTCTATCACCAAACCGGTGCGTCCGCAAGCCGCCTGCCTCTTATCTTTCCTCAAGGGGAAAACCAATATGAATCGGGATAAGGCCATGCTCTTGGTAAAGGAGTCTGGCCGGGCGAGGCGCAAAGCAAGAAGTGGACTGATCGTGTCCTCATATCTTCTAGCAGTCTTTTCCGCCATTTCCGCCCGCGCCCAGGAGAGTCCTTACATCGTGACTTACGACCATTATCTGGAGGAGCCGGGTCATCTGGAGGTGGAGTATTTTTCGACGTTGGGAACGCAGCGCGGCGGCAACACCTTTCATGCCTTCTGGACTGAGTTCGAGTACGGGGCCAAAGCATGGTGGACCACGGAGGTCTATCTGGACGGGCAAACTACTCTTCACGACAGCACGGTCTTCACCGGCTTTCGTTGGGAGAATCGTTTCCTCCCACTTCGCCGCGAGCATTTCGTCAATCCGGTGATCTACGTCGAGTACGAGCAAATCAGCGAGGCGGACAAGATCATCAAGGAAGTTGAAGGGCACGACGTCGAATCCGACCACACCGATCCCAATGCGAGGCTACGGGAGGGGCACAATCATGAACTGGAGTTCAAGCTGCTTCTCTCGAAAACCATAAATGGCTGGAACGTTGCCGTCAACCCCCTGGCCACCAAAAACCTCTCACCCAACAATCCCTGGGAGTTTGGTTATGCCATGGGCGCCAGCCATCCGCTGGCACTCAAGGCGTCCGCCGACCGATGTAACTTCTGCCGCGAGAATTTCATCGCCGGACTTGAGATGTACGGCGGGTTGGGCGATGCCGCGAGTTGCGGGCTGCACGATACCTCGCATTACCTCGCGCCCGCCATGGCCTGGAATTTGCCCTCGGGTTGGACGCTGCGCCTCTCGCCGGGGTTCGGATTAAACCCCAACAGCCATCGCTTGCTCCTGCGTTGGGGCGTGTCGCGCGAGTTTTCCGGCTTTGGGGAGACGGTGCGGGAATGGTTTGGAGGGCGGCGGTGACGAAAAACTCAAAACTCTTTCCTCAGACTGGAATCATCACGCTCGCCTTGGCCGCCCTGCTTGCTCTCGATGGCGGATGGGTGCTCGCCAAAAAGCGCGACCCGGCCACGCCCAATAATCGTGGATGGGATTTCAGTGCAATGGTAAAAGCTCCTGAGAAAGCGCGCGCCAAGCGCAATCCGCTCGAAAGCGACCCGGACGCCCCAGCCGCGGGCGAAAAATTGTTTCAGCAACATTGCGCGGAGTGCCACGACCGCTCAGCCGAAGGCAGGCAAAGGGGCCCGAGTCTGCGCGCCACGGAAGTGCAGCGGGCGGCGCCCGGCACCCTCTTCTGGATTTTGACCAACGGAGTTGTGCGGCGGGGAATGCCCGACTGGTCCCGGCTGCCCGAACCGGAGCGCTGGCAGATCGTGAGTTACCTGAAGTCGCTGGGTACTTCGCCGGCGAAACCGGGTGACCGCGGGCATGATTAGACGCGCCGGCTTTGTTCTTCAATAGGGGGTCCATCCCAGGGAAGCGGCACCCAAGGGCAAAGATTGCAGCAAGAACGCGGGCTCCATCAGATGTGATAGCCGTCACAGCGGGGGCCAAAGGGGAAATGCCAGAATCCAGATGCGAATAGTTCGCAACAACGGCGAGCCCGGCCATTCCTCGACTGGCACCGCCGTGAATCAGGACCGGGGATTGAGGATGGACCAGGAACCCATAGTCTCCCAAACCGCACTTCGCCTGCCGTTGCCTCCCTCCTTGAGCGCGACCCATGAGCCCGGAAAAAGCGCCGCCGCTACGCGCCCTGATCGTCTGTTGCGGGGAGGCCTGCGCACCACGTTCAGACGGTTCGCAGTCATTCTTGCCGTGCTGGGCCCGGGACAAATGGTGATGCTGGCGGATACGGAAGTGGGCAGCGTCATCACGGCCGCTCAAAGTGGAGCAAGCTGGGGCTATGCGCTCCTGCCTCTGCAAGTTCTGCTGATTCCCGTCTTATACGTCGTGCAGGAACTGACGGTGCGCCTGGCTATTTTCACCGGCAAGGGACATGGGAAGCTGATCCAGGAACATTACGGCGCGGGCTGGGCATGGGTGTCAGTGGGGGGAATGGTGGCATCGATCCTGGGGGCCATGGTGGCGGAATTCTCGGGCGTGGCGGGCGTGGGGGAGCTTTTCGGCGTGCCTCGGGCCACCAGCCTATCGTTGGCCGTGGGCTTCCTGCTGATGGTGGTGTGGGCGGGATCGTATCGGAGAGTCGAGCGAATCGCGCTGGGGCTGGGTTCCTTCGAACTGGCCTTCATCTATGTAGCGCTGAAGGCTCATCCGCACACAGGCTCGTGGGCGGAAGCTTTCGCAATATCGCCCTGGCACGATGGCGGTTACCGTTACCTGGTGGCAGCCAACATCGGCGCCGTGATCATGCCCTGGATGATTTTCTTCCAGCAGTCGGCGGTAGTGGACAAGCGGCTGCGGCCCGAGCACTTACGCACGTCACGGTGGGACACGGCGCTCGGGTCCGTGCTGACTCAAATTGTGATGGCGGCCGTTTTGGTGACCGCGGCGGCCACCATCCGCACGCAAAACGGCTCCGACGCGCTCAGCACCGTAGGCCAGATCGCGCAGGCGCTCACCCCTTATCTGGGGCCGGAAGCGGGAAGGCTTTTTTTTGGCCTGGGAATCCTGGGCGCCGCGCTCATCGCGATTATCGTGACCTCGCTGGCCGCGGCGTGGGGGATTGGAGAGTTGACCGGCTTCAAACACTCTCTCGATAGCCGCCCCGAAGAAGCCCCCTGGTTCTACGGAGTCTATGCGATGGCGGTAGTGGGTTCAGCCATTCTGGTGGCCCACCGACCCAACCTGATTGGGTTGAATCTGGGCATCGAGGTCATGAACGCTTTGTTGCTGCCCCTGGTGCTTGGGTTTCTAGTGTTGCTGGCGGCCCGTGCTTTACCGCAGGAGCATCGCCTGCGCGGAGCTTATCTATGGGCGGTGGTCGGAATCTGCGCGATCACGAGCGGGGTGGGAATTTGGTGTGCCCTGACCGGGATGAGTTGGTAAAGTTCAATCTCCCGTAGAGCGGCCGGCCGTTTTCGTGGAGCAAGGAGCGCTTGCGTTTTCGGGCAAGCCTCTTTGCGATCAACGTCAGCTTCACCACCGATTGTGACGCCCGCCGCAACCCTCCTGCCGGGCGGGAAACGCAAAAAAACGTAGCCCCTACGTTTGCCAGTCATGGGCGCTCCCCAGTGCAGTCATCCCCGCGAAAGTGGGAATCCACCCTCAAGGCAGTCGGGAATGCGATCGCCCTGGCGACACTGGATTCACGCTTTCGCGGGAATGACCCGCCGCAGCCGGTTTCGAAACGGATCTAATTTCAAATCACATCGCAACCCGAAAGACAAGACGGTTGACCCGCTGAACTTGCCCTTACGCTCCGGGCTCCATGCCGAGGGAAGCGGTTAATTTTACAAATTGATGGCAAATATCTGGATTACAGGAAAGATTGAAACAGGCTAAAATATGCGATTCGCTGGGTAAGATCGAAATTCATCGAAAGATTTCTTGGGCTTTCAATGCGAAAACGAGGCAAGTGGGCGATGAGTTTTCTCGCCGTAGGCGTGGCGACGTGGGGGCTTGCCCGACCGGTTACTCCGGGGGCAGGCCCGGCGCCCGGCAGGGGGGATTCATCACAGAGTTCTTCCATCTTTACTCCGGCCCACCGGACGTTTCTGGATGCGCTTCGCGATTTTTTTGGCGCGCGCCCCACGCCGGTGCAGCCCATTGCCTATACGCACAAAGTCCACCTGCACAACGGAATGGAATGTACCAATTGCCATACCAACGTCGAGAAGGGCGCCATCGCCGGGATTCCCAGCATCACGCTCTGTATGACGTGCCACCAAGTGGTGGCGACGGACAAGCCGGAAATCAAAAAAATGGCCGCTATGTTTGCGCGTGGCGAGGATATCCCCTGGCAGCGGGTTTATGATTACAGCCCCACGGCGCACGTGAAGTTCATCCACGCTCCGCACATTCGCGCCAAAGTGGAGTGTATTACCTGCCACGGCGACATGTGGCAGCGGACGGTGGCGGTGCGCACGGTGGATATGAACATGGGATTCTGCATCAACTGCCACAAGCTCAGGAAAGTGTCGGTGGAGTGCCAGACGTGTCATTTTTGATTTGCGATTTTAGATTGGGAAGGAAAATCGAATTGGATGCTGCATTAGAAACCCCCTCACCCCCGCCCCTCTCCCCCAAGGGGGCGAGGGGATGAAGATACGCGAGTCAAAGGCCCCGTCCCCATGGGGGAGAGGATGGCCCGCCGCAGCGCGGGACGGCGAGGGGGTGTTTAATCTCAATGTAATGGTCGTTTTCGGCTATCCAGTTTCGAGTTTCTAATTTCGAGTTTCTTATGGAACGAAGAGATTTCCTAAAAGCCGCCGCCCTCACAGGAGCTACCGCAGCGCTCGACAACTGCGGGAATCCCGAGCACCAGCTCATCCGGTTTATTCCCGAGGAAGACCTTGTTCCCGGCGTGGCCGAGTACAAGCCCAGCATCTGCACGATGTGCCCTGCGGGCTGCGGCCTGATGGTTCGCGTCATGGAAGGCGATGCCGAGGTGATTCGCCACGGCGAGCCGGGGCTGATCAAGATGGGCCTCGCGAAAAAGCTGGAGGGTAACCCGAACCATCCCATCAGCCAGGGAAAATTGTGCGGCCGCGGCCAGGCCGGGCTGCAAGTGACTTATCATCCCGACCGCCTCCGGCATCCGCTGAAACGCTCCGGGCCGCGCGGCTCGGGCCAGTACCAAGAAGTAAGTTGGGACGAGGCCATCAAGGAACTGGTCTCCCGACTCAGTGCGCTGCGTTCCGCGAATCAGCCGGGATCACTGGCGTTCCTGACCCAAACCGTGCGCGGCCAGCGTCGGGAGTTGATGGAGAAATTTCTGAAGTCATTTGGCGCGCCGCCCGCCGTCACGACGGAATTGTTCGACGACGCGGTTCTGCGCCGGGCCAATGAAGTAAGCTTCGGCCGGCCGCAATTGCCTACCTTTGATCTGGCGCGGGCCAACTACGTGATCGCCTTTGGGGCCGATTTCCTGGGCACATGGAATTCGCCAGTGGCACAGTCCGTGGCCTACGGAGAAATGCGCCAGGGGCGGGCGGGAGTGCGCGGCAAGTTCGTGATGGTGGAGGCGCGGGTGTCGCAAACCGGCGCCAGCGCGGACGAATGGATTCCCGGCCGACCTGGCACCGAGGGCATTCTGGCCCTGGGCCTTGCGCATGTCATGATCGAGCAAAAACTTCGTCGGGCGGGAGACGCCGGGCACGCCGGGTCGCTGATCGAGGGCTGGTCGAAAGGCTTGCCGGATTACGCACCCCCGGCGGTGGAAGCGAGCACTGGCGTTCCCGCCGCCAAAATCATTCGGCTGGCTCGCGAGATGGCCGCGCACCCACCGAGTCTGGCCATGGTGGGCGGCGCACCGCTGGCGCACTCCAACGGAATGTTCACGGCGCTGGCAGTGAATGGGTTGAACGCGTTGCTCGGAAACGTCGGGAACCCAGGAGGGATATTTTTCCAGCCGCAGCCACCATCCGGCAAGGCGGCTTCGGGCCCGCCCACCTCCCCCAAAGGAAGTTTTTCCAGGGTGGGCGAATTGATTCAGCAGGCGCAGAACGGGAACGCGCCCAAAGGGCTGTTGCTTTACGGCGCCAACCCGGTATTTACGTCGCCTTCGAGCCTAGGCGTGCGCGAGGCGCTGGAAAAAATTCCGTACATCGCGAGCTTGGGCAGTTTCATAGATGAGACCAGCATTCTTGCCGACCTGATTTTGCCTGACCATTCGCCGCTGGAATCGTGGCTGGACGATGCTCCCGAGTCGGGCGCGATCGGACCCGTGGCCAGCCTCTCCGCCCCCGCCATGAGGCCGCTGCACAACACGCGCGCCATGCCCGATGTGTTGTTGGAAGTGGCGCATCAACTGGGCGGCGAAGTGGCCGCTGCCCTGCCCTGGAAGTCGTACGACGAACTGTTGCGGGTGACGTTTGAGAGTTACAACAAACCCCAGGGAAAGAATCAGGCCGCCAAGCCAGGTGACTTTTGGAAAACGGTTCAAGAACGAGGTGGGGTGTGGAGCAGTTCGGAAACAGCGTCGGGCGCTTTGGCCGGCGCTTCGCATGCTCCCGCTGCCATGCTGGGCCCCGAGTTTGATGGGGCGGAAAAGGATTTTCCATTTCACTTTTTGCCCTACGCGTCGCAGATGTTACTGGATGGCTCGCTGGCGCATCTGCCCTGGATGCAGGAAACGCCTGATCCAATTTCAACCGCCATGTGGAGCACATGGGTGGAAATTAATCCAAAGGCCGCGGATGGACTCGGCATCGTGCAAGGCGACTTGGTGGAGATTGCGTCGCGGCATGGGAAAGTTCAGGCGTCGGCGCTGATCTCTCCCGGGATTGCGCCCGATTTCATCGCCATGCCTGTGGGCCAGGGGCACGAATATTTCACCCGTTACGCCAGCGGGCGCGGCGCCAATCCGGTTGCGATTTTGGCGCCCGTCGCCGTGCCGGAGACGGGATCGCTGGCCTGGGCGGCGACCCGGGTAAAAATTTCAAAAGTCGGGAAAGGCAAACTGGTTTTATTCGCGGGAGGGATTCGCGAGCATCCGCAGGAAGGCGAACTGAGGTAAAGCATGGCGAGAAAATGGGGCATGGTGGTTGATCTCGACCGCTGTACGGGCTGCGAAGCGTGTGTGGTGGCGTGTCGCGCGGAGAATAACGTGCCCACGGTGGGCGAAGACCAGGCGGGGCGCGGGCGGGCCATGCACTGGATTCGCGTAGAGCGTTACTGGGAAGGCGAATTTCCGGAGGCGCGGCTGAAATTTCGCCCCGTCCTCTGCCAGCAATGCGATGCCGCGCCTTGTGAGCCCACGTGTCCCACCTACGCCAGCCACCACACCAGCGAGGGATTGAATGCCCAGATTTACAACCGCTGCATCGGCACTCGTTATTGCGCCAACGCCTGCCCTTATTCGGTGCGCTTTTTCAATTTTTATAATCCGGTTTGGGACAAGCCTTTCCACCTGCAATTGAACCCGGACGTTTCCGTGCGCGAAGTGGGCGTGATGGAGAAGTGTACTTTTTGTGTACAGCGAATTCAGGCCGCGGAAATCCAAGCCGAGGCGGAACAACGGGATTTGAAGGACGGCGAGTTTAATCCGGCGTGCGTGCAAACCTGTCCGCCCAAAGCCATGGTTTTTGGCGACCTGAACGATCCCGGGAGTGAAGTAGCGCGGCTGACGCGCTCCAATCGAGCCACCCAACTATTGGGCGAGTTGGGAACGAGGCCGAGTGTGACTTATTTCGAGGCCGAATCTTGGGAAGAAGGGGAGAAAGATCAAGGTTAAATGGTAAAGGGTAAAAGGTAAAAGTAAAGACGCATGGGCATTGGCATTTATATTCCCACATTTACCTTTTGCCTTCTAACTTTTGACTTTTTCAAATGAGCGAAAAAACGATTGCCCAGGTTAACGAGGACTTGCTCCGCCCGGTGCTCCGAACCACCAGGCGGTTTTGGATTGCCGTCCTACTCTTGGGGTCGGTGGTGGCCGCAGGGATTGGCGCGTTTGGCTACCAGGTTTGGAATGGCATCGGAGTTTGGGGCATCAACCGGCCGGTTTTCTGGGCCTTCGACATCACCAACTTTGTGTTTTGGATCGGCATCAGCCACGCGGGCACGCTGATCTCCGCCATCCTGCGCATTGCCGATGCCGGATGGCGGCGGCCCGTTACGCGCTGCGCCGAAGTGATTACGTTATTCGCGCTGATGATTGGCGGAATATTTCCCATCATTCACCTGGGGCGGCCGTGGCTGTTTTTTTGGATGATCCCCTACCCCAGCGAGCGCCAGATCTGGCCGCAATTTCGCTCGCCGCTGGCTT
Organism: Terriglobia bacterium; assembly: GCA_035946625.1. Taxonomy (GTDB): domain Bacteria; phylum Acidobacteriota; class Terriglobia; order UBA7540; family UBA7540; genus DASYXZ01. The sequence continues at coordinate 51,357 of DASYZE010000087.1, read as the reverse complement.
GGGATTTTTTTGCCATCGGCACTTATTTGACGGGCAGCTTCATTTTTCTCGCTTATCCCATGATCCCCGACTTCGCGCTGGTGCGCGACAAAGTGACCGGGTGGCGCAAGAAGTTATACACCGTGCTGGCGCTGGGTTGGCGCGGCACGCCGCGGCAGTGGCACCGGCTGGAAAAAGCCATGCACATCATGGCCATTGTCATCATCCCCGTGGCCGTTTCCGTACACACCATCGTTTCCTGGGACTTTGCCATGGCCCCCGTGCCCATGTGGCACTCCACCATCTTCGGCCCCTACTTTGTGGCGGGCGCGATTTTCAGCGGCATCGCCGGCCTGATTATCGCCATGGCTTTTTTGCGCAAGGTACTCAGCCTGGAAGATTACCTGCTCCCGGTACACTTCGATAACCTGGGCAAGCTGCTCCTGACCATGTGCCTGGTCTGGGTTTACTTTATTTTTTCCGAGCGCTTGACGGTATGGTACGGCAACGAGTCGGCCGAGATGGCCGTTTTTTGGACTACGCAGCGCGGGCCCTTCGCTCCCTTGTTCTGGACCATGGTGTTCTGTAATTTCATCATTCCCTTCCCGTTGCTGGCCATCAAGCGATTCCGCACCACCATTACCGGCGTGGTGATCGCTTCCTGGACGGTGGTGATCGGCATGTGGCTGGAGCGCTATCTGATTATTGTGCCGTCGCTCTCGCACAAATACTTGCCTTACACCTACGGGTCTTACCGGCCCACATGGGTGGAAGTCACGATCCTGGTGGCCTCCAATGCGGCCATGGGACTGCTATATATTTTGTTCTCCAAATTTGTTCCGATCGTTTCCATCTGGGAGTTGAAGGTCGGCTCCCACAAGCCGCCCGTGGTTCATCATCGGTTGTCGGTGGTCAGGGACTCCAGCCCAACGGGGGCATCCGCAATCGACGACGGACTACTGACCACGGACCAGTAACGGTTTTCGAGTGAAGCATGATGCGAGTCCTTTACGCCCTTTATTCCGATCCCGATTCCGCCCAGCGCGCCTTTGATTCGCTGCGGGCGAGCGGCGCCACGCCGGGTTTTGACGAGCGCCAAATTGCTGTGGTCTCTTCCGAGCCGTTTGACGGGTATGATTTTTTCAAGCAGGACCACAAAACGATCCTCCCGTGGATTGCGGCCCTGGGGGGCCTGGTGGGCGGCGTGGCCGGATTCTGGTTTGCCGCTTACACGCAGGCGGTCTATCCCATTCCCACCGGCGGAATGCCGATTGTCCCTTTCTACGCTGACGGCGTCGTCACCTATGAATTGACCATGCTGGGCGCCATTCTGGCTACACTGATCACGATGCTGTTCACCGCGCGCCTGCCTAACTGGAAACGGAAGCTCTACGACCCCGAAGTTTCAGACGGGAAAATTCTGGTGGGTGTGTTTGACGCTCCGGAAACTTCCCGCGCCGGAGTGGAAAAGAAATTGATTGAAGCAGGAGCCGGGGGTGTGAAGGAGTTCTTAAGTGAATCCCGGTAGGGACATGGCAAGTCCTGCACCGTATGGTGCCGGACTTGCCTTCCGCTCGTTGCTTGGTAAGTCAGCAGGAAGGGTAAGGACAAGCCTTACCCTTACGGTCGAGATAAATTCATTTCTGCTGCGAATATCAATCTGCCCAGGCTAGATAGCCCGGCACAATAATCCCGACGATGGGGACGATCAGCAGGATACCCCACCAGTTGGGTTTGCCGCGAGCCTCCGCGATGGCCATCCAAACGATAATGTAGATTACGATGTTCACCAATGGAACGATGCAAAGCAAAATCCACCAAAGTGGTTTTTTGGCGATGTTCAACATCAAAATGATGTTGACAATCGGAATCCATGCCAGCCATGCATTCTCTGTGTTGGTCTTCTTGGCGATGGTCTGGAGCGCCAGCGAAATGTACACGTAAAACACCAGGCCGATGACCAGAAAGACCACCAAGAAGGCGCCTGCGGCGGCAATGCCCAGAGCGGCGTTCCGATCCTCCTGCGCCCATGCCATGGATGGGATCAAGAGTGGGACAAGTGCCGCGAGCAAACCGAATCTGGCCCAAAGACTGATGCGTGCTTTCATTGGAATTCCCTCCTCGGAGATACTTGGGGGGACAGGAAACCCTGCAAGAGAATTGCGCCGGCAGCACATCCTGGCGGCCACTCTCGAAAGCCGGCGCGAACGAGGCAAGTTCCAACCCAAGTTTTCCATCTAGACTACCTGACCTGCGCGAACTGTAGTCGAATCGTTCCGCGCTTGTCAAGAGCCGTTTTTGTCGTTGTCGTTTTTGTCGTGGGCGGGCTGCAGGGAGAGCGCGACGGACCGATCATTGGTCATGGTTGGGCCGACCTTCCGACCTGGCCACGCAGGCGGCAATCACCATGTGTCCGGTAACGTTCACCACCGTGCGGCACATATCGAGCAGGCGGTCCATGCCGATAATCAGCGCGATGCCCTCCCCCGGCACACCGACTGCATCAAGGACGGGAATCATCAATGGGACGACGGCGCTGGGGATGCCGGCGTTGCTCACGCCTGCGGTGAGGACCGTCATCGCCACCACCACAACTTGCGCGGACCAGCCGAGCGGGATGCCCAGCACCTGGGCAATAAATGCGATACTGGCGCTCTCGAAAAGGGCGGAGCCGATCTTGTTCATGGATGCACCGAGAGGCAAAACAAATCCCCCAACCTCTTTGGGCAATCCCAAGGTGGTTTCGCTCACCCGCAGCGTGGTGGGCAAGGTTCCGATGGAGGACGCGGTGGAAAAGGCGGTCAACATCACCACGCGCGCTTGACCAAGGAAATCCCACGGATCTCGCCGAGCCACCCACCGCAGAAGTAAAGGGAATACGCCGAGCTGAAAAATGATCAACCCTGCGATCACGCACAGCGCATACCATCCCACCCGAGCCAACAAATCAAAACCGAACCGCGCGGCCACGGTGAAAATCAGCGCAAACACGCCAAAGGGGGCGAGTTTCATGACAAGATCTATGATCTCCGCCATCACCTCAGCGAGTGCCCTCAATCCGCGCCGGATCGAGCCGTTCCGTTCGGCAGGCAATCGTCCCAGCGCGACGCCAAAAATTAGCGAGAAGAAGATGACGGGCAGCATATCTCCGCGGGCCGCTGAGGCAATCGGATTGCGGGGAACGATGTTAATTAAAGTCTGAATACCGGGAGACACCGAGGTCATGCCTCCCTTCGCCGGACTGGCTTGGCTCCTGTAAGTATCGAGAAGCTGTCTGCTGGTTTCAGCTGAGAGTCCGGCGCCCGGCCGAAAAGTATTAACCAGGAGAAGTCCCAGAGCGCCCGACAGGGCGGCCAGGACAACGAAGAAGAAGAAAGTCTTGGCGCCGATTCGTCCAAGTTTCTTGACGTTGCCCAGCTCCGCCACACCCAAACTGAGCACGGCGAATACCAGCGGGATGACGATCATGATAAGGGAGCGAAGCCAGATCTCGCCCACGGGGCCGACGACGTATTTTACAAACTCATCGAGCGCCGTGCCGCCGCCCCACACAAGTTTGGAGGCAACTCCGGCGATGGCGCCCAAACCGAATCCGATCAGGATGTAGGCCGTGTTGGGGCCGGACGAGCGGCGAGCGGGCCCGGCCGCGTCTGAAATTGCACCAGGAGTACGCGTGAGTGGCGGGACAGCGTCAGGCATGATGGGTGAGACTAATACAGATGCAAGAGTGAAAGCTACATTACGGTAATCTTTTTAAGCGCCCCTCACCCGTCCCGCCCCAGCGGGCCGCCAGGGCAGAACCTGGGGCCCCCTCCTTCTCCCCGAAGGGGAGAGGGCTATGATCTTCAGGTTTATTTACTACTCAGTTTTAAAGGGCGAGGCTATGATCTAAAGATAATTTCATCCCCCGCCCCTTGGGGGAAAGAGGCCGGGGGTGAGGGGGTTAGCAAGCTCATTATAAGCCGGCTTGCGCCCGTCAATCGAACCGGGCGATCGATCCGGGAGAATTGTAAAGCCGGATGAGCGTATTGATGTCGCGCTGGCTGGGCTGGCTGACCAGCGACTTCCAGAAAATTGGGATGGGGAAATAGGGCGCGCGTATCTGGCGCGTTTTATCCTGCATCTGCCAAAACATGATGTCTTTCTTGCTGTCGCTGTGTCCCTTGATGCCGAGGGCATGGCCAAGCTCGTGAAGAACGATGGCGCGCATTTCGTCCTTCGACCAGTTGCGCGAGAGGTCCACGGTGATGGTGGCCACTCGCCGGCCGGTAATCTCGCCGCCCACGCGCTGGAAGCGCACCCATTCGTTCTCCTCGCCGACGCGCCCCTCCTGCATGGCTGAAGCTTCCCAGCCCATGCGAATGTCGGCGAGCTTAGGCAACACCACGAGCTGCATGGGAAAAACGGCGCTCCAGATGTCAAAAGCCTCGCGCGCGCCCTGCTGCCACTTGATATTCGGCGCGCTGCCGAGAAATACTTTTACCGGAAGCTCGCGCCACTGTTCGCCCTCCGAGGGAATCCCAATCTCGCGATAGTAATCACCCGCCACGGGCACATAATGGCCGGGCTGCATGGCCTCGGGCAGGGTCGGCTTGGCTTTCAGGATTTGGATTCGCGCTTGGATGCGCGCCACATCCCACTTATAGGTGGGGAGATCATCGGCGGCATCCAGAAAGCGCTGCCAATTTTCGAGAGCGTGGGCGCGGTCCACCATTTCGCTGGCCAGGGCGCGATTGTAATAAGCTTCCACATATTTTGGATCGTCGGCGATGGCCTGGTTGTACCCGGACACGGCCTCGGCAAAACGGCCTAGATCGAATAGGCCGTTGGCCTCGACATAGGACTGCTTGGCCGATTCGTGGTCCGCCGCGAGCACCGAGGCCATGGAAAGACCGGCAATAAACAACGCGGCCACGGCCCACGGGCGGTTGGAGGAGGTACGCCTCGTTGCCGGTGTCGCCTTATGTTTCCAGATTCTATTTTTGTCCAGCAGCGCCATGTGGACGATCATGATAACGCTTTTGGTTCAACAATTTCCATAATCGGAGCAAAATTCACTCGACCCAATAACAATCCTTATGGGATGAAACCTACGACAACGTGGATAGGTTTGAAGAACTTCGCAAGTTCTTTATGTTCAGAGCGGGATTCCTCTCCCGCGGCTGCGGGATCGGAAAGACAGTTCTGGACGAGTTCTTTAACAAATTCTAATTGGCGAATTTCACCCAAGCGAGCGGCAATGCCTCGAACAAGTATCCATTATTAACTCACAGTGTAGCCGGCTGATTGACTGAGGCACAAACTTCGGCGGTGGTTACCAGGCGAACTCCCGCGTTAACCATTTCCTCGATGGCTCGTCGTCCGCCTTCTTCGGTGATGGCCTTGATGGCATCCACCACCACATCCACGGGGAGATTGCGTTTTCGCAGAGCCAGGGCGGCGGCGCGGACGCAATATTCAGCAGCCACTCCAAAAACCACGAACCGCACCGGGCCGAATGAATTGATCAGCGCGGAGAGTATATTTTCGAAATTCGGATTGGAGGAAACGTCGTAATCGGTTTTTTCAATGATGAACTGGCCTGACCAATCCTTGGGGTGCGCGAAGGCCGCTTTGCGGTTGGGAATGATGTGCGGCGAAGGCCAGCGCGTTTCGGCAATACGGAGTTGGCCCGGCGTCCCTACCACACAGTGGGGCGGCCACTGGACAAAGGAGGGATCGTCGGGCGGGTGGGCGTCCGCGGAAGACAAAAACGGAATCCGATTCTCTCGGGCAAATGCGGCCAGCCCCCTGAGATGAGGGATAATTTCCTCAGCTCCCGATACGTAAAGCGCTCCCGTGGGCGCCATAAAGTCCATCTGTGTATCCACGTCAAGAAAAACCGGCGCAAACTGCGCGGCGTCCAGCGTCACGCGGGCCGCACTCATGACTTCCGGTGAAAGTGAGTAATGTCGCCGGGAGTCTTCCAGCAATTGCTCAAGGGCAGGACTGTGGGCGACAGGATAACGCGGGCCGTCTTGAAGAGATTGGTAGCGGTCGGGCAGGCGCTCAAGACTGGCGAGCGTTCTGGCCCTGTCTTCCTCAATGGACGGACGCGGGTCAATGCGGCGGCCTTCACGCATGACCGGCTGGATCAGCGGTTCGGCCTCGGGATAATTCTCAGTGGCGCGGGCAATGATGTCATGATGAAACTCGGTTCCCTTCCCGTCCGGACGAGGTCGCGAAAAGCGAAAGATTTGTTTGCGGCCGGGCCAGTGGGCTTTCTGCTCGCTGAATTTTGTCTTGAATTCGACCTGGCCGTCTTTTTCGGTCTCCACCAGTTTATAAACAACGCCCAAAGCGGGTACGTCACGGGAAGTGGCGAGTTCCGTGCCCACGCCGAATAGATCTATGGGGGCGCCCCGGGCGACCAACTCATCCACCCGATATTCGTTCAGGTCGCCGCTGGCCACGATTTTGGTTTCGTGGAGGCCGTGCTGGTCGAGGATATCACGCACCTGACGGCTTTTCTCCAGCAGGTCACCGCTGTCCAGGCGGACGCCGTATACTTTGCGGTGCAGGGTGGCGGCGATTTCAGCGCCACGTAGCGGATCGTACGTATCAATCAGCAGGATGGCGGTTTCGGGAAAAGTGTCGAGCAGGGCCAGGAAGCTTTCGCGCTCGCTCGAATAAACCTGCGTCCAGGAATGAGCCGCCGTGCCCGCCAAGGGCACTTGATAGAGATAGCCCGCCAGCACATTACTCGTTCCGGCGCAACCACCCACATAGGCCGCGCGCGCCGCGCGCACGCCGGCTTGCGGTCCTTGGGCGCGGCGGGTGCCAAACTCCCAAACGCCCCGCCCGCGCGCGGCGCGCACCACCCGGGCCGCCTTGGAAGCGACCAACGTTTCAAAATTGATGACGGAGAGAAGATAGGTTTCCACAATCTGGGCGGCAGCGATGGGCGCAGTCACTTGCAGGATGGGCTCGCCGCCAAAGATGAGTGTGCCTTCCGGGACGGCGTCCACATCTCCGGTAAATCGAAAATGGCGCAGGTGCTCGAAAAACGCATCGGAGACGGTGCGAAATGCGGGTTGGGCGCGAAGGAAGCGTATATCCTCATCATTGAAACGAAGGTGCTCAAGATAGCCCAGCACCGAATCCAGTCCCGCCGCCACCAGGTATCCGCGCTCGGGGGGTAGTTGGCGGACAAAAAGCTCAAAGGTGGCGCGGCACTCGATGTGATGTTCAAAGAAACCCGCCGCCATGGTGAGCTCATAGAGGTCCGTGAGCAAGGCGCGGTTGGTGTTGACTTCCAACATACAAAGCTTCCATTCGGAAACGTGCAGGTAATCGCCCCAATATATTCGATGCCCGGCCCGGCAGAAATATCCGAATTTCCAAACCAATTAAGTCCTTGGCAGTATGGATGGCGCGGTGGAACGGAGTCAAGTCGGTGTAGCGGCGGGTAATGGTTTCATTTGCCCGGCACGCCCGCTCTCGCACAAAGTCATTACCGCGAAAGCGGGAATGACCGGCGCGTCGATAGGGATCCGATTCCAAATGACACAACTTCCCGGCAGCAGTGCAGGATAGCTGGGTCGCAGAAAACAATTCCGGTCACTTCAAACTTATGTTCATCTGCGATTGGATGGCGGTGAGGATGGTATCCGGCGGTTGGTATCTGCCTTGCGCATCCACTACATACATATTGATGTTCGTCCCCTTCTTGAGCTTGAGGTGGAATCCTCCCATCTGGGCCAGGTAAACGCCGTTCCTCCTGGCCTCCTTGATTTCGTCGCCGGAAATGTCGAAGGAGTGAGTGGGTCCACCCACTTGTCCATTCGTCATGGCGCGCACTCCCTGGAAATGAATCTTTCCGTTTCCCACCGTCATCCAGCCTATGCAAAGATTCAGCCCGGCCGGAAATCCGTGGTCGTGCGCCACCAGGAACCTGGCGACGTTCGGGTTGTTGGCTGGATTGGTTTGCCGACCCGAAGCGGGATTAATGTTTGCGGCAGCGGCATTCCCGCCAGACTGGGAAGCTGCCGGAGGAGTGTAGCTTGGGGTGCTTGCGGCTTTCACCGCGGCCAGGGTGGCATAGACGGTGGAAGTTTGTCCCGGCTTCAATTCAACTTTCTGTTCGTAGTCGCTATAACCAACTACCGAAAGGCGCACCACATGCAGGCCGGGCGGTAATTCGCTGAACCTTACTCTCCCTTCCGGGCTGGTGGTGGCTTTCGGCTCATCATCAATGTAAACTTGCGCGCCGCCAGGAGAGGCCTCGATCAGCAGGATGGGCGGAGCGGAACTGGGCGGCGAATTGGCAGGCGCCGCCGGCTCGGACTTTGGCTTGGGCGCCAAATCCCTCAGGACACTGATGAGATGCTCGTCTGCCCCGGCATCGCGCAATTCTTTTTCTGCGGCCGAGTTCATCTCAAATGTGATGCCTTCGCTCCGAGCTACGTCAGCCACCCGCGCGGGTTCCACCTGGCCTTCCAGCAGGCCCACAACATCATCCTTGGAAAGGGGCTTCGTGGCCTTCTGTGCGGCCGCAATGGACACGAAAACCAAAGTGGCAAGAGCGCACATCACAATCGCCTTCAGGGCAACTACGCAGCGCCAGGAACCGGAAAGATTCCCCCGGGTTGAAGACTTCGTGGACATACCTACCTTATAGACCTCATCACGGGCTTCGTCAAGCGGGGACGCGCCGGATCCCAAATGATTGGTGCGAATAGGATTTGAGGGCCCTGGTTACAGAATTTCCCCCAGCGAGGGCGACGATCACTCCGCGCTGTGGGGATTAATTCAGGATGCGGCTTTCCGATGCCTTGGCTTTCCTGGCTTTGTCTAACTCTTGACGCAGGGTGGGGTTGGTGGGATCGAGGCTTAGGCCTTTTCGGAATTCGTTGATGGCATTATCATACTCACCGCGACCCAGATAAAACTCACCCAGCTTGATCGAGCCGGCAATTTTCGCGGGATCGACCGCCGGCTTGGCGGGGATACCCCGTTCCGTTTCGGCCGTTACGTGCCTTGCCGGTTTTTGATCGCTCACGGTCCTGTCCGTTTCCGGCTGTTTCCTGTTTTGCCTCGAACCGTTGGTTTCGGAAGAGCCCGCTTGGGTCGTGCCCTCAGCTTGCTGAGCATCCGGTTGATGGTTCGGGGGCGGTTGCGAAGCTCCAGTGCCGCCGGCGGTCGAGCCCTGGTCACCTTGCGAAACCGGCTTCTGCTCGACCGTGGGTGAACCCTGTCCGCTCTTATCACCCTTTGTCGCACCCTGAGGCGGGTTTTGATCTTGGGGCTGCGTTATGTTGCCTGAATTTGAGCTTTTCACAAAGAGGTATCCACCCCCCGCCACAAGGAGTATGGCAAGGATCGCAACAACAGCCCAAAGACCTGCGCTCGACTTCTGCGCCGGAGGGGCAGGAGCCACCACCACGGGGCGCGGCGGAGGCGCAGGCTGCTCCTGAACCGGGGCCGGGCGAGGTGGGGGCACAACGGGCGGAGGTGGCTCAGGAGCTACGGGAACAGGGCGGCTCACATAGTCGCCGGCGGAGACAGGTCTCCGCACTGGTCCTTTAGGTGGAGTGGGAGTTCGCATGGACTCCCGCAGCCGGCGCGCGGAGTCCTGAGGAGAATAATTCAGTGTGGGCTCCATCACGCGCGTCTCGCCCAGGGGCGGAGTCCATTTCTCGGCGGCGTCAATTTCCTCAATCAGCGCGCGCGCCGTCTGAGGGCGATCGTCGGGATTTTTCTCCAGGGTGCGCATCACCACATTGGCAATCGCTTCCGGAATTTGTAATTCCGGATGGATTCTCCGGATGGGAGTGGGTTCCGTCTGCATGTGGGCCAGCAACATCCCCATGGTGGTATCCGCTTTAAAGGGCAAATCGCCGGTCAGCATTTGATACATCACCACGCCCAGAGAATAGAGATCCGACCGGCCGTTCAGCTCGTCGCCGCGCTTGCCCATGGCCTGCTCGGGCGACATGTACTGCGGCGTGCCGATCACCACGCCGGTGCCCGTCAGCGTCATGCCGGCCGAGTCGGTGTTCCTCGCCTCCTTGATTTTGGCGATTCCAAAGTCAAGAACCTTAACCGTCTCCCCCTGCGGGGATTCGACCAGCACGATGTTGTCCGGCTTGATGTCGCGGTGGACCATGTCGAGGTCATGGGCGGCCGCGAGGGCGGCGGCGGCTTGCTTGATAATGGAGCAGACGCGCGGCACCGGCAGGGCGCCTTGTTCCTGAATGAGATGCTTCAGGCTCTGCCCCTCGATGTACTCCATCACAATGATGGGACGGCCGTCTTCGGCTTCGTCAATGTCATCCACTCGTACCGCATTCGGGTGCTGGAGCTTGCGCGTGATGACGGCTTCATGCTTGAAGCGCTTCACGAAGAGATCATCGCTCATCAAGGCAGGGAGGATGACCTTCAGGGCGTGGACCTCTTCAAAGGCCACGTGAACGACCTTGTAAACCGTGCCCATCCCGCCCTGGCCTACTTTGCAAACGATCCGATATTTGCCGCGGATGACCGATCCATCAGACCATGCCCCCGCATCGACGAGAGGAACGCCGTCCTGCGGACAGACCATGAAATTATTCGGATAACTCGTTTGGCAGGTCGGACAGTGTTTCATGCGATTAACGCGCAGGCGCCCGGGAACGGAGTATATCACAAAGTTCCGGAGGGAAGAGGGAGACCGAAATCGATTATAGGCCCCTCGAGTTTTCACCCCTTTGCCTCTCCCACATTCCTCCCTCGGATCGCGGACCAAAGAGAGCTTGTAAGCGATCGGGCAAGTGCGGGAAAATAGAATTTATGAAGGCAGCGGCCCAGGTTTCTCGCGAGGCGGACCTGAAGAGGCATCTATTTTACGAGACTTCCCATTCTCCCTCCCTGGTGGATTTAGTGGGCTATGAGAAGGCCCGGGATATCATTGATTTCTGTTTTATCGCCAACCCCTACTATCCGACGCCGGCGATGCTGAAGGATTTGCAGGAAAATCTTCCCAGCCTGATCAAATCCTACCCTTCCAGCAACCCGCTGATGAGCCAGAAAAACCTGGCCCAGGTGTTGCGCGTCAATCCGGAGCACCTGGTGATTGGAAACGGCGCCAGCGAGCTCATCACGCTAATTAACGAAACCCTGATCGATCATATCGCCGTGCCCATCCCCACATTTGGCGAGTACATCGAAAAGCTGAAACACCAGCGCGACGCGGAACTTTACGCGTTGACGGGTGAGGAAGACTACCAGCTGAACCTGGAGAAATATCTCGCCTGGGTACGGCATCGCCGCCTGAATTCCCTGCTGGTGATTAATCCCGGAAATCCCACCGGCCAGCTCATTGCGCTCGAACAAATGGTTGCGTTTCTTCATCGCGCGCGGGACATTGAACTGGTGATCGTCGACGAATCATTTATAGATTTTTCCGGAGATCCCATTCCCAGCCTGTTGCCGCTGGCCGACCAATTTTCCAACCTGTTGATTGTCCGCAGCATGAGCAAACACTGCGGCGTGCCAGGATTGCGCCTTGGGTACTGCTACAGTGAGAATCTTTATCTTCTCAACCGGCTGCGGCGCAACATTCCCACTTGGAACGTGAACACTCTGGGGGAGTACTTCCTGTCTCTGCTGCCTTCGACGGACACGGATTACCATGCAGCGCGCAAGCGCCTCATCAGCGACGTCCGGCAGCTCTATGAGGGATTGAAATCGATTCCGGGAATTCACGTCTATCCCACGGGCGCCAATTTCGTGTTGTTCAAAATCAAGCAAGGCATGACCGCGACCGAGCTTCAGGCCAGCTTGCTCAACGATCACCGGATGTACGTCCGCGATTGCTCGAATAAGCTGGGTATGGACGATCGCCACATCCGCGTGGCCTCCCAGGGGTGCGAAAAGGACGAACGCCTGGTGGAAGCTCTGAAGGCGTTGGCGCAATGAAACGGCCTGCCGTCCTGACCGTGACGCGACGGACCATCCGCAAAAACAAGCTGGTGGATTTTACCGGCGAATTCCACCTCGAACTTCTGATGCGCTTTGGATTGCTGCCCGTCATGATTCCGGTGGCGGAGGGCGCCCTGGACTGCCTGCCCCAATACGAAAAAGGCATGCACGCTCTCCTGCTGGTGGAGGGGCCGGATATTGAACCGAAACATTACCAAGCGGGAGAATCCAACTTCAAGTACCTGGAAGAAACTCACCCCAACAAGGATGAAATTGAGATTCGTCTGGTGCGCCGCGCTTTGCGCCTACGGCTGCCCATTTTGGGAATCTGCCGGGGATCAGAACTGGTGAACGTTCTCTGCGGCGGGACGCTTTACGGAGATGTGTCCAAGGAGAAGGAGTCTTCGCTTCAACATATCGATTATGACCACTACGACACATTCCGGCATGGCCTTTCGATCGTTCCCGGCACTCCCTTGGCACAGTGGTATAAGCGGCGAACCATGCGGGTGAATAGCTACCATCATCAAGGCATTCGCAAATTGGCGCACCGCTTCACCCCCATGGCGTATGCAGAGGACGGATTGATCGAGGCCTACTTCGACGCCAAATCTGAATTCACCGTAGGGTTGCAATTTCATCCGGAACGGATGCTGAAGGATTACGCAGGCAATCTGCGCGTTTGGAAGGCCTTTGCGTCCGCCGTTCACCGGAGTACGCGGCGGCGAAATTCCTGACGGAAACCTCCAAGGCGGCAAATCAGACTTAATTTCGTTCCTGAGCAGGCGGATGAAAAATCTTGAATTCAGTCCGCACTATGCGCAACGAAAAGTCAAGTGATTTACTACAAGACAGCGCGAGGTCCTTCGCTTCGCTCGGCATGAAATTTTGGGCACTCTTTCATCAGCTTGCGCGTCTTCCGGATAAGTGACATTTCATACTGTTCATGGCGTGACGGCGGGCAACTTGGCTGCCCTCAATTTCTGATTGAGAGTGGGCAGGTCGCGTTTCTCAAATTCTGCCCAGCTCGCGTTGAGTGTATCAATTTCCACTTTCAGCGCGGTGAGTGCTTCCTCCATTTGGACGGTGGGCGCGGCGTCGGCGCCATCCACCAATTCAAGGACGCGGTTCAATTCCTGATTCAGCCTGGAAAAACTCTGAGGATTGGGACCGCCGCCGGCAAAGCGGCGTCCGCTTGCTGCGCCCTCAAACCCCGCTGCTTTTTCGTCCAGTTCAGCGATGGCTCTGCGAGTCTCCTCCGTTCGCGGATCGATCTTCGGTGCCGCGGTCGCTCCTTTCATTAGCTCCTGCATGACGTTTCTCAATTCCGCCCTCTGGGCCCGTACCTTTTGCCGGCCCGCTTCCACCTTCTTCATGCTTTCCATGATCTTCGTTTCCAGAGCGAACTTTTGCGCCAAACCCGCCGCCGAAGTTTTCACCCGTGGGTCCATTTTCACCACCAGCGACTGGGTGAACGTCCGCGTGCCCACGGTCAGCTTCACCGTATATTGACCCGGGGGCGCCGTCGGGCCAAGGGGCCCGCGCGGAGTTTCCTGGTAGATCGCCGAGATGGGATAGTTATGCCGGGCGGATTCCGGTGGAGGATAGCGCAGGTCCCACACGAACCTGTGCATCCCCGCCTTCGCGGAGAGCACACGCGAGGGCTTCACCCAATAGGTTGGAACATTCATTTCCGCCTCGTTTACCGCCTCGGGCGTATCGGTGCTTGAAAAGCGGCGGACTAATTCCCCCGAATGCGAAAGGATTTCCAACCTCACCGGCCCCGAGGTCGCCGACTTCAAGTAGTAATCCAGCAGGGCGCCGTCGGGCGGATTTTTTCCCGCCGGCTCTTCGGGCGGGAGCGGAGTATCGGTGTTGGTGTCGCGCTGAATGCGATAAGCGACCTGCGGGCTGAATAGGTGAGCCTGACTGTTGGCCACTTCCCCGCTCATCTGGCGGAGGGGCGTGATGTCGTCCAGAATCCAGAACGAGCGTCCGTGGGTTCCCACAATCAAATCGTCGCCGTGGATGGCAAGGTCGCGCATGGAGGTATGGGGAAGGTTGAGCTGGAGCGGCTGCCACTGGTCTCCGTCGTTAAAGGAAACGTAGACGGAATTTTCCGTGCCCGCAAATAACAATCCGCGCCGTTCAGGGTCTTCGCGCACTGTGTTAACGGGGGCGTTGTCCGAAAGTCCCTTGTTGATGGCCTGCCAGGTCTTTCCCCCGTCGTGGGTGCGGTAAATGTAAGGGTGAAGGTCGTCCAGCCGCAGGCGATTCACGGCGGCATAGGCGGTGGTGAGATCAAAATGCGAGGCCTCGATCTGCGCCACTTTGCTCCACGGGGTCAGCGCGGGCGGCGTCACGTTTTTCCAGGTCTTGCCGGCATCGCGCGTCACTTGAATCAATCCATCGTCGGTTCCAATCCAGATAATATTCACATTATTAAAGGAGGCACCGATGGAGTAAATCACCCCTCGATGTTTCCGACGCGATTGATCCAAGGTGGAAAAAATTCCCAGGTTGGAGGGCGTGCCGGGATCTTGGCGGGTGAGATCGGGGCTGACGGCATGCCAGCTATGTCCGCCATTGATGGTCTCAAACAGGACGTTCGCGCCCAGAAACAAAAGGTGAGGATCGGCGGGGGAAAAGAGGAGCGGAGCGGTCCGATTGAACCGGTATTGGCCGGAGCGCAGAACCAAAGGCGAAACGTCCTGGACTTGGCCGGTTGTCCAGTCAAAGCGCGTCACTTTGCCGCCATAAATAATGTTCGGGTTCAAAGGGTCGGGGGCGACGTAGCCGTATTCCTCGACGCCGACGGGGTGGAATTCACGGAAGGTGATCTCGCCATCGTTCCCCCGGCTCGCCACCGCCGCGGAACCGCTCTCCTGCTGCCCGCCGTACACCCAGTAAGGGAAGCGATTGTCCGTGATCACATGGTAGAACTGTGCCGTAGGCTGGTTGTACCAGGAACTCCAGGTCTCGCCTCCATTCACCGTGATGGTTGCCCCCTGATCGCTCCCGAGCAAGATGATCCGCGAATCTTGCGGATTGATCCAGATCGTATGGTAGTCGTCACCGCCGGGCGCCCCTTTGATGGCGATGAACTTTTGTCCTGCGTCGGTGGATTTGTAGGTGGACGTGTTGGCTACGTAAATTAAGTCCTTATTCTGAGGGTCCACCTGCACCCCGGCAAAATCGTCGCCGCGCCCGCAGATGCGCTCTTCGGAATTAACCCGCTCCCAGGTATCGCCTGCGTCGCTGGAGCGGAAGAGACCGCATTGCCTGGGAATGTCAACCAGGGCATAAATGCGTTTCGGATCAGAGGGTGCGATGCCGAGGCCGATTCTTCCCAAGCCCTTGGCTGATGTGGGCAAGCCGCCCTTCAGTTGTTTCCAAGTGTCGCCCCCGTCGGTGGATTTGTAGAGCCCGCTGCCCGGTCCGTTGATGGTGCCGCCGGTGGTCCAGGGTGGACGCCGCCCGGCCCACAGCGCGGCGTAAATGGTTTGCGAGTCCCAGGGATCGAACGCCAAATCAATCGCGCCCGTGTTCTCATCCTTGTACAGGACCTTCTGCCAGGTGGTGCCGCCGTCGATGGAGCGGAAAACGCCACGCTCCTCATTGGCGCCATAAGGGTGCCCGAGCACGGCCACAAAGACGCGGTCCGGATCGCGGGGATCTACCACGATCCGGGAAATCTGTTGCCCATCGCTTAATCCCAGGTGCTTCCACGTCCGGCCGCCATCAGTGGATTTGTAAATGCCGTCACCGGTGGAGAGGTCTGGGCGTTGCAAGCCTTCCCCACTCCCCACGTAGATCACATTCGGGTCCGATGCCGCCACAGCGATGGCCCCCACCGAGCCCGTCGGTTGGCCGTCGAAGATTGGTTTCCAAACGCGCCCGGAATCGGTGGTTTTCCATACTCCGCCATCCACCGCAGCGATATAAAAAACGTTGGGCTGGCCGGGCACTCCGGTTGCCGCCACCGTTCGTCCGCCTCGAAAAGGGCCGATCATCCGCCATTGCATTTCGCTGTAAAGATTGTGATTGAATTGTTGCGCGCGGGCGGCGGGACTCAGAAAAATCAGGATTGAAAGGTAGGGAGTGAAAAATTTAGGAGTTTGATGAATAACGTTCCGCACTCGTGTCATTCTGAGGGTGGCGAGGAATCTGGCTCTGTAATGACGGGCAGTGCGAGCTTCCTCGTCGGTCGCCGCCGCGACCTCCTCGGAATGACAAGGGAGAGACTTTTTCAACAAATTGTAAAATGTGGCCCACAAGAAATTTGGTCGCAGATCAATCATTGAACCCTCCCTGGAAATGGAGACTATACACGAACCCGGTCTCCAATTCTTGACAGGAATTCAAATTCCCCCCAGAATAGTTCATAGATTCTGCGGTAGTTTAAGCGGTAGAGCGTCCCGACCTGTCGGGAGCGTCGGCGGTTGCGGATTGCAGTCCTGCCGGCCAGCCCTTCCTCTTCACTACTGACTAATTTGTTTTGTGCCGCGGTAGCTCAGGTGGTAGAGCGCAGCCCTGAAAAGGCTGGCGTCGGCGGTTCAACTCCGTCCCGCGGCACCATTCCTCACTAACACTCGAGATTATTGATTCGCAGTTTCCCAATCCTTCCCGGAAAGATTATTTCCTCAGCCATATCAGGTTAGGGCCGCACCATAATCAGGTAATCCACACGAATGGTGACTATAATCACGTCCGGTTGTGACTGTAATCACATACTTTAGTTCGCTTGAGGCTGAAAGTGGACTCTTGAAGGTGAACGAACCATGGCCATTCCTGGAGGCAAACACGAGCACACGGGCCATCGCGCAGGCGAGCGGTCCGCCGACGCATCCGGATTCGGCTGTTTTTGAGGCGGATAGTTACCCGGCAGCAAGCGAGTGCCTGCAAAGTCAAACAGACATTAGAAGCGCTCAAAACTATAGTCCGGCGAGTATCAAGAGTTTGTAAGTCATGCATGTCGAATATGTTTATGAAAAGTTCAACCCGGAGGCTCATCCCGCACAACCAATGTGTGGAGGTATCTCTTCATCAGGAGGGACTCCTGTGGATTCGAAAATGAAGCCGCGCCGGGTTTCTGCCGCCATGACATTGATGATCTTCGCGTGTCTATTGGGCACCAACCTTATTACCGCGGGAACCCCTGCCCAGACAAACCCGCCCAAGCCGATCCAGGACTTTCGGGGCGATCCCGCTGACTACGTGGGAATGGACACGTGCAAGGCCTGCCACAGCGACATGTACGATAGTTTTGAGAAGACGCCGCACTGGAAAACCACCCTCAACCCAAGCAAGGGACCGGAATGGCAGGGGTGTGAGGCCTGCCACGGTCCGGGGAAAAAACACGTGGACGCGATGAGCGAGGCGGGGAACGAGGCGGCCAAGATTGAGGCGGGCAGGAAGCTGATCTTCAGCTTCAAGGGCGTGCCCGCCGCAGACATCAGCAAGCGCTGCCTCTCCTGCCACACTTACGATGAGGAGCATTCCAATTTTGCCCGCCAGGCGCACAACATCAACAACGTGAGTTGCATCGATTGCCACTCACCACACCACGCCAAGTCGGCGGACTTCCTCCTCCGGGAAAAGCAGCCGCTGCTCTGCTATGCCTGCCACAGTGAAGTCAGGGCGGACTTCAACAAACCGTTCCACCACCGGGTAAACGAAGGACTGATTAAGTGCACGGATTGCCACAACCAACACGGCGGTTTCTTAACCAAGCAACTTCGCTCCACGGCGGCTCAGGACATGGTCTGCTTCAAGTGCCACACCGACAAAGCCGGGCCATTCGTTTATGAGCACGCCCCGGTGAAAACCGAGGGGTGCGTGGCCTGCCATACACCGCACGCTTCCTCCAATCCCCGGTTGTTGAGGCGCAGCCAGGTGAACCTGCTTTGTCTCGAGTGCCACACCTTGACGGTGGATTCGGGCGCACCCGGCACTCCGTCTTTCCATAACCAATCGGCGAAGTACCAGGCCTGTACTTTGTGCCACCCGATGATTCACGGGTCGAACGCCAACCGGTTCTTCTTCCAGTAGCCACCTGGGAAGGTCCGGCGAAAAGAAAGCGAGATTTGAATTGAGGCAATGATGTCAGGACCGCGCGGGAGCAGCTTATGAAGTTAAAGACGTCGCATCTTGGCTGGTGGATCACCGGACTGACGGCGGCTTTGTTTTTCATCACCCCCGCCCTGGCCCAGGACGATCAGACGCTGGAGGGGAAGGATTGGGGGGACTATCACGTGAACCAATCCATTGAGGTGGGGTGGCGCGGAACCAGCTTTACGGGGAACAACGATGTCTATGACACATTCGTGAATCTGGGCCAAGGCGCCCGGCTCTTCAACCAGACCCTGGAGATGAGATCGAAAGACCATCAGGGGCTGCTGTTCGACACGCTTTCGCTGACGAACTTTGGCTACGGCGGCGACCCCAATAATTTCAGCATGCTGCGCATCTCCAAGAACAAGTGGTATGACTTCTCCGCAAACTTCCGGCGCGACCGAAACCTTTGGAATTACGACTTGTTGGCGAACCCGCTGAATCCGACCACCTCGAACCCTTCGGTGATCATCCAAAGCTCGCCGCACTCCATGGCGCTTACACGGCGAATGGGCGATTACAATCTGACCCTGCTCCCGCAGTCGAATATTCGAGTCCGCCTGGGCTACTCCCGCAATACCAACGAGGGCCCTTCGCTCACCACCTATCACGTGGGGACAGAAGCTTTGTTGTTCCAGGAATTCAAAGCGACGACCAACAATTATCAAGTGGGAATCGATTTCAAGGTGCTGCCCCGGACCAACTTTAGTTACGACCAGTATCTGAATTACTACAAGGGCGACAGCACCTGGACGGATAACAACCTGATATATGCCCTCCCCAACGGGCAGCTTGTGGACATGGGGGTATCCTGGGACACGAAAAACAATTCCCCCTGCGCCAAGCCCATTGTTAACCCTACAACTACCCCCATCACGGTCAGCCCGAAGTGCAGTGACTTCTCGTATTATTCCCGCACAGGGCCCGTGCGGACGGCTTCGCCGACGGAACAATTGAGCTTTCAGTCCAATTATTTCAAAAACGTCGATATGGCCGGGCGGGTTGTTTACAGTTCCTCGGGCTCGAGCATCGCTGACTTCAATGAACTCTTTCAAGGGTACGAGTCGCGAACCCTGGCCCGGCAACTTACCACCAGCGGTCCGGTGGCGATTAACCGCACCGCGGTCTCGGCGGACTACGACGTCACCTTCACGATCACGCCCAAGTTCCGCATCGTGGACGAATTCCGGTTCGCCTATTTCCGCATCCCGGGGCAGAATGACCTGACTACTTCCGCGCTTTTCGGATCGTCCGCCACCGCAACCCTGGTCGGATTCGATCCGGCCACTTGCCCTCCGCCTTACACGGCCAAGGCATGCCCAGTCCATAACGCTTCGTCGGAAGCAGACCTGGCCACCTCCATCTCCAGCATCTTCCTGGGGCAGGACACCAAGGCCAATACCTTTCAACTGGAGTACGATTTCAACTCTCACTTGGGCGGGCGCATTGGCCACCGTTATCGCCATCGAATCATCGACCAGCGCAACGTGGCATATGGAACAAGCACGTATGACCCCACTTTGGCCAAGGGCGGGCCATGCGCCGGGGCGCCGCTCAACCCGGACGGGTCGTGCACGGTAAGCGGCCCCTCGACGCAAACGCTGGCGAACTTTGACGCCTCGACCACGATTAATGAGAACTCGCTGCTCCTGGGCTTGTGGGCGCGGCCGACGGACAAGGTGCGGTTAAGTTACGATCAGGAATGGATGTATGCCGATAACACTTTCACGCGCGTCAGTCCGCGGCAGTTTCAACACTATAAATTCCGGAGCGACTACAAACCCAAACAATGGCTGAACATGGGCACCACGTTCAATATTTACGAAGCTCGAAACAATGTTTATCAAGTGGACCATTTGGAGCATACCCGGAATTATGGAGCCTATTTTAACGTCGCCCCAACCGACCGCTGGTCTCTGGACGGGGGCTATAACTACACCAGCATTTTTTCTCAAACCAACATCTGCTTCATTTTTGGGTCGGGCGCTCCGCCGGCAGTTTTCCCGGCTTGCACCATAGTCGGCTCGCCGGTGACGTTGCAGGGCCTCTCGATTTACAACAACAAAATGAATTACGGCTATTTCGACTTCATGGTGAAACCCACAAAGAGGGTGACCCTGAGGGTGGGATATTCCATCGACGATGTGACGGGCAACACGCTGATCCTGAACCCCAACTCTCCGACTGGCCCGCTGGATTACAAATACCACCGGCCTTTCGGGACCTTGGATATTGCCCTGGCCAGGGGCGTAACGTGGAGGACAAGCTGGGGTTACTACGACTATAACGAAATGGATGCCTCGACCGACCCCACGGGCCCGCGCAGCTTCCGGGGGAATCTGGTGAATTTGTCGCTCGTCTATTCATTCTAGATTCAGCCGTCAAGTGGCTAAAGTTCGTATGCGGTAAAAATCAAATCGTCAGACCAGGAGGATGTAAACGATGAAACGGTCAAATGCAAAAGCAGGCTGGAAAGTAATTAGTTGGTCTCTCGCCTTGGTGGTGCCCGGTTTATTTCTGCTGTCATCTCTTTCCGCTGCGGGCCAGCCGCCGGCCGGTGACGGAGAGGCCACCTTTAAGGCAAAGTGCGCCATGTGCCACGGGCAGGATGGAAGCGGAGACTCCGCCATGGGCAAGAGGATGAAGGTTAAAGATCTGCGCTCCGCCGAAGTCCAAAAACAAAGCGACGCCGAGCTTGCTGACATCATCGCCAAGGGAAAGTCGCCCATGATGGCGTATGGGAAGCAACTGGACAAAGAGAAGATCGATCAGGTGGTGGCTTTTCTTCGCGAGCTGGCAAAGAAGAAATAAGCAGCCCGGCATTGTAGAGTTGAAGTTTAATTTCCAGACCAAGGATGGCCCCGATCGCCGTTCATGAGTGCGGCGTGTGGAGGGGGCGGCTTTTTTTGCCGAAACGCAAAAGGGGCATTCTGAAGCCCCACCCCAACGGATGCCCATTATGGAGAACCTAAAAGATGCCCGTGGCGTCAGCCCGCCAGTGGAGCGCCGCTGGGTGAATATGCTGCTGGGGGGTGGCGTGCTGGCTTCACTCGGTTCATTTCTTTACCCCGCCCTCCGCTATATCATTCCGCCTGCAGTCCCCGAATCCACCAGCCGGTCCGTGGTCGCGGCGAAGGTTAACGAGCTGAAGCTCAACTCCGCCAAAATTTTTCAATTTGGGTCCAAGCCCGCCCTTTTGATTCGAACTGCGAAGGACGAATATAAGGCGCTTTCGGCGGTGTGTACCCATTTGAGCTGCACTGTCCAATATCGCGAAGACCTGCACGAGATTTGGTGCGCGTGTCATAACGGGCTTTACGACCTGGAAGGGCGCAACATCAGCGGCCCGCCGCCCCGGCCGCTGGAAGTCTTTGACGTGCACGTGCAGGGCGAAGACATTATCGCCGCCCGCAAAGCATAACCATGGCCAGCCTTCTAGCTCGCGTCACCCATTGGCTCGACGACCGCTTTGGAGCGGCGACCCTCCAGGAGTTCCTCCGCCACAAAACCATTCCCTTGCATCGCCACACCGTTTGGTACTACTTCGGCGGCATGACCTTGTTCCTGTTTGTGATCCAGGTGCTCACCGGAATTCTGCTGCTCCTTTATTACCGGCCCACGCCCAATGACGCTTTTGAAAGCGTGCAGTACGTCATGACGCAGGTTCGTTTTGGCTGGCTGATCCGCTCGGTGCACAGTTGGTCGGCGAATTTGATGATCTTCACCGCCTCCGTGCACATGTTCAGCGTCTATTTCCTGAAGGCCTATCGGAAGCCGCGCGAATTGACCTGGGTCACCGGGATGCTCCTCTTCTTCATCGTGCTGGGATTTGGTTTCACCGGCTATCTGCTTCCCTGGAATACCCTGGCCTTTTTCGCCACCAAGGTGGGGACACAGATGGGCGGTTCGATCCCGGGGGTTGGAAAGTGGCTGCTGATGTTCCTGCGGGGCGGACCCGAAGTGACGGGCGCCACCCTCACCCGATTTTTTGGCTTCCATGTCGCCGTGTTGCCCGGACTGGCCACCATGATGTTGGCGACGCATCTTCTCCTCGTGCAGCGACTGGGCATGAGTGTTCCACCCAGCGTCGAGGCGCGCATTGCCGAGGGTAAAGAGACCGCCAGGATCATGCCCTTCTTCCCCAACTTTCTCCTGCGCGACATGATCGGATGGTATGCGGCGCTGGGGGTGCTGGGCGCGCTAGCCGCCATCTTTCCCTGGGAACTGGGCACCAAGGCGGATCCCTTTGCCCCCGCCCCGGCCGGGATTCGCCCGGAATGGTATTTCCTGTTCATGTTCCAATCCCTCAAGCTCCTACCTTCCAAAGTATTTTTTCTGGATGGCGAGTTCGCGGGAATCCTGGGCTTCTCGTTGGCGGGTTTGGTCTGGATGGCCGTGCCGTTCATCGATCGACAGGTGGGATTCAGCCGCGTTACGCGCATTTTTACCGGGCTCGGCATTTTTGCGCTCGGCTACATCATCATGATGTCCGCCCTGGTTTTCAAGTAGAGCGACGGGCTGGAATGACATCGCTCGGTCGCGAAGCAGGAAAGGCATGAAGAAAATTCTCGGCAATTCGGCGGTTCTAATTCTGACGCTGGCCACCTTCGGCTGGGCACAAACGAAGGACTCATGCGTCACTTGTCACTCCACGCTCGACGGGGTGCTGGCGCAGGCTGCCAAGGATTTTGGCTCCGACGTGCACCATCAGGCCGGCCTGAGTTGCGCGGATTGCCACGGCGGCAATCCGAGCGACGATTCAATGGATGCGATGAGTCCGGCCAAAGGATTTCGCGGCGCGCCCCCCAAGGCCAAGTTGCCGGACTTCTGCGGACGCTGCCATTCCGACGGTAATTATATGCGCCGCTATAACCCCAAATTGCGTACTGACCAGTTGAGTGAGTATATGACCAGCGTACACGGCAAAAGGCTGAAACTGGGCGACACGAAAGTTGCGGCCTGTGTGGACTGCCACGGTGTCCATAACATTCTGGCCGTTTCCGACTCGCGCGCACCCGTTTATCCCACCAACGTGGCCCAAACGTGCTCGCGCTGCCATTCCAACTCCCACCTGATGGCGGAATACAAAATCCCCACCGACCAGGCCGCGCACTATCAGAAAAGCGTGCACGCCCAAATCCTTGCCGAGGGAGATACCTCAGCGCCCACCTGCACCACCTGCCACGGAAACCACGGCGCCACGCCGCCCGGCGTAACCTCAGTGGCGAACGTTTGCGGGACGTGCCACGTCTTTTTTGTACAACTATTCCAAAAGAGTCCGCACGGGGCCGCTTTCGAAAAAATGGGACTGCCCGGCTGCGTTCAATGCCATTCGAATCATGAAATCGTAAAACCAAGCGATGAGTGGGTGGGAGTCGGATCCAAGTCGGTTTGCATCACGTGCCACGCGGAGGGTGACGCGGGCTACGCTGCGGCGCAAAAGATTTCCGATGACTTGGCCAAGCTAAACCAATCACAGCAACAGGCGGAAGAAATTCTCTCCACCGCCGAGCGCTACGGCATGGAAGTCTCCAGCGCCCGCCTGGACCTGAGCCGGTCAAATGAAGCCATCGTCAAAGCGCGGGTGGCGGTCCACACCCTCGACCCTCTGGAGGTTGGGAAGTTGACCGAACCCGGCGTGAAATCTTCCGTCAAGGCTTTCGAAGCGGGCGGGGCCGCCTTGCACGAGAGCGATTTGCGTCGCAAGGGCCTGGGACTCTCACTCATATTTATCGTGATGGCCATTGCGGGATCGTATTTGAAGATTCGCGAGATTGAGTCCAAACCCCGGCCTTAGGCCCGAGGCGCCTGGCGTCTCTGGCGGGGCGCTGCCCGGTGGTCCGACAGGACCTTGGATTCTTGGTTTGCGCTTGGAAAGTGAAATTGGATGTTGAACTTTCAAATCGAGGAAGGATAAAAGAAATGAGAACGCTCAAGGTCATGTTCGCTCTGCTGATCGGAGGGTTGACACTCTCCGCAACACTGATGTTCGGAAAGGCCGAATACGCCAAGACGGAGAAGAAAGCATGTAGCGCCTGTCACGTGGATATCAAGAAGTCTCCCAAAGATCTCAATGACGTGGGCAAGTGCTATGCAAAGAACAAGCACTCCCTTACAGGCTGCGAGGAGAAAGGACAAGACAAGAAATGAACGACGGCACGTGCTGAACCTTGGCTCACCTTGCACCGTGATGCGAGGGGCATAGGTGGGCGCGGCAACTCGTCCCCGGCTCGTGCTTTCCTCATCAAGAACGGAAAGTGGCGGTTTGCGGCCGGTGGGAAGTCGAAAGTATTCGGTCTCCGCGCTGCAATGCCTTGAAAGAATAACCGTCGCCGGGACGGACATCCATTCCGGCAGCATCTCTATGAGCGCACGACACATGGCCTTATCGGTCTGCGTTATCACTCTGGTCTGCGCCTGGCCCATCCGGGCGCAAGATGCGAGCGAGCCCATCTGCGCGTCCTGCCACGACGTGGGGAATAAACTCAAGAATTCAGCCCACGCGTCGGTCCCCTGCGCCACCTGCCACGCAAAGCATGAGGAGTATCCGCACCCCGCCAATATCCCCAAGCCTGCTTGTGCAACTTGCCACGAAGGCGTTGCGCGGGATTACAGCCAGGGGGTACACGGTCAGGCCGCCAGGCATGGGAACGCCGCGGCGCCGGATTGCGAAGCCTGCCATGGCAGCGCCCATGAATTGGCGGGGGCGACGTCGGCAGAATTCCGCGGGGCCGTGCCAGACACTTGCGGCATGTGCCATGCGGACATCGCCGAACAGTATAAAGCCAGCGTCCACGGCCAAGCCGTGGCACGAGGAGTAGCGGACGCTCCCGTGTGTACCACCTGCCATGGAGAGCACGCAATTCTGAAGCCTGAGAACGCAGCGTCGTCCGTCGCTCCGCGCAACATTCCAGCCACGTGTGCGCAGTGCCACGGCAACGTCCGATTGTCCCGGCGCTTTGGCTTGCCGCCGGATCGGGTGTTGAGCTTTCAAACGTCCTTCCACGGTATGGCCTTGAAGTCGGGCGACGAAACTGTGGCCAACTGCGCCAGTTGTCACGGCGTCCACAACATCTTCCCTTCTACCGACTCCCGATCAACCATCAATCCCAAGAATCTGGCCGCGACATGCGGGAAATGCCACCAGGGCGCGGGCACGCGTTTCGCCCTGGGGCCGATTCATGAGTCCCCCGGTGACGGAGAGCCCAAGGTCGTGGGCTGGGCACGCGCCTTTTACCTGGTCACTATCCCGCTTTTCGTCGGACTGATGTTCCTGCACAATTTCGGAGACTGGGTGCATAAGCTTACTCAGCACCGCTTTTCGGGCGGCCGCCAGGCTCTCGGCGTGCCCGCACTTTACTCTCTGGATGAAGAATCGTCCGGCGAGTTCCGGATGTTCAAGTTCGAACGCCTTGAGCATTTTCTCCTGGTATTATCCTTTGCCGTCCTCGCGTGGACCGGATTCGCCCTGAAATATCCCGAGGGTTGGTGGGCGCGCCCGCTGCTGGTTTGGGAAACCACCTGGCCGGTGCGTGGCACCATCCACCGCGTTGCCGCAGTGTTGTTCATTGTGGTTGCGGGGATGCACGTCATTTCGCTGGTGGTCAACAGCGAGTTGCGGCGTCACTGGATGGAGCTCTGGCCACGCGTAAGCGATGCGCGCGAAGCCCTGGAAAACTTCTCTTACAATTTGGGTCTGCGCCGCGAGCGCCCGCGCCGTTCCAAGCACGGCTACGTGGAGAAGGCTGAATACTGGGCGGTGGTTTGGGGCGCGGTGGTGATGATCTTGACGGGGTTGATGCTTTGGGCCAACAGGTTTACTCTCAAATGGCTGCCCAAGAGTTTTTCCGACCTGGCAAGCGCCGTCCACTTCTATGAGGCGGTGCTGGCCGGGCTGGCCATCTTGGTCTGGCATTTATACTCGGTGATCTTTGATCCCGACGTTTACCCGATGGAGACGGCCTGGCTGACGGGCCATAGCTTGAAGCGCAGGGAAGCGGCCCCGGCCGGAACGGAAGCTGCCGCCACGCCTGAACCTGCTTCGAGGGAAAACCGTCACCGTCGACGAGGCTAGGCAAGAGGAATCGGATCTGAAAAATAACAAAACAGAAAAGACATCCCATGATCCTTCAAGAAACCAGGCTTATCAAGTGGCTCTCCCCGCTCGTTCATCTTTCCAGCAACTGGCTGAGCCGCATTGGCGTTGTATTGGTTACGGCGGCAGGCGTATTTTGGATCTGGCTGCTGCCCACCATTATCCGCGGTGACATCCGGCATCCCTACCTCGGGCTGCTGACCTTCATGGCCTTGCCCGCGGTCTTCTTTACCGGGCTCATCCTCATCCCCGCCGGGATCATTCTGCGCCGCCGCCGCGAGCATCACCGGGGCGTGTTCCCCGCTTCGTTTCCGCCTCTGGACTTTCAGAACGTCGAGTTGCGCCGCCTGCTGATCTTTGTGGGCGTCATCACGGCGATCAACGTGATGATCGGCGGCCAGCTCACTTACAGCAGCATGAATTACGTGGACTCGGTCACCTTCTGCGGACAGACCTGCCACACTGTCATGAAGCCAGAGTTCACTGCCTATCAGGGTTCACCGCACTCGCGGGTCGAGTGCGTACAGTGCCACATTGGGCCGGGGGCTTCGTGGTTCGTGCGCAGCAAGCTTTCCGGCACCTATCAAGTCTACGCGGTGGCGTTCAACAAATTCCCCCGGCCGATTCCAACCCCGGTCCACAGCCTGCGCCCGGCGCGTGAAACTTGCGAGCAGTGCCACTGGCCACAAAGATTGGTGGGCGATCGCTTGAAGATTATTCCCAAATACGGTGAGGACGAGAAAAACAGCCTCACACAGACCGTCCTTCTGCTTCACATCGGAGGCGGAATCGCCGGACCCGGCATCCACAGCGCCCACTTGGGCAGCGGAATCACGATTCGCTACGGCTCCGACGAGAGCCGCCAAAACATTCACTGGGTCGATTACCAAAACACCAAGACTGGCAAGAGCTTCCTCTTCCTCGATCCGGACACCAAGCCCGCGGCCGCCAACCTTGCATCCGGCCGGGTGATGGATTGCGTGGATTGCCACAACCGCCCCACCCACATCTTCAAACTGCCCGACCGAGCCATGGACGAGGCGCTGGCCGCCGGGGAGATTTCCACTGCCCTTCCCTTCGTCAAGAAGAGAGGGCTTGAAATCCTCAAGGAGCGATATGACACGCAGGAAGAGGCGGACGCAAAAATCCCTGCCGCTTTGTCGCAGTATTACCAGCAAAACTATCCGGATGTTTACTCTCAGCACGGGACGGAGATTTTGCAAGCGGGCAAAGCGCTGGCGGATATCTTCAACCATAACGTCTTTCCGGAGATGAAAGTCACGTGGGGAACTTATCCCAATAACATTGGTCATACGGATTTCCCCGGCTGTTTCCGCTGCCACGACGGCGGGCACGCGACCACCGATGCCAGCCAAAATATTCCGCAGGACTGCTCTACTTGCCACAACTTGCTCGCCGCTGACGAGGCCAATCCCAAAATCCTCAGCGATCTGGGCATTACGCCGGAAGCAGCCCAAAAATAGAAGATAGGAGTCAGGAGCAGATTTCTAAGTGTTTGACTCATCTTGATGAGTCAGATAGACTCATCCTATGTCCAAACGGCTACAGGTGATTTTGAAAGATCCTGAGTATCGGGAGATCCAACGCGCGGCACGCTCCCGCCGCATGTCGGTTGCCGGGTGGGTGCGGCAAGCGCTCGCCGGGGCACGTCGGCAGCAGCCAATCGGAGATGTCTCCAAAAAACTCGAGGTGGTCCGTGCCGCGGCGCGGCTGGAGTTTCCTACCGCCGATATCGACCAGATGCTGGCTGAGATCGAGTCGGGATATCAATCGGGCGCACATTCGTGATCCTGATCGACCCGAACGTCTAATATAGTTTAAGTGGCCCCGCTCACCTATAGGCAAACACCTCGGCATAAACAATCAGGGCGATCAGCGAAATGCCGAAGGCCAAGGCGGTGAAGCCAAAGCGGCGCCAGAACCTTTGGACAATCTCGTGCGGTGCGGCCATCAAGTGGTTTTCCAACTCGCCTCGCTCGAGGAGCTGTTGATATTCGCGCGGCCGGTCGCGCTTGAATTTTTCCAGTGGGTCGCCGCCGGTAAACACGACGGTATCAATGGGAAAGCACTCCGGCCGGAAATGCGTATTGAAGAAGTGGACGGTGAAGATGAACCCCACCGCCAGCAGTGCTTCATCGCTATGGATGATGGTTGCCACATTGATGATCCAGCCCGGCAAGAAAAGGGTGAAGGTGGTGGGGAACCACAGGAGCAGTCCGGTGGCGCCGATCACCGCCACGCCCCAGAAGACTGCGAAGTAGTCGAATTTCTCCCAGTAAGTCCAGCGGCCGTATTGGGGCCGCGGCCCACGACCGAAGAACCAGCGCAGTGAGGCGATCAGCTCGCGCCAGTCCGTCCGGTTGAATACTGTGCTTTCAGGACCGAAGATGTATTGGCGCCAAGTCTTGCCGCTGGCCCGCCGCTTGCGCCCCAAGTCCCACAGGTGCAAACCGAAATAAGTAAATGTGAGGATTGCACAGAAGCGGTGGATCAGCCCGGCGGCCTCGAACCCGCCGAGCAGGTGCGAGAGCACCTGCGCCCACCTGGTATACGAGAATTTCAGCATCATTCCGGTCAAGGCCAGGCCAATGAAACTCGTGATCACCATCAGGTGGAGATTTCGATCGAACGGCCGGAAGCGGCGAACGTAGGTGGCGTCGGTCTCGGGGGGAGAAGCCGCCTTCAGTTCCCGGCTGAATTTGAGCGATCGCGGGAGCCATGCCGCGGTGTGCAATCCTGCGACCAACAGAGTACCCATCAGCAGCGAGGTCATTCCCCAGAAGGTCCAGAACAAGTACGGATACTTTTTGGGATCGTGGTGAGTGGCATGTGTCAGATATCCGGCAAAGCGACGCTGCGAGCCGGGGTGGCATTTGCCGCAGGTCTTCACGATGTTGGCCCGGCTCAACCGCGAAGCGGGATCGGTGACTGGGAGGATGTCGTGCGACCCATGGCAGTCGTAGCACTTCGCGGTTTTTAAATAACCCAGTTTAGAAACTTTGCCGTGATAGGTCTCGAAGTAGGTCGCGGCGATGGCCTGGTGACAGCGCCCACACTGAGACATGATGTTCAGGCGGAAGTCCGCGAGGTCGGTGCGCTCGATGGTGTGGGCGGAGTGGCAGTCACTGCACACTGGCAAAGGCTTGGTGGTCCTGGCAACCGCCGGCGAGTGGATGCTGAATCGGAATTGTTCATAAATTCCGCGGTGGCATTGTCCGCAGGTGGCTGCCACGTTGTTTCGGTTCACGCTCGATCTTGGGTCGCCACTGGGCAGTTCGTGATGCGGCGTGTGGCAATCGGCACAGTTCGCCGTCACGGTAAGCCCGCTCTTGAGTAATCCCTGGCCGTGGATGCTTTCCTCGTAGTGTTCCACAATATGGGTCTGCGATCCCTTATAGCGGAGAGCGGCTTTCTGGCCCGTTCGATGGCATTGAGCACAGAGGTCCGGAACGCGGCGGGAAAAAGTGGCGGAGCGCGGGTCATTGTGACTCAGGATGCCATGTGTCCCGTGACAATCCGCGCAGGCCGGCGCGTCCGGACTGCCCTGGGCCAGCAATTGCCCGTGGATGCTCTCCTGATACTGCTCCACGACGGGGGCGTGGCAGATGGAGCAGTCCACCCTTGCCGCCATGGTGGCGCAAGGGCGCAGTTGCGAAGGATCCCCGCCGGTGTGGCACTGCACGCAGGCCACACGGGCGTGGCGCGACCCTGATAGCTCGCTCGCGTTTATAAACAATGATCGAGTTCGACCGCCGCCAGTCGCTTTCAGCTCTGGCCGCCCATGGCAACGTTGGCAATCCTGGTCCGCCATACCTTGGGGGTAGAACACCTGCCGGATCTTGTGTGGCTCGTGGCAGTCCACGCAGGCGGGAATCATGCCCGGCCGCTTCTCCCACAGCTCGCCCCGAATCACCTTGCGATGGACCGTTTCAATGAGGGCGTGGCACTTGGTGCAGGTCTTGGCTATGTTATGCTTGGAAATCGAAGATCGCGGGTCGGTGTGCGGCAGAACGAAGTGCGCGGTATGGCAACTGGTGCAGACCGCCGTCACCACCAGCCCTTGTTTAAACAAAGCTTCGCCGTGGATGCTTTCGGTGTAGTTTGCAAGAATTTTGTCCTGCGGAATATTGTAGGTTATTTGGACCGGGGAGCCTTCATGGTGGCAGCGGCCGCACAGGGCCGGCACTGCCACAATTGCAGTTGGAGAGCCGGCGTCGGAGGGGCGGAGAATGTTGTGAGTCCCGTGGCAATCCGTGCAGCGCGGGGCCAGTGCATCGCCCCGCCGCGCGGCCCGTCCGTGCAGACTCTCGGCATACTGTTTTTGCTCGTCTGCGTGGCAGGTACCGCAGTCAACCGGCGGCTGCTTCTCCGCGTGGGGAAAATCTCTGCCCACCCCAGCATGACAGTTCGTACACTCCAGATCAGCATGGGGTGAAGCGCGCAGCACCGCTTCGTTGAAGGGCGGCGGAACCCCAGGTTGGCGCGCGCCGGTGCGGCGCCCTGTGGGGTGGCACCCAAGACATGGCTCGCTGCCGGGTAGCGGCTTGGGTTTCTCGACTCCCAAACTCATGGCTCTGAGGCTTAGAGCCACGGCTGTGGCGCCGATAACAACTCCGAGAAAACGACCAACGAGACGGCGCATGCGATTGGGAATTGCTGAAAATCACCTCGCCTTTGCTCGATTTCCCAGCAGTCCGTACCAACCCGACCGGCTGAAGTTCTCCTCACCTACGCTGCAGTTCGCCATATCGTCTA
This sequence comes from Terriglobia bacterium, assembly GCA_035946625.1. Taxonomy (GTDB): domain Bacteria; phylum Acidobacteriota; class Terriglobia; order UBA7540; family UBA7540; genus DASYXZ01. The sequence continues at coordinate 20,453 of DASYZE010000087.1, read as the reverse complement.
GTCACCCCGGTGAGACCCGCACCAACTTTGGGCAAGGTCGCGGGTTCATCTGATGAAAATCCTTCGGGCCAGCTTCATTCTTCATCACCCAATTGTTGAAGTCGGTGACCGCCGTCACTCACGCGACTGCCAATCGCGACCAAAATATTCCGCGGGTCCGCTCGACGTGTCACAACATGGCCGTCCCCCACCGCTCCAACCCGAAAATCCTGATCGATCTGGGTCTTGCTCCGGAAACCCCCCAAGCGACTCCCAAGAAATTACTTGCAATCCTCCGGTGCTTCCTGGCTCAAACGAATTATGAAATTGAGTTCAACGGGAAGCCTGGATACGGCGAAACCAAGTGCGCTACCTGACGACAAACACACCCGTGGGCGGAACCCGAACAACCTCCATGGGAAGCTGCTAAACCGTTGATAATTCAGCCGTCTATGGAGAACTATCCGGCAGAAACTAACTGCCGCCCGAAAGTTAAAATGCCGCCCTTGCGGGCATGGTGCGAAGAAAAATCCCCTCCGAGTTAGCAGATAGTTATGGGAATATGTCAAACCAATGAGGGAGGATTTGGCCAGACTTTCGTGCCATTGCAAAAAAGTCGCCTCCATGCTTAAATAGTGACCTTTTTGGGCTGGGGTATCGCCAAATCGATTGGACAATTATCAAGATTTTGCAAACCGGAGGAGGCTCACTATGAAGAAGTTCATTGCTCTATCGCTGGTCGGAATTGCGATGAGTCTGGGAACTTCCGCGCTCATGGCGCAGAGCCAGGGCGCTGCAAATGGCCGAGTGCTGGTTCCGGATTCCACCGTTGAACATCCAGAGGACGTAGGCCATCGCGCGCACACCAATCACCTGGTGCTAATTCCCGAGAAATCACCTTCACCCCAGGGGAGCTCGCCGACCGGGATGTCGCCGGTGACGATTCGATCCGGCTACAACCTTCCCGCTTCTCCCACCACAACTAACGGCGGGTACGGTGTGATTGCCATCGTGGACGCTTACGACTATTCCACGGCGCAAAAAGACTTTGATACTTTTTCCAAACAGTTCGGACTTCCGCTGTCTAACGCAACCGTCTGCGATGGCGCCAAACCGTGCTTCAAAAAAGTGATTGCATCCGGCGGGAAGATCAGGGCGAATTGCGGCTGGGGACAGGAAGCAGCGCTCGACATCGAGTGGGCGCACGCCATGGCTCCTTACGCGCAGATTGTGCTGGTGGAAGCGAAATCCAATAGTTTTACCGACCTGTTTACCGCTGTGGACGTGGCCACCAACGAAGTAAAGTGCGGCGCGACCTCTTGCGCGAGTGGCAGTGCCGGCGAGGGCGACGTTTCCATGAGCTGGGGAGGAAGCGAATTTTCCTCCGAAGCCTCGAATGACTCGCATTTCAGCAGCGGCGCCAACATCGTTTATTTCGCTTCCAGCGGGGATACGGGCGGCAAAACGATTTATCCCAGCGTCTCGCCTGATGTGGTAGCGGCGGGCGGCACTACGCTGAACATGAGCGGGAACACCTTTGTCAGCGAAACGGGCTGGAGTGGAAGCGGCGGAGGTCCCAGCGCCTATGAAGCGAGGCCGGCCTTCCAAAACGGGATAGTCACCATCGTGGGATCACAGCGTGGCGTGCCGGATTTCTCTTTTGACGCCGACCCCAATACCGGCGTTTCCGTCTATGACAGCACATCGTGCCAGGGGTTGAGCGGCTGGCTCGTTTTTGGCGGGACGAGCGTGGCATCGCCTTCTTTGTCCGGCATCGTCAATTCCGCAGCGGGGTTCCGTACCTCTGCCAACGAACTCGCCACCATTTATGCCAACTACCCTGGCTCCTACGGCGTCAATTACAGGGACATCATCTCGGGTACGGCGGGAAGTTATAGCGCCAAATCCGGCTGGGACTTTGTTACCGGCGTCGGCAGCGATCTGGGACTAATCGGAAAATAACCGCACCCGTTCCTCTTCCTTTTCCCCAGGGCCTTCCAGGTGGAAGGCCCTAATTGTTTTGAGGGGCGGGATGTAAGATGAGTTTCTGCACCCGCCAGTTCAAAAGTTCCCCGACATACAGCACGTTCTTGTTTCCCTGGCTGCAATCCATTTCATGCACCCAGCCGAACTGCTTCAGAGCGTGGCCGAACGAACCAAACTCGCCCAGCAATTGGCCATTCAGATCGAGCTTGTAGATGCGGCCGGGCTGCGCGTCCGAGCTATAGAGAAATTGTTCAGGTCCGGGGGTAATGCAGATCGCCCACGGCGTTCCCGCGCTGGTGAATTCACGCAGGTAGTTGCCGTCATTGTCGAACACCTGGATGCGCTTGTTCCCTCGGTCAGCAACGTACACATTCCCTTTCGCGTCCACGGCGATGGAGTGCGGCGTACGGAATTGTCCCGGCCTCGAACCCTTGCTTCCCCACGTCTTCACGAGATCGCCCGCCTCGGAAAATTTGACGACGCGCGAGTTTCCATACCCATCACTCACAAAAATGTTTCCCGCCGCGTCCCAGGCCACATCGGTGGGCCGATTGAAGGTGACCAGGCCATAAGGCCCGGTGCTGCCGGAACCTTGATTTCCAGCCAGAGCGGCTGGGGGCGGAGCAGCGGAGGGTGCGGGCGCAGGGCCTTCCGAGGGCTCGGGCTTGCGTCCGAGAAGCAGCATCACCCGTCCGGCGGGATTGAACTCGATCACCATGTTCGAGCCTTCGTCCACACACCAGATGTTGTCGTGCGCATCCACTCGCACTACGTGCGCAAAAGAGCGTCCGCTGAACGCGTAGAGGCCTTTGCCGATCCGGCGCAGGAATTTGCCGGTGGCATCAAACTCGAGAAGCAGGGTTTCGCCGCTTCGTGTGTAGATAAAGATGTGGCCCTTGGAATTCAAGGCCACACCGGAAACTTCTCCAAGATATAAATCCGGGGGGAGCTTGATGACGTTCGGAACGGAGTCGAATGGTATTTCGGGCGGTGACCCTTGCTGGGCAAACACGGGGACGGCAATTAACAGACATAACCAGAAGCAACGGTACTTCATAGGCGCCTCCTGATTGAAAGCTCGCGCATCGCTTAACAGCAGCGGTTGGGGCGAGAGTATTTGGCCTCAAGCCTGGAAAGATAAAATGCTTCCGGCGACAAGGGCGCGTCGCCGCGGCGGTTCGCGGCCGCAAGGTATCGCGCATACTCATTTTCGCCGCACGCCTCGCACAGCAATCGCCAGGCCATTCGCCACAGTTCTTGTATTTTTGCCATTCTTCCTCCTCCTGAAAATCCGTGGGCCGTCGCGTTTTGCTAACAATCAGAAATTGATTCATTGACTGATCCGGCCATTCCGTCATCCAAAAAATCAATGGCTCAATGATTCAATGGCCCCATGACCCAATTCCCCATCACGCGGTCAGTTGTGAGACCTCCATAGGCGCCTCGCGCAAGACCGCTACCTTCCGGCCCAGGATGTAAAGCCACCATTGCCGGCCTGACTCCATCAGAATCACCAGCACCAGCAGGGCGAACGCGCCGGAGACCACCGCATCCAGCCGGTCGTTGAAAATCAACCGCTGGGTGGCGGCAATATGGGCGGCTGGAATTGTGCCGGCGGCAAGGCCGTCGCTCAGAGTGTGCGCGTGGGCCAGAAAGCCAATGCGCGGGTTGGAGTCCCAGATTTTCTGGTAGCTCGCCGTCATGGTGACGCACACCAGCCAGGTGAGCGGGGCGAGGGTAACCCAGATGTAGGACTTTTTTTCCATCTTGATCAGGATGGTGGTGGCAACACACAACGCAATGGTGGCCAATAGTTGATTGGAAATTCCAAACAGCGGCCACAGGCTGTTGATTCCACCGAGCGGGTCCACCACCCCCTGGAGCAGGAAATAGCCCCAGGCGCTCACCATCAGAAGGCTAGTGAGAAAAACCCCGGGATTCCAGTTGGTGCGCCCCAGTGGTTTCCAGAGGTGCCCGAGCACGTCGTGCAGAAGAAAGCGCCCCACGCGCGTGCCCGCGTCCAGCACGGTAAGGATGAAAAGCGCCTCAAACATGATGGCAAAGTGATACCAAATCGCTTCCAGGCCTCCCATGCCCAGGGTATGCGAGAAAATGTGCGCCATGCCCACGGCCAGCGAGGGCGCACCTCCGGTGCGATTAAAGAGCGTGATCTCTCCCACTCGATGGGCGAGGTCGGCCATCGCGGCGGTAGTCACTGGAAATCCCCAGCCCGAAATGGTGGAGACGGCCTGCGCGGGCATATCGCCCACGATGCCCGCGGGGCTGTTGACCGCGAAATAGACTCCAGGAGGCAGCACGGTGGCCGCCACCATAGCCATGATGGCGACAAAGGACTCCACCAACATGGCGCCGTAGCCCACCATGCGCGCCTGGGTTTCTTTGCGGAGCAGTTTGGGGGTGGTGCCGCTGGCAATCAGCGAATGGAATCCGGAAATGGCTCCGCAGGCGATGGTGATAAAACAAAAGGGAAAAATCTTGCCGGCGAAAATAGGTCCGGTCCCATCCGCGAAACGCGAGATGGGCGGCAGAAGCATGGCAGGATGCGCGGCGAGAATTCCTAAGGCGAGAATAAAAATCGTGCCAATCTTGATGAACGTCGCCAAGTAGTCACGCGGTGCGAGCAGCAACCACACGGGCAGCACGGAGGACGCGAATCCGTAAATGATGATCATCCAGGCCAGTGTTTTGGCGCTGTAAGTGAAGTAGGGGGCAAGGGCCGCCGATTCGGAAACGTACCGGCCGGCAATCACCGCCGCCAGCACGAGCACAAACCCGATGATGGATGCCTCCATCACATGCCCTGGGCGCAGGAATCGCAGGTAAACGCCCAGAAGGAGAGCGATCAGGATTGTGGTCGCAATGGTGAACAATCCCCACGGGCTTGCCTTGAGCGCGTTCACCACCACAAGGGCCACCACGGCAATCAGGATCACCAGAATCAGGATCACGCCGACGAGCGCCGTCCAGCCACCCAACTCGCTGATTTCCTCGCGGGCCATCTGCCCCAGCGATTTGCCATTGCGACGAATGGAAAAGAAGAGCGTGACGAAGTCCTGGACGCATCCCCCCAGCACGCCGCCGATCACGATCCAAAGCGTGCCGGGAAGATAGCCGAATTGCGCCGCGAGAATCGGGCCGACGAGCGGGCCGGGCCCGGCAATGGCGGCAAAGTGATGGCCGAATACCACCCACTTGTTGGTGGGCACAAAATCGCGACCGTCATCGAGTCGCTCGGCGGGCGTCGCGCGCTGGTCGTTGAGCTCCAAAACGCGCAGGGCAATAAAGCGGCTGTAGAACCGGTAGGCGAGCGCATAAACACACGCCGCCGCAGCCACCAGCCACACGGCGTTCAAAGGTTCGCCGCGAACCGTGGCAATCATGCCCAGCGCCAGCGCGCCGACCCCGGCAATCATTACCCAGGTGAGTTTCTTCCACCCGTTCATGTAGCGCGTCCTCGGTCCTGGCAATATTAATCCCAGACATTCTTATCACCAAAAAGGCAAAAACAACAAGCGAGCAAGTTGGATCAATTTGGTGGTGCGTCGGCTTGACCTAATTGTAGCGGCGCTCTGTGAGCGCCGGAATATCTTGGGAATTGAAATTCGGCGGTCAAAGACCGCCGCTACAAAAAATCAAAATTCCTGCGGCCTTGACCTCTCACCATAAGAATGGGAGCATCAAGTAATGAAAATGACTTTGGAGATTCCAGACGCTATTTCCCGCCGCGCCAAGGCGAAGGCGGCCGAAACCCGAATCCCGCTGCGCCAATTTGTGAGTGAAGCGGTGGCTGAAAAACTGGACGCGAAATCTCCGGGGGGACCGAAGGCGAAGTTGGCTTTGGCTGGAAAGCTGCGGCATTTGCGTAAGGAAACAATCCGGATCAGCGGCTTGATTGAGAAGGGATTTGAGAAAACCGAGCCTGAGGAATGGGCTTGATTCTTGACACCAAAGCCAACCCCACTTCAGGGAGTCGGACGGCTTCGCGTCCTAGACTCCTGAGAAAGGCCACGGTTCGAGGGGACACGCCCATGTCGGCAAGGAATTTCACTTGGGTGGGACAGAAACCATAATCGTTTTTTCACTCGCAAGCCACGCCGCATATTCCATGGACTGTTTGATGTCTGTCGGACAAAGTTCGGGATAATCCGCGATGATCTCTGCGGGCGTCTTGCCGTTCGACAAGAGCCGAAGAATGACGTGCACAGGAATGCGAAGGCCGCGGATGCATGGCTTGCCGTCGCATGGGCCCGGATTAACGGTGATGTGGTCAAACGTTACGGTCGCCATCCCTCACATCCTATCGCGGGAAAAATGAACAATTCCAACAATCATGGGGGGTGGTCACATGGTTCGCGGCAGTATATCCAATCCTATTTCACCGCCGCGGCCGGGTGGCGTAACTCCAGATAAGGGCGCAGGCTTTCCATCATAGTGCGGAACTGAGCGAAGTCGAGGGACTGCGCGCCATCGCTGAAGGCTTTCTCGGGTTTGGGGTGGACTTCCACCAGCAAACCGTCAGCGCCGATGGCCACGGCAGCGCGCGACAACGCGGGCACCAGGCTGCGCCTGCCGGTGGCGTGGCTGGGGTCGAGGATGACGGGTAAGTGAGTGAGTTCGTTCAGCACCGGAATGCTGGCAATGTCGCAGGTGTTGCGCGTGGCGGTTTCGAAAGTCCGGATGCCGCGCTCGCAAAGAACCACGTTCGGATTACCGTGCGCCGTTATATATTCCGCCGACATGAGTAGCTCGTTGATGGTCGAACTCATTCCGCGCTTGAGCAGCACGGCCCTCCCGCATTTGCCCAGGGTTTTCAAGAGAGCGAAATTCTGCATGTTGCGTGCGCCCACTTGCATGATATCCGCGTATTCCGCCACTAGGTCGACATCGCGATCGCTCATCACTTCCGTGATAATGGCCAGGCCCGTGGCCTCGCGTGCTTTGGCCAGCAGCTTCAGACCCTCGAGCTCGAGTCCCTGAAAATCATAGGGAGAGGTGCGCGGCTTGAACGCGCCGCCGCGCAGGATTTTCGCTCCGGCCGCGGCTACAGCCTCCGCCGTACCCATAATTTGTTTTTCGCTCTCCACCGAACAGGGCCCGGCCATCACCACGAATTCCCCGCCCCCGATCACGGTCCCATCCACGCGAATTTGGCTGCGCTCTTTCTTGAATTCCTTGCTCACGAATTTGTAGGGCGCGGAGATGCGCACCGCGCTCTCCACGCTCGGGATGGCCTGCAAGGATTCGAGGCACGCGGTTACGTCGCCCACGCCCACAGCGCCAATCACCACACGCTCTTCGCCCACGATGGTGTGGACCTTGTAGCCGAAGTCGCGGATCCGGTCGCAGACTTGATCGATTTCTTCTTTTGATGAATGTGGCCGCATGGAGATAATCATGGTTCGTTTTCCTCCCTTAAAAACAAAAGCCCACTTTTTCAAGTGGGCTGGCTCTTTGAAGTCCTTTTTTATTTCAGACCAGCGCCACTTCAGCCCATTGGGCAAAAGCCCCAATAAGCGTAATTAAACGAGTTGGCGCGGTAGATGGTCATCGAGGGGGTAGTATAGTCGGAAGGGCGCTTGCGCACAAGGCGTTTCTGCTAAAATGACACTCTCCCTCAAACAGTAAAATTCCACTTTGGAGGGTGATGAAAAAGCCGCAAAGTCTGTCATTCTGAGCGTAGCGAAGAATCTCTGCATTTTAAGAATTAAGAACTTGCGAGATTCTTCGTCGCCTTCGGCTCCTCAGAATGACATTTTTCATCATCCTGTTAGAGTTGCGAATCTATGGCCAGTCAATTTGATGATCGTCGCGCCATCGTGCAGGAGCGCCGAGTGTTGCAGGCGCTTTGTAATAGAGATCCGAAGGTCATGGAGTCCGCGGGGCGTTTATTGGCAGGGTACCGGTGGCGTGAGCCGGTCCACCAGATTATTTTTGCCTGCCTCAGTGGTATCTCCGCCGGAGGTCCGCTTTCCCTGCGCGAGAGACTCGCGGGATGTGCGACGCGCAAAGGCTTCCCGGACGTTGACTGGGAAGAATTCTTTCCGGTACATCCCATTTCATCTCAAGAAGCGGAAGGGCGGGTTCGGCTATTGCTCGATCAGGAAAGCACATGAAATTGGGTTGAATTGCGGCTCGCCCGTGGAAGGAATGGGTGAGAAGCAATCTGCCCATCAAAGGCGGGAGCCCAACGGCCGGGAATATGGGTGCCGCAATTTGGGCACGCGCCTGCCGGGGTGAGGCGGTAATCCCGAACCAGATAGCCGTAGCGCTCGATGAGCAGCGCATGGCAGTTGGGGCAGAGCGTGTTTTCCAGGTCACCCACCCTGCCTGGTAAATTTCCGGCATAGACGTAACGTAATCCAGCCTTCTTCCCGATTTCGGCGATACGAATCAGCGTTTCGGGCATGGTGTTCTCCGGGTCGGTCATTTTGTAATCTTTATGGAACGCGGTGACGTGCCAGGGAATGTCGGGCGAAACGTTCACCAGAAATTCGGCCATGCGCTTCATTTCCTCGTCGGAGTCATTAAATCCCGGAATGGAGAGCGTCACGATTTCGACCCAAACGCCCATTTCGTGCAGGCGGCGAACCGTCTCCAGGATGGGTTGGATGCGTCCGCCAAGCTGGCGATAATGGCGGTCGTCGAAGCTTTTCAAGTCTACTTTATATAAGTCGATCCAAGGGTGTAGGAACTCGAGAACCTGCGGAGTGCCATTTCCATTGGAAACAAATCCGGTGCGCAGGCCCGCGGCCCGCGCTTGCTTAAACACGGCCACCGCCCATTCGCTGGTGATGAGCGGCTCATTGTAAGTGCTCACCAGAACCTTGGCGCCCTGGCCAATGGCATCGCGCACCAAGTCTTCCGGCGTTGCACCCATGGGGGGCGATTGTGCCTCAGGATCGCGCAGCGCCTGCGAAGTCACCCAGTTCTGACAATATGAACAATGGAGGTCGCACCCGAGCATCCCGAAGCTGTAAGCGAGGGCGCCGGGGTAGGCGTGGTTGAATGGTTTCTTCTCAATCGGGTCGCACTGCACTCCGCCCACATAGCCCCACGGAACATAGAGTTTCCCTTCCCGGTTATAGCGAACCTTGCAGATGCCCAACTGCCCTTCCGGAATGCGGCAGCAGTGCCCGCAAGCGAAGCAGCGGACGAAGCCGCGATCGAGTTTTTCGTAGAGCGTGCCTTCGCGGACGTTTTGCTGGAGGACTTCACCAAGAGTGGGCATAGTTGCTGATTGGGCTGCCGGTGCCGAGAGGCAGTCTCCCTCCTTACAATAATTATAACGCTGTGCGGCGTATCAAGGATAGAGATACCGAGTTGCAATGCAGGAAAGACCAGATGTGGATGGTGAGGAAACGAAAAATGCCGTGAGAGAAAAGCTGCGATCATCTCGCAGCGATTTGTTTGGCGAATTCCTGAAAAAACTGAGTGACGTTTTGTTTGGCCGCTCCCAGAATCATGCGTTGGCCGACGCTGGCAATCAGTCCTCCCACCTGCGCTTCGCCCTTGTAGGCGATCAGGGTATCGTCGCCGTCCTCGGAAAGGGTTAATGTGCCTTCGCCCTTCATAAATCCGCCCGACCCTTTGCCCTCAACCAGCATCCGAAAGTGTTCCGGAGCCACGGCATCCAGAATTTCCACCCGCCCCTGGTAGGTGCTGCGCATCATGGCAATCCCAATTTTCAACTGGGCACTGAAACTCCCATCGGGATTGGGCGTGAGCTTTTCACACCCGGGCAGCGAACGCGAAAGCACTTCCGGATTCATCAATTGTTTATAGACGATGTCGCGAGGGGCGGAAATTTTGTAGGTGCCGTCGAGGGTCATTTAGGTAGTTCGTTGTCAGTGGTCAGTTGCCAGGAGTCAGCCGTCAATCTTACGATTCTTAACGCCCAATCTGCGCGAGGATTGATGCAGCCAAAATTAAACCGGCGGCGGCCACAGAACACTGAGCGCGGACCACGGTCGAAGCACCTATTTCCCGCTGGCTCGGTCGAGGGCCTTTTCGAGTGCGCGGCGAGTGTACACACTCGCCAGGTGAGCCCGGTAAGTGGCCGAGGCGTAAAGGTCAGAATTCACGTCGATGCCTTCCGCGGCGTGCTCGGAAGCTTCCGCCAGGCGTTTTGCGCTCGGGGATTTTCCGCTTAGCGCGCCTTCCACAGCGGCAGCGCGGTATGCTTTGGGACCGACCCCCGTAATGCCAACGCTGACATGCTGGATCGCGCCCTTCTCGTCCAATCCCAAACGGACGGCAACGCCCACAATGGCAAAGCCCGAGGCCGGTTGGCGAAGTTTCACGTAAGCGTCGCCGCTGCGCGCGGGAAGCGACGGAACACGAATCGCGGTAAGAATTTCACCCGGAGCCAGAGATGTTTCAAGCAGGCCCACAAAAAAATCTTTGGCGGAAATCCAGCGCTCAGTTCCAGTGCCGAGCGCCTGAACTTCGGCGTCCAGCGCCAAAACCGCGGTGGGCCAGTCCCCGGCAGGATCTGAGTGCGCCAGGCTGCCGCCAATCGTGCCTTTGTTCCGCACCTGCGCGTCGCCAATCTCGCGCGCCGTCTCGGGCAGCAGCGGGCACTTGCTCTTCAGCAATTCTGAGGATTCAATATTGTAGTGAGTGGTGAGTGCTCCGATCTGTATCTTGCCATCCTCTTCGCGGACATAACTCAGATCGGCAATCCTTCCGATATCAATCAGGTGCTTGGGCGAAGCCAGGCGCAACTTCATCATGGGCACCAAGCTGTGCCCGCCAGCCAGGATTTTCCCCTCAGCGCCAAATTGCGCCACCAACTGCGAGGCCTCGGCGAGGGTTTTCGGAACGTGATATTCAAATGGTTGCGCGATCATATTTACTCCCCTGGGGCCGGGGCAAGCCCCGGCCCTACAACCCCTAAGACGTCTTAAGGCCGCCCTTCATGGCGTTCCAGAGTTTCTCCGGCTTCAGCGGCATGTCGATGTGCCGCACCCCAAACGGGCGCAGCGCGTCCATCACCGAGTTCACCACGGCGGGGGTTGACCCGATGGTTCCGGCCTCGCCCACGCCCTTCGCGCCCAGCGGATTGACGGGCGTTCTGGTTTCGGTGTTTGAAGTATTAAACCACGGGAATTGATGCGCCCTGGGCAGCGCGTAGTCCATCAACGAGCCCGTAACCAGTTGGCCGTTTTCGTCGTACACTAATTCCTCCCACAACGCCTGGCCAATGCCCTGCGCCAATCCGCCGTGTACCTGTCCATCCACCAGCATGGGATTCAAAATGCGCCCGCAATCATCGACGCAGAAATAATCTCGCAGCCGCACTTCACCGGTTTCGGCTTCCACTTCCGTGACGGCGAGGTGCGCGCCAAAGGGAAAGGTGTAGTTGGGCGGCTCGAAGACGCAGTGCTCCGTCAGGCCCGGTTCGATTCCGGGGGGAAGTTGTTTGGCAAATATGGCTTCCGCCACCACCTCGCCGAAACCGATGGATTTCTGCCCGTCGGCGGTCTGAATCTTGCCGTCGACGAATTGGAGTGCGCCCGGCTTGATGCCCAATTTGTGCGCGGCGATGCGCGCCATCTTTTTCTTGATTCGCTGCGCGGCGTTATAAATGGCGGTCCCGCCCACCGCCGTGGTGCGGCTTCCGAACGTCCCGATGCCCATCGGAATCTGGAATGTATCCCCGTGGTAAACGGTCACATCGTCAAATGGAATGCCCAATTCCTCGGCGACGATTTGGGCAAAAGTTGTTTCCTCGCCCTGGCCGTGCGGTGAGGCGCCGCTGAGCACTGTAACTTTGCCGGTCACTTCCACGCGCACCGTGCCTGCCTCCCAACCGCCTGCCGGCATCCGGCTGGAGGGACCCATGGCGCAAATCTCCACATAAGTGGAAAGGCCGATGCCCAGGTACTTCCCCTTTTTTCGCAACCGCTCCTGCTCCTTGCGCAACTTTGAGTAACTTGCCGCCTTCAAGACACGCTTCAACGTCTTTTGGTAATTGGCGGTGTCGTAGGTGACGCCGGTGGGCAGCGCAAGCGGGAAATCTTTGGGCGATGGAAAATTCTTTTCGCGCACTTCGGCGGGATCCAGCTTCAATTCGTGGGCGACCAGGTCCATGGCGCGCTCGATAATATAGGTCGCCTCAGGCCGGCCCGCGCCGCGATAAGCGTCGGTGGCCATCTTGTTGGTGAACACGCCTTTCGTTTCCACATCCACATGCTTGATGTTATAGCAGCCCAGAATCATCAGCGCGGTCAGGGTGGGAATGGCAGGAGTCAAGAGCTGATGATAGGCGCCGAGGTCCGCCACGATCAGGCATTTGAGGCCCACCACTTTCCCGTCCGGCTGAACGTAGATTTCCAGATCGTTCACTTGATCGCGACCGTGAATGGTGGCCAGCATATTTTCGCGGCGACCCTCAATCCACTTCACCGGCTTGCCCAGTTGTTTGGAGGCGAAGCAAGCCACGCCTTCCTCGCCATAAACATTCAACTTGCTGCCGAAGCCGCCGCCCACTTCCGGGGTAATCACGCGGCTGCGCGCTTCATCCACACCACTCATGAGGGCGAGCTGAGTTTTGAGGATGTGCGGAATCTGCGTGGACGACCACACGGTGAGCGTATCCTCGCCCGGCGAGTAGCTGGCAATCACTCCGCGCGTCTCCATGGAAATAGGCGCCAGGCGCTGGTTGATAAAGCGCTGCTTGATTACTTTGAGGGTGGAGTCCGCTTCAACCACTTTCCAATCGCCAGCGTCAAGTTTCGCCACGAAGGCGACGTTATCGCCGAACTCTTCATGGATGACATTCGACCCCTTTTCCAATGCCTTCAATGGATCGGTCACTGCGGGCAACGGATCGTAATTCACTTCAATCAAATCCGCCGCGTCCCGCGCCACATAACGGTCGCGGGCCACTACAGCCGCAATGGGCTCGCCGATGTAACAAACTTTGTCGATCGCCAGGCAAGGATGATCGGGAATCTTCAACCCTTCCATGCCCGCCGCGCAAGGGACCAGGCCGAGCTTGCCTTTGATGTCCTGTCCCGTGTAAACCGCCACCACCCCCGGCAGCGCCCGGGCCGCTGTTGTATCCACCTTGGTTATGCGCGCGTGGGCATAAACGCTGCGCGCGAATACCATGTGAAGCATCCCGTCGAGTTTGATGTCATCCACGTAATGCGCCCGGCCTTGAATGAGCCGGGGATCTTCCTTGCGCTTGATTCGTTCGCCGAGAAGTTTGGTGGACATTTTGCTCCCTTAAAGGAAGTGGTTAGTGGCAAACGGCTTGTGGCAGGCATTATTCAAATTACGTGCCCCAGTTACCTGAAGTTATTATGCTTGCCACTTGCCATCAGCCACTTTTTACCCGTCACTCGTCTTTCATTTGTCGTGCCGCGTTTTCAACTGCCTTCACAATGTGCTGATATCCGGTGCACCGGCAAAGATTGCCGTCCAGACCCTTGCGAATTTCATCCTGAGTGGGATCTGGATTACGACTGAGGAGTTGGTGTGACGCCAAAATCATCCCGGGCGTGCAGAAGCCGCATTGCAGCCCGTGCTCTTCCCAGAAGCCCTGCTGCAAAGGATGAAGGTGCCCGTCGGACCCCAGGCCCTCGATGGTGAGAATCTCCGCGCCGTCCGCCTGCACGGCAAACAGGGTGCAGGATTTCACCGCGTCGCCGTTCAGGAGCACCGTACACGCGCCGCAAATCGAGGTCTCGCACCCGATGTGAGTTCCTGTCAACGCCGCTACATCGCGCAGATAGTGAACGAGGAGAAGCCTCGGCTCGACGTCGTCTTCACGCCATGCGCCGTTCAGTTTGATTTTGATTTTCACGGTGGAGCCCCCTTCGAAGTTGCTTTGCGAGGAAATCACCCTTGTTCACCCGGCCCGAGCTATCCCCAGGTGCAGCCCTGATCCTTTCGAAGACGAAGGGTAGATATACGTCGAGACAGGAAGATTGTCAATCGGGTGAAACCCGTTAGGCCCGGAATTCTTACAGGGGCTTCAGGGTAGTTATTTTTTCGGCGGGCCGATCACCGCCTGACGAAGAGTTTCCAGCGCTTCCGGGGCGCGCTTGTCCATCCATTTTTGGTATCGTTCTGCCAGGTCTTCCAGATTCTTCCAGAGGAATGGGTTTTTCCTAATCTCGCGCATGCGGGGCGCGATGTGCTTCACTTTTGCCCAGACAATCCAGAACTCAGTCGTGTTCTCGAAAAAGAAATCTTCCTTGATCAAACCCTGGTTGACGATCGAACCGGCCATATCCCAGTAACTGATCGCCATGCGGAAACTGGCATTCTCCGCGGTCCCGCCGGGATATTTGCGCAGGTAATCCTCCGCCGTATCGGCCTGGAACTGTCCAATAAACCATTCGCGCGCCTGGCGCAATCGCGCTTCACGGCGGAAATCGTAAAGGCGCAGCAAAAGCTCGGCATCGTGGTGATCAGGATGGTCATGCATGGAACCCTCCAGGGCATAAACAGAATGAGAATCTTTCGCGCCCTTCATTTATGCGTCTGTCCTTGCCAAACCGCCGGAATTCTCGTCCTCAAAATCCCGCACGCTTTGCGCGAATCATCAGGCGTCATCACCTTCATAGCGATCCCTTTCGAGCGCGCGCGACGCCGTTCATCATAACACGGTTAAAGAACCTCGAATCTGGCTCGATAAGCCATCCGCAGATTTATTGCGGTTCAAGCAAACCCTCAATGAGGTTTGCCTTCTGCCTTCTGCCTTCTGCCTTCTGCCTTCTGCCTTCTGCCTTCTGCCTTCTGCCTTCTGCCTTCTGCCTTCTACTCCCGAGTCTCCGGCTCGATCATATTCTCAATCGAGGATTTGCGTTGGTCCTCGAGATCTCGCAGCAAGGCCTTCACCTGCCGTTCGATCAAGTCACGGACGCTGCGGAAATAATCGAGGTCCCGACCGTAAGGGTCGGGAACGTTCCAGCCCACCAGGATGCCTTTAAAGCCTGCCGGCAAGGGGCACTTCACTTCGCATCCCATGCCCACCACCACATCCATTTTTTCCACGGGAACATCCTTCAATCCCTTGGACGATTGCCCTTCGAGCGTCAATCCTTTTTCGCGCATCACCTGAAAGGTGGGAGGAATAATCTCACCCAACGGCATCAACCCGGCGCTCCATGTGCGGAACCGTTCCGCACCCGAATGGTTCGCAAAGCCTTCCGCCATCTGGCTGCGACACGAATTTCCAATGCACACAAAAAGGACGTTGATCGGCGGGCGGCGAGATGGTGCCGACATGCTCATTGGATGTCATCAACGCGGGGTTGATTCATCGAGCCATTGAAAAAGCTCGAAATCCGACTCATAAGATTCCTCTCGTTCTCTTCAATGGCTCGATGATCCCATGAGAAAGTGAATCAATTCACCGCGGAATAATGGGCAGAATCACGTGCGACGGGTGGGCCGCGTCATGATAAATGGTGTTGGTGGCCGTAATGATCCGCCGGTTGCCATTCAGCGGCTCGCCCGTATTCGGGTTAACATCGAAGCGCGGAAAATTGCTGCTGGAAATATCCAGGCGGATGCGGTGCCCGGCCTTAAACAAATTGGAAGTAGGATAGAGCTGAATGGTGAATTCGTAAATTTCGCCTGGCTTCATCAATTCCTGTTTATCCAGCGAATTCCGGAAGCGCGCGCGGATGATGCCATCTTCCAAATTCATATCAATACCGGCGGGAAAATCCGCGGTCGGCGGGTGAACATCAATCAGCTTGGCGGTGAAATCGGTGTCGACGGCTGAGGAGGACGCCCAGAGCTTCACGTCAATGGGGCCTGTCACTTCCAGATCCTGGTCGAGCGGCGGCGTCATATACACCAGCACGTCGCTCCGCGCCGAAAGCGGCAACTCATCCTTGCAGTTCCAAACCTGCGGGCCGCATTTCTGGTCCCAGGCGCCTTGCAACATAATGCCGGCGGCCGAGGAAATATTGCCGCCAATGGTTGGCACTGGATTGCGCGGATCAAAATCATAAGTGGTGTGGCTGGCAGGCTCGGCCGGCTTGGCCGGCGAGAGGCTGCCGTCCGCGTGCAAGTAATAAGGCGTAAAAACGGTGCGGGCCAGGGGCCACTCGTGCTCGTCACGCCAAACACCCCCGTGCAGGTGCTTGCCATCCTCGGTCTTCGCCTCGCTCCCTCCCCCCATCACAAAAATCTTTACCGGCGCTTCGTTCTCCACGCCGTTGTCCACGCCCTTCAGCCAATGGTCGTACCACCGCTCGTGAAATTCGGCACTGTTGATGGCTGCGCTTTCGCCGAATTCCACCTGCCCGTTGGCATGGTGCATGTGCTGGCCGTGAATCCACGGCCCCAGAATCATCTTGATGGGCCCTTTCTTATTCCTAGACAACGCCATGTAATTCATGGTGGTTTGCCGCGCCCAGGAATCGTACCAACCGCCAATCAGATAAACCGGAACGTCTTTGTATTTTGAAATTTGATCCACCACCCCAAACCCGGGCTGTTTCCAGTAGTTGTCGTTTTCGCCGTGCCCCATGGCGAAAGCGAGCCAATCGTCGTATTCGGGCGCCAGGCGGATGGGCGTCATCCCTTTGCGAAAAGGCAGGGCCAACAGATATTGGCGGACGTGCCTGCCTGCGTCTTCAAGGACTGCCTTCGTGGCCGGATCTCTGGAGGCGCGGCTGCCCTGGGGCGCGCCCAGGGTGAATATCCAATTCATAAAACGAAGCTCAAACGCTCCGCCATTGCGAAAGCCGAAATAACCGGCGTCGGAGACCGCATCGACCGGGATCATGGCCTTCAGGCCGGGAGGGTTGGTCAGCGCCAGAGCGTGTTGTGTTCCGCCCGGATAAGACGTCCCCAGCGTGCCAAAGCCGCCATCGCTCCAAGGCTGTTTCACCAGCCATTCGGCGGTGTCGTGGCCGTCGTTCGGGTCATCCGTCATCATGTGCCACACGCCTTCAGAGGCATAACGGCCGCGCGTATCCTGAATCACCACCGCGTAGCCATGACGGACGAGATGCGCCATGTATCCAAATGAGAAATCTTTGTTGTAAGGCGTCCGCTCCATGATGGCGGGAAACTTGCCTTCCCATCGCAGGCCATCTTGGGAGGGCAAATAGATGTCGGTGGCCAGGCGCACGCCGTCGCGCATGGGGACCATCACGTTTTTCAGGACAATGTAGGAAGCAAGATCGGAGGCGCCGGCGCGTTGGGCGCGGATCGGTTGACTGTGCCACAGGCCCAGACTCGCAAGAATGACCGGCAAAGCTATGAAGGTGGTGAGGCGACGTCGTTTCATAGGCAGGGATTGTAACCTAAATTGCCAATGGGTGATTGCCGATTGGTGATTGACAGGGCCATCGCGTGGAAACTTGAGACCTGGCAAGCCAAGGCAAATTTCGAGTTTCGATTTCCCGCTTTCGAATTTCGACTTTCGAATGTGCCTACTTGCCCAGCTTGCTTACGAAATAGCGATGGATCGTTTCGTCCCCGGTCATTTCGGGATGGAAAGTGGCGGCAAGCAGATTGCCCTGTTCGACAAGAACGGGGAGCTCGCCGCAGCGGCCGAGGACGCGCACGCCATCACCCACTTGCCGGATGATGGGCGCGCGAATGAAAACCATTTCCACTGGACACGGTGAGATCTCAGGGCAGTTGCCTTGCTGAATGGAACTGTCAATCTGCCGGCCGTAGGCATTGCGTTCAACCGTGATATCCATCAGGCTCAGGCGCTCCTGGGGCGGATTCAAGACGATCCGGGCAAGCAATATCGCGCCCGCGCACGTGCCGAAAATGGGCTTGCCCTGGGCGGCAAATTCCTTGATGGCTGCCCCGATGCCGTTGGCGGCGAAAAACTTCAGCATGGTCGTGCTTTCACCGCCCGGCATGATCAGCCCGCTAACTTCTCCAAGTTCCGCGGCGTGCTTCACCAACTTCCATGGCTCGCCTATACGCTCCAGCATTTTGGCGTGCATCGCAAAATCGCCCTGGAGGGCAAGGATCCCGACGGGTTTGTTGCCGTTGTTCATCGTTGATGTTGTTCTGCCTTCTGCTTTCTGCTTACTGTCTTCTGCTTTCCGTCTTCTACCCCGCCGCCCCCGACTTTGCACTTGACCCCCAGCCCTTCTGCTCTCGTAGCGAAGTGACATGCGCCACGTGATGGCGGCTGTGCCAGGCGTAAAGCGCCAGGTTGCGCTCAAGCGTCACCAAGCCCAGCTCGGGATGGCGAAACGGGCGCGAAAATTCTTCCGGCTTCATGGATTTGATCAGCAGGGTCCAGCGATGGTGCAGCGAATCCAGCAGCGCCAACGATGCTTCGATCGGCGCCGTCTTCCCATCCGGCAACTCCGCCCATTTCTGTTGCTCATAGGGTTTGATGGTTGGCTCGGTCTCGGTGAGCGCCAGCTTGAAGCGAATGAAGGCGTTCATGTGGCTGTCCGCCAAATGGTGCGCCACTTGGCGCACCGTCCAACCGCCTTCGCGATAAGGCGTATCAAGCTGAGCTTCGCTCAGGCCATGAAGGGCGGCGCGCAATCGGGTGGGCATCTCCTCAATTTGCGCCGTGAATTTCCTGCGGTCGTCTTCAGAAATGCTCTCCGGCCATGCAAACTTCCCCACCGGATATCGCGGATCCATAAAATCCTCCTGTAGGGCCAGGGCTTGCCCTAGCCTCTTTTGCACAAACAAAACCGATTCGACAGCCCACATTAATCTGCCCATCAAATCACAGGCCGGAGCAAGCCCCGGCCCGGCAGACTATAGCAATTTCGCCTTCAGGGTGATGTTCGTTCCAGTAAGCGCCTTGGAAACCGGGCAGCCCTTCTTGGCAGCCTCCGCCAATTCCTGAAATTTGGCATGGTCAATGCCTGGCACTTCACCCTCCATATCGAGTTCGATGTTGGTAATTGAAAATCCGTCCCCTACTTTTTCAAAGCGAACGTTCGCCTTGGTATGAACCCGTTTGGGGGAGAACCCGTTTTTTGCCAGGGTGGCGGAAAAGGCCATGGAGTAACAGCCCGAGTGGGCGGCGGCGATCAATTCCTCGGGATTGGTCCCCGGCCCGTTTTCCATTCTCGATTTAAAAGTAAAAGGCCCGTCATACGAATTCCCCATCTTCATGTGCCCTGAGCCTTCGAGAAGATTTCCCTTCCATTCTGCTTCTGCGCTGCGAACCGGCATGGTGTAGCCTCCTTGAAGATTTAGTTTTGAAGTTTCATTTGAACCCGTGTATTGGATGATTTTTCCCGCTAAGGCGTTCCCCTTAAAATCCAGGGGCGGCCGGAACGACAGTTGCAACCAGCCTTTTGGGCACTTTGCCTACTCTAATGCGAGCCACTTCCTTGCGGGTCTTGACATCTATGATGGAACAATCGTCACTCCCCGCGTTGCTGACGCAGCAGTATTTCCCATCCGGCGAAAACGTCACCCAGTTCGGCGCTTCGCCGGTGGGCACGCGCGCCACGATTTTTTTCTCCGCCACATTGTACACGTACATGCAGTCGTCCAGCAGACTGGTCACCCATAGCTCGGTTTCATCCGGGGTCAATGCCAGGCCGTGCGTCAGGGTGTTGATGGGCTCAAAGGGATGGGGGCGCGGGGTTGGATTGATCGCGGGCATGCGAAATTTCCGTATCGGTTTTTTGCCCGCTACATCCACCATGGCAAACCCGTGCAGATCGCTCAGCGCCACATACATCGTGCGGCCGTCTTTCGTCACAACGTAAGGCCGTGGCACGCCGCCCACCGGAGTCTTGCCCGAGTACTGCATGGTAGTGAGGTCGATGCGGTCAATCTCATCCGAGCCCATCGAACTTACGAAAAGATAGCGATCGCTCCCCGCACTAAAGCAATTGTGCGGTATCTTGACCGGCAGCGTTTTTATCACCTGGCGCTGCGCCACATCCACAATATCCACACTGTCGCCATTGCGAATGGGCGCCGCCACATATTTTCCATCCGGCGTAACCGCGCACTGATTGGGCCGCCCGGTCAGCTTGATGGTCGCTTCAATCTTGTTCGTTGTTGTGTCGATGATGCGTAGCGTGTTGTTCGATTCGACGGTGGTAAAGAGCTTGCGACCATCCGCCTGCACCGCCGCGCCGTGGACCGCCGCGCCCACTTGGATGTCACCCACCACCTTCAACCTGGCGAGATCGATTACCGTGATGTCGCCGCTCTCGCTGTTGGTGACGTAAAGCATCGTCCCTGGCTTCGGCGTGGCCGCTGCCAGCGCCAGCGCGCCCACCATCAGTCCACCCGCAACAATAATTGACATTCGAATTCGCATAGCAAAGACTCCACTCGTGGGGTCACAGCCCGCCGCTACAAAGCCAATCTGACTCTCTGCCCACCAGGTTCCTGACGGGTGTGCGACAAATTTGTGAGAATCAGGCGGGGCGGGCACGGCGGGTCTCCCAGTAGTTTTCAAATTCACCGCTCAAGCGTTGGCAGCGGAGAGCGATGATGGCGTTGGCTCCGCGCACCGTCCAAAACATGCCCGAGCG
>DASYZE010000086.1:0-2802 GCA_035946625.1 Terriglobia bacterium | reverse complement strand
CGGCCCTACGAGCCCTCGCGCCAGTCGCTCCGCCAGCGTCGGCCCTTCCACCAATTCCATCACCAACGCGCGCACGCCGCCCGATTCCTCGAGACCATAAATCGATGCAATGTTGGGATGATTGAGCGAAGCCAGCACCTGTGCCTCGCGCTGGAATCGCGCCATGCGATCCGCATCCCTCGCAAACTCCGCCGGCAATACCTTGAGCGCCACCTCGCGCCCGAGCTTGGTATCGCGGGCGCGATACACTTCCCCCATCCCGCCCGCGCCGAGCGGCGCAACGATCTCGTAGGGGCCGATTTTGGTTTCCGCGGCGAGCGTCACTTCTCTCCCGTCGGCACGAGCCGCTTTAATTCATCAGACCAGTTGAGAATGACATTAAGCTGGCGTGGCACCGAGCCTGTATCACGGTGAATCATGAGAAACCGTTTTCCGTCAGGCGAAGTATCGTAACTGTGCCAGAGGAAGAAAAAACTGGAACGGTCAAAGAGTTTGCGCCCCGCCCCGAACGATCCATCGGGCCGCACGGGCACTGCCACAACGGCGTCTCCGGCGACATAGAACAACTCCTTGCCATCTTGTGACCACGCGGGAGTGATTCCACCTTCCGTCGACACCGCCGAGCGCTTTCCTGCGCCTGGATAGGCCTCGACGTAGATTTCGAATCTACCCGACTCATCCGACTGGTAGGCTACCCAGTGGCCATCGGGCGAGAATAAGGCGTTCACGTTGCTGAACGGCGTCACCAGCAAGGGCGAAACTTGGCCATCCGGCGACATCGTAAAAAGAGCTTCCGCTCGCGTGGGGTATCCTTCTCCGAATAGCAGCGTCCCATCGGGAGCCATGGAAGTCGGGTACTGATCGTTGGGGCGTTTGAGGAATACTTCCGCTGGGCCCGATCCGTCAGCGGGCTGGCAGTAAATGTCGATGTCGCCGCCTTCGTTCGAGGAGAAGAAGATGCGTTTGCCGTCGCGGCTCCACATCGGCGACGAGACTATGGCGCCATTATCTCCATTGAACGTCAAACGACGGCGGCTACCGGTGGAAAAGTCATAGACCCAGAGGTCCGCAGCGCACATCGCCAGCGCCTTCGATCCATCCGGGGAGAGGGCAGCCTGCCAATACGGGCAATGTTCTGGGGAAGCGGCCTCAATGTTGCCTGCGCGGTCCACCCAGACCAGGGACCGCTTGGCGGGGTTTCCTGGTGCGTAAACCGCCGTTCCGGTCCTGGAGACGGCCAGCCAGGGTTGAAGGCTTTCCGCGCGGTAGTAAACGTCGGTTAGAACCTGGATGTCGGCCGCCGTGCTTGCGGGGTGCGCGGCATCCAGGGGGGCGGCTTTGAGCCCGGCGGTAGGGTCGCTGGCCAGTAGCCAGCCCGAAGAACCGCTCGACGGAGCAAAAACGGTTTCCCTCGCGCCTGCCAGGACGGGCTGCCATTTGAGCGTATCCAGCGAAAGTACAGCGCTACCGATTACGCCCATGCCCCAAATGGTGAAAAGAACCGAGCGGCTTCCGGGAAGCGATTGCGGCCAGACGTGTGCGAACCCACTCGCACCGCCGGGCTTCGTGATCGGTTCGGGTTTCCCTCCCCGAGCAGGAATCCGCCAAAGTCCAGAAACCTCCTCGGGAACATAGATGATGCTATCATCTTCATTCCAGGTTCCCCCAAAAGGAAAACTGGCCTGGGCAAGTTTGACCGGCGATCCGCCCTCGACTGCCGCTTTTTGAAGTTGGCCCTGCGCGAAGAACGCCACCCAGCGGCTATCGGGCGAGAAAAAGGGCTGCAGGGCGCCGCTCGATCCGATCACCGCC
This sequence comes from Terriglobia bacterium, assembly GCA_035946625.1. Classification (GTDB taxonomy): domain Bacteria; phylum Acidobacteriota; class Terriglobia; order UBA7540; family UBA7540; genus DASYXZ01. The sequence goes on along the minus strand of DASYZE010000086.1, from coordinate 990 downwards.
CTGGCTTCAAAAGAATTCAGATCGCGCAAGTAAAGTTGTGGCTCCCCAACGCCTTCCCGCGCCGTGTACGCTACGATTTGCCCGTCGGGAGAAATGGCGGGAGGATCCGTTAGTTCCTGATTCAGCGGAAGCGGAATGACCAACCGCAAGACTGTCCTTGGACGGGAAGAAGGTCGAGTCCATAGAAACAACGTGACTGCGGAAGTCGCGATCAAAAGCAGCGCAAGCAACGCAACTATTGGCTGCCGCCAGAACGGCGCCGTATAGGTCGCCTGTGGCGCTAAGTCGGACAACGCAGTTGCTGCCGAGGATCCTACAGACGCCGCAATTACCTCCCCAATTTCGATGCGGGTCTCGCCGATGTCGCGCAGGCGATGTTTAGGGTCCTTGTCCAGGCAACGTCTCAGCAATTTGCGAATGGAGACCGGAGTGGATGCGGGCAACGCAGTCCAGTCCGGGTCTTTCATAATGACCGCGGCCAAAACGTCTGAGACCGTTTCACCTTCAAACACCTGCTTGCCCGTCAGCATTTCGTAAAGCACGCAGCCGAACGCCCAGATGTCGGTTCGGCGGTCCACACTTTTCCCTTTCGCCTGCTCCGGGCTCATGTAAGCAGCCGTACCCAGAATCATTCCTGCCTGCGTGGCCGCAATGCTGAGGGTTGGCGAGTTGGCAAGATTGGTGGCCGACATTTCTGGCGCGAGCGCTTTGGCCAGTCCGAAATCCAGAACCTTCACCACGCCATCGTGAGTCACTTTCACGTTCGCAGGTTTCAAGTCCCGATGGATAATCCCGCGCTCGTGGGCGAATTCCAATGCGTCGGCGATTTGTTTGGCAATGCCCAGCGCCTCATCGAATTGTAGGGCCGCACCTTGGGGCGGCCTTGTGGCGTCATCGGTCAAGGCCGGGGCAAGCCCCGGCCCTACGAGCCCTCGCGCCAGTCGCTCCGCCAGCGTCGGCCCTTCCACCAATTCCATCACCAACGCGCGC